>PKXK01000066.1:12763-13772 GCA_003132325.1 Acidobacteriaceae bacterium
CGTCCATCGGCCCGTGGACGGGTTGTAGAGTTCGGCGGTGGCAGTACAAGAAATGACCCCTTGGATACTGATGCTGACAATCCCGCCGGCCACCAAAACCTCACCGCTTGGCAGCAACACCGCCGTGTGGGCATAGCGGCGGGTCGCCATGCTGCCGGTGAAGGTCCACTTGCCTGTAACTGGGTTGTACAGCTCGGCGCTCGTGAGTCCTCCGGCCGAACTTTCGCCCCCTGCAACGAGCACCTGGCCGTTCGGGAGCAGCGTGGCGCTGTGGGCTGTGCGGGTAGTGTTCATGCTGCCCGTATTCGCCCATGTGCCAGAATTCGCGGCGAGGGCTGGGAGGGGCGTGGTCGCTGCCAACCCGATAACAAATAATGCTGCTAACACGAGCGTGCGAACTGCTGCAAATCTAGGCATGTTTCCGCAAATCATGGCAACCTCCGGTAGACGGCTAGAGGCAACTAGAATCCGTGTCGTCATGGCGGTTCTAGTCGGGTGATCGACCGATCCGTGAGCGGTCAGAGAATCGTCCTGGGGTTTCGCCAAGTAAGCCCAGTTAACCCGATGCAATCATTGCTTGTGTCATGGAGTTGTCAACAGTCTGTCAATTAATTGCGCAGCAGCAGCCCACCGCCGCGGCTGTGGCGCATTTCCAGGCGTTCCCGAACCGCGGCTGGTTGACAGTGCGTTGGGCGTAGGGTGTCCCTCGATAAGAGAGAAGGCTCTGTCAAGGCGAAAATGTCCTGGGCAGTGCCGAGGCACCGCTTGTTTTGCCAGAGAGGTTGAGGACCAAGGCTCTGGAAATCTCACGCTGAATCACCTGCGGTGGAAGATCGTTCCACCAACCATCGATACGGCCTAAACCTCGACCATGATTCTTCTATGCGAACATCCCGCCGTAGTCGCCGGGCCGGTGCGAAAGTGGAAAACGGCTTTTTGTTTTCCAAGGCGCGTTCTTTGCGCCGCCTTTTGCACGGGCCCTTGCGGGATGCGAGAGCGCCCAATCAAC
>PKXK01000246.1:0-53233 GCA_003132325.1 Acidobacteriaceae bacterium
GGGCCTCCGGGCGTGGGCAAGACTTCACTGGGCAAATCCATCGCCCGCGCGCTGGGACGCAAGTTCACGCGTCTGTCGCTCGGCGGAGTACACGACGAAGCCGAAATTCGCGGCCACCGGCGCACCTACATCGGCGCCCTGCCGGGACAGATCATTCAAGGCATACGCCGCGCCGAGACGAAAGACCCGGTCTTCATGCTCGACGAAATCGACAAGGTGGGACGCGACTTCCGCGGCGATCCAGCCTCGGCGTTACTGGAAGCGCTCGATCCCGAGCAGAACGCGACTTTCCGCGACAACTATCTGGACGTGACGTTCGATCTTTCCAAAGTCTTGTTCATCACCACCGCGAACATGCTCGATCCCATCGCCGAACCGTTGCGCGACCGCATGGAAATTATCGAATTGCAGGGCTACACGGAAGAAGAGAAAGTCCACATCGCGTTCCAGTACCTGATCCCGCGGCAGATCGAGGAAAACGGAATCACGGCCGAGCAGATCGAATTTCCGGAAGAGATCGTCGGCCACATTATTCGTCACTACACGCGCGAGGCGGGAGTGCGCAACCTGGAGCGCACCATCGGCACCATCTGCCGTAAGCAGGCGCGCCGCATCGCGGAAGGGAAAACCGAGAAGCTGGTGATCACCCAGGAGGTCGTGCAAGGGTTTCTGGGCGGCATCAAGGTCCGCAGCGAAGGCGAAATTGCCGAGCGCACCAAACGTGCCGGCGTGGTAGTCGGACTGGCGTGGACGCCTTCGGGCGGCGACGTGCTCTTCGTCGAAGCCAACCAGATGAAAGGCAAAGGCGGCCTCACCATCACCGGCCAGATTCAAGACGTGATGCGCGAGTCCATGCAAGCCGGATTGAGTTGGGTGCGTTCGAACGCGAAGCAGTTGGGCATCGACGAAGAATTTTTCGCCAACCACGACATTCACATTCACGTGCCTGCGGGTGCGATCCCGAAGGACGGTCCTTCGGCGGGCGTCACCATCGTCACGGCGCTCGTGTCGTTGTTGTCGGGCAAACAGGTGCGTCCGCTGACGGCGATGACGGGCGAAATCACGCTGAGTGGGAACGTGCTGCCGGTCGGCGGCATCAAGGAAAAGGTGCTGGCCGCCAAACGCGCCGGGGTGCATGACGTGATCCTGCCCGCCGACAACAAAACCAATGTCGAGGAAGACCTGACGCCCGAGCAGTTGCTGGGATTGACGACCCACTACGTGAAGACCATCGACGAGGTCCTGGACTTCGCGCTGCCAGCTTCGCCTCGCGAGCAACTCCAGGATGCCGAAGAGCGCGAGAAAGTTCTAAGCAACTAAGACCGTTTTCAGTTGCCAGTTCTCGGTTCTCGTTTGCCAGCCTCGTCATGGGCTGGCATTTTTCTGCCACGCCCCATGCCACATCCAAACGGGAAACGACACCAGCGGAAATCAAACTCGAAAGCAAGCTTTAGAAGGAGTACAGGTCGTCTGACATCACCGTTCCCGATAAGAGCCCATCAGTGCGCTCACGTCTCGCTCAATGAGTGCAACGGCGATGTTATGCCAACAACCCTTTCGTGATAGCGCCAACTCCACAGCTTTCATTGACTTGCCAGGTTCACCCACGTAAGATTTGCCCCTGATGATCGGCCAGACTATCTCGCACTACCGCATCGTAGAGAAGCTCGGTGGCGGCGGTATGGGCGTCGTATACAAGGCCGAAGACATCACCCTCCACCGCTTTGTCGCTCTGAAGTTTCTGCCCGATGACGTCGCCAAAGACGCTCAAGCCTTGGCCCGGTTCCAGCGGGAGGCACAGTCGGCGTCGGCCCTCAACCATCCCAACATCTGCACCATCCATGAGATCGGGCAGCAAGACGGCCATCCCTTCCTCGTCATGGAGTTCCTCGATGGCGTTACGCTGAAGCACCGCATCGCGGGGCGTCCTCTGGAAAGCGAACTCATCCTGTCGCTCGCCATCGAGATTGCGGACGCGCTCGACGCAGCGCACGCCGAAGGCATCGTTCACCGCGACATCAAGCCCGCCAATATCTTTGTGACCAAGCGCGGACACGCCAAGATTCTGGATTTTGGTCTGGCTAAGGTCACGCCCGCGACCGGTTCTTCCATCCAGGTTGCATCGGCGAATACGATGACCGCCACGATTGACGAACAGCACCTCACCAGTCCGGGTTCCGCGCTCGGCACCGTCGCTTATATGTCGCCGGAGCAAGTACGTGCGAAAGAATTGGACGCCAGAAGCGACCTGTTCTCGTTTGGAGCCGTCCTCTATGAGATGGCCACCGGGCAGTTGCCCTTCCGTGGGGAAAGCTCGGGAGTCATCTTTAAGGCCATTCTGGACGCGGCTCCCACGTCCGCGGTGCAGATGAATCCCAACCTGCCGCCCAAGCTGGACGAGATCATCCACAAGGCCCTGGAGAAGGATCGGAATCTGCGCTACCAGCACGCCGCCGATGTGCGAGCCGATTTGCAACGGCTGAAACGTGACTCGGAATCGGGCACTCGTTTCGAAGCCTCCACCAAGCCGCAGACGGCTCCTCGCTTCAAAATGCTGCTCGGCCTGGCGTCGGCGTTGATCGTGTTGGGGTTAGGGTTCGGCGGCTACCGCTGGTTGCACGAGCGTTCCGCGCCCAGTCCCGTAAGCATTGCTAGCAGGCCCTCGATCGCCGTTCTGCCATTACAGAATCTCAGTGCTGAAGGCGACAGCAACTATTTCAGTGACGGCATGACCGATGAGATCACCACGAAGCTCTCGAAAATCCAGGGGATCAACATCGCTTCACACTCGGCCGTCGTGGCTGCAAAGGGTGGTCCAACGGAAATCGGTAAAGCTCTCGGGGTGCGATACGTCCTTGAGGGCTCGGTACGGAAGGCAGGCGACGAAGTACGGGTGAACGTCCACCTCATCGACGCCAACAGCGGTTTCCAGGTCTGGGCGGATGACTTCACCGGCGAGATGAAAGACGTCTTCTCGCTGCAGGAGCAGACGGCGCTGAAGATTGCGCAGTCGCTGAATCTGAAGCTCACGCCGCAGGAACAGCAGGCAATCCAGAAACGGTATACGCAGAATCCACAGGCTTATGACGCATACTTGCGTGGATCCGCATTGGTGGCTTCCTTTGACCAGCGCGAGTCTTTGGAGACGGCGCGCAAGAACTTCGAACTGGCGCTGCGCTTAGACCCCGACTATGCTCCGGCAATCGCTGGGTTGGCGTGGGTGGAAGGTCAGATATATCGTAATCTGGAACCCAACCCGGAACACCTGCAACGAGCCGAAAATTACGCCCGGCGTGCTCTTGCCATCGATCCCAACCTCTCCGAAGCACACGTGGCCATGGGTACCGTCTATTCCGACAAGTATGACTATGGGAGCGCCGCGCGCGAATACCGCACTGCGGCTGACCTGGATCCGAACAGCGGCTATGCCTCTGACCAACTCTCCTGGGCGCTTGGTTATCAACAGCCGCCGGACGCCATTGGGGCGGAAGCGGCTGCGCGAAAAGCCATTCGTCTGCAGCAATCTCTCTACCCCGCTTACTACCACCTCGGGCGTGCGCTCTTGCTGCAAAAGCGCTACGACGAGGCGCTCGCGGCCTTCGAGCAAATGCGGCAGATCAATCGAGGCACAAGCACCGCAAACATGGGTGTGGGCCAGGTGTACCTGGCGCAGGGCGAGTACGACAAAGCAGTAAAGGCGTTGACCGCAAACTTCAAACCTTCCGGCATCTCGTATTACTGGCTGGGTGCGGCGTATGCGGCAAAAGGCGATCGCAGTAAGGCGCTCGACACCATGCAGAAAGCGTTTCAAAGCGGGTTCGCGGATTTCGGCGCCATTGACAACAGCGCGTACTTCGCATCGCTCAAGTCGGACCCACGCTTCCAGCAACTCATCCTTGAATACAAGAAATAAACGGGCGTCAGGCTTCTACATTCGCGAGTAGGGAAGCGTCGGATGGCTGACGCCATGTTTTCAGGATGGGGCGTGCGCACGTTGTCAGCGCACCATCCGGCGTTCGATCCCTACGCTTCTCACCACGCGGGACGGTTTGGCCGGTGGAGAATGAGGTCTTCTACTCCGCAACACCCACCGCATAAGGGTGGTCCGCCTGGGAGTAGTGGCACATCCGAAATCCGCCTGCCTTGAACTCCGCTTCGATCTCTTCTTTGGCGAAACAGTGGTGATAGCCGCGGTTGGTCACGTGGTCGCCGGGTTCCAAGGGCTCCGCGCGCCGGCCTCGTAGCGATCGAAACCACTTCGCGAGCCGGAAGGTTCTGTCTTCATCGGCCGACGCTCCCTCTCTGACCCAGAACGAGACGAGGATAGGGGAGTCGGGCGGCACCGAGGCGCGGAGCTTTCGAAGAAATGCGATGCGGCGTGCGCTCCCGGGGATTTGCATGTACGCCGTCCACCCAACGATGAGGCCGTCGTGCGGCGTCAATTCCCGTGGCACGTCATTCGGCGGACAGAGCGTGACGTTGGAGGAGATGCCGAGTTCCTGCAAGAGCCGTCGGCTAGTCTCGACGAGGCGTGGAGTGCAATCAAAGCCATCCGCCTGGAACCCAAGGCGGTGGAGGGCGATAATTTCCCTGCCCCCACCGCAAGCGGCGACCAGAATTCTTGAGCCTGGCCGGAAGAAGCGGTCGATGGTCTCCCGCTCCCAGGGGAAAAGACCAGACTGGTTGTGTTCCCGGCCGCTGTACATGCAGCTCTGCTGAAAGCTTCGGATGGTTACAGCGGTCAGATCTTCGGGGTCGAGACAGCCGAGCCAGAAGCCCTCGTGCAATACGCCGAACAGCCGCACCCATCGCTGGAGCCAGCGATCGAGCCATAAGTACAACCGGACGCGCAAACGAGGTGCTGGTGGCGGCATAGTTTGCGTGAGCTTCGAACGGCCGAAGATGCACAGTGTACACCCGGCAGAAGGAAGCGGAGGCAAGCTGATGGTTGACATACCAGGCTTTACGCTCATGACCGGGGCAATGAGTGTAAACGCGATATTTCGCCAACAAGAATTTAGATCGAGAATTGCCGCAACCAGCTCCTTCCAAATTGGACAAGCCTGACGATTCAGCGTAAGGTTGAGATTGAGTGAGCACTTTTCCTCCTCTTTCAGGTTTCCTGGACTAAGTCAGCTCATCTGAAGTAAGCCCCCCCTTAGTTCCGAACCACAAGAAGGGTTCCCCCATGAGCAGTTTCAAGACTCAAAAACAACCGCAGCCAAAGATCGTCGTCGACCCGAAGAGCTTTCCTAGCAACGTTGCGAGGATGCCAAACACCGTCCCATCACAAGACAGGATTAGAGAACGGGCCTATGAGCTGTATGAAAGCCGTGGTTGTAAACCCGGCCAAGACGAACAGGACTGGCTCCACGCCGAGCGCGAGATCCTCAACCGGTAGCGTTAGAGGGGTTCACCATGCCCCCCCACGCATGCATCTGCCGGAGGCATAGGTATGGATTGTCCAATGTGTAAGGAGCTGGAACGAGCTTTTGAATCTAGACGCCGCAACTACATCGCGGCTCGTTTCGCTGCGTATTCTCGCGGCAGCACGGAGCTTGCGGCCTACAAGAACGTCGAGATGGAGCGCGCCAAGAGCGACTTGGAAGAGCACCAGTCGGTATGCGTTTTCGCCGCATCGGGACTAACGGCCTCATGGCTCAACTCTACGCTCGGGCGGCATGCTGAAAGCATTTGGTTATCGAAGGCGCATCACTTTGTTTAAGGACAGCTGAAGAAGCTCGGCTCGGGCAAACGCGCTTCCTCATGTGTTTCCCATCACTAATTGGCGCGAAGGCTGTAGTGCGATGCGATTACCCGCCACCTGCCGTTGAGGTTCACCCAAACGTCGGTGAGGCGATCCCGGTATTCGTAAGGTTTACCCTTCTCGGTGCCCTTCTCGTGGTATGCGCCCGTGACCACAGCGGTGTTGCCGTGCATGCGAACTTGCAGATCCGACATTTCTGAAATCTCCACGTGCACGGCAGAGTCTCCGTTGTGCGCGATGTATCCAGGCTTGCTGAAGGTGCTCCCGTCCTCAACGGTGATGATGAAATCGTCAGCCAGCAGAGAATTCATGGCTGCGATATCCCCTCGCTTATAAACGTCATTCCATTTCTTCTCGAGGGCAAGAACTTTGGACGCCGCAGGGTTGCGCTCATTTTGTGCAACCGCGAAGTCCAAAGCCCAAACTGCGGCGTCCCGTTGCCTTCCCGTCCACACTCAATAAATTTCCGACCGCGCCGCACGCGTCATCAGCTCTTCGATGGCCTGCTGCGGCGCCTTGCCGTTTTCGAGGATGGCGAACATCTGCTCGGTGATCGGCATCTCGACGTGCTTCTGGCGCGCCAATCCCACCGCGGCTTTGGTGGTGAAAACGCCCTCCGCGACTGCCCCATGCATGTCCGCTATGATGTCGGGCAACTTGCGGCCCTTGCCCAGTTCCACGCCGACGCTGCGGTTGCGCGAGAGATCTCCGGTGCAGGTGAGAACCAGATCGCCCAGCCCAGCGAGTCCAGCCATGGTCTCGAGGCGGCCGCCGCAAGCCACCACCAGGCGCGCCACTTCGGCGAGACCTCGCGTGATCAGCGCCGCGATCGAGTTATGGCCAAGGCCGAGACCATCGCATATGCCGGCGGCGATGGCGATGATGTTCTTCAGCGCGCCGCCTAACTCCACCCCGATCACGTCGTCGTTGGTGTAAACGCGAAAGCGGGAATCGTTGAATGCCTGCTGCACGGCGCGCGTCACTTCTCTATCGACCGATGCCACGGTTACCGCGGTCGGATCGCCGCGCGCCACCTCTTTGGCAAATGACGGGCCGCTGAGCGCCGCCACGCGAGGCGTGAACTGGCGGTTGCGCAAGACATCGCCAATCACTTCCGTCATGCGCAACAGAGTTCCGTCTTCGATCCCTTTGGTGCAACTGACGAAAAGCATCTCCGGGCGAAGCGCCGGCGCCATGCGTTCGAACAGGGCTCGACAATGCTGCGAGGGCATCACGCTGACGACGATCTCCGCGGCGTCGAGGGCGGTGTTCAGATCGCTGGTCGCCGCAATCGATTCGGGCAGCTTAAAGCCGGGCAGGAAGCGCTCATTGATGCGGCTGCTTGCGATGCTCTCGCAAACTTCGGGTTCGTTGGCCCAGAGCCGGACCTCGTGCTGCAAATCGCGTGTCCCTCTGCGTCCGAGGACGATTGCCAGTCCCGTGCCCCACGCGCCTGCTCCGATGACGGCAATGCGGCTCATCCGCGGGTTGCTCCTGGAGTTCCGGATTTTGCTCCTGACTTTCGACCTAACTTTGCTTCCGTTCCGGTGGCGAGACGGCCGATGTTTCGGCGGTGCCTCCAGATGACGAGTGCCGAAACCACGGCGATCAAAACAAGTTGCCGCGAATCCGCGTATTCGCCGAGCGCCCACGCCAGCAGTGGGAACGACGCTGCCACCGAGATGGACCCGAGCGAAACGTAGCGGAACGCGACCGCCAGGATCAAGAACAGGCCCACCATGCACAAAATAGATTTCGGTGTAAGCAGAATAAAAGCTCCGAAGGTGGTGGCGACGCCCTTGCCGCCGCGAAACTTGAGCCAGATGGGAAACAGATGGCCGAGCACGGCAAAGCACGCTGCCGTGGTCATGATGAGCGGTTGATGCGGTCCGCTGAACAGCACCCGCGCCACCAGAACCGCCGCGAGACCTTTGGCGGCATCCAGCAGCAGAGTCGCAGCCCCAAGCCCGGGCGACGTGCGGGCCACGTTCGTCGCCCCGATGTTGCCACTGCCGGTCGCGCGTACGTCCTCGCCCTTGAGAACACGCACCAGCAGATAGCCAAATGGGATGGCTCCCAGCAGGTAGCCTACGACGGCGGCGATGAGATACGCGTACGTGTTCATCTGGTCAATCAGCAGAACGCAGTCGACTGTAGCGCCGCCGTCCCGGCGGCTGTCCGGCGGGCGTCCTCGCCCGCCGATCCGAGGGCGAGACGCCCTCGTGACAGCCGGCAAGATGCCGGCGCTACTCTCACGCCTTCAGCGAGAACCGTTGCAGCTTCGTGTACTGCGATCCCTTCGGTGAAAGCTGGCTCTGGTAAAGAATAAACTCGCGTGCCGTCATTGTCCCGAAATCAATCTCGCCCATCGCGGCCAGCCGCTTTTCGAGCACGGCAAACGTTGTGTTCGGCGCGTCGCCTTTGCGCCATTTCGGCGAACCCGATCTGCCACCGACCCGCGCCAGGGTCAGATGTGGACTGTAAGGCCGGTCCTCGCGCGGAATGCCAAGTTCGGCCGTGGCCACGTCGATGCTCCCAGCCAGTTCGGCGAGTTGCGGTCCGGCGTGAATCCCGATCCAGAATACCCGCGGAGCCTTCGCGGTAGGGAAGAATCCATAGCCGCCGGAGCGAATTTCGAACTCGCCGCCCTTAACCCGCCGCAAACGTTCGGCAATGGCCTCCACCCGCTCCGGCGTTTGTTCTCCGATGAACTTCAACGTGATGTGCAGCGACTCCGGACGCACCCAGCGCGCATCGGGCGCGAATCCCTGCACCCCTTCGAGGAAGCGCGAGATCCGTCCGCGGATTTCAGGGTCGAGATCGATGCCGATGAATATTCGCATTTCTCTATGGCGTAAATCCGAGTTGTCATCCTGAGCGAAGCGAAGGACCTATGTACTCGGCGGCGCAATGCAGAGGTCTTTCGCTTCGCTCAAGATGACACTCATAGTTATTTACGTATAACGTGCCCTACACCAGCGCCCGGCGGATCATCTCCAGCGCTTGCTGGGTTGCGAACTGGCGAATGCGCTTGCGATCGCCGGGGAAATTGCGCTCGACCACTTGCGTGCCTTCCTCGCCCGCAAGCGCGATGTAGACCAGGCCCACGGGCTTCTGCTCGGTTCCCCCGCTCGGGCCGGCGACTCCGGTAATTCCGATTCCGTAGCTCGCCACGCAGCGCTTGCGAATGCCTTCCGCCATCGCCGCCGCCACTTCGCGGCTCACCGCTCCGTGCCGGTCGATCATCGCCTTGGGAACGTTCGCAAACTGCGTTTTCAGTTCGTTCGAATACACCACGGCGCCGCCCAGAAAATACCGCGAACTACCGCTGAGCGAAGTGATGCGCTCGGCCAGCAAGCCGCCAGTGCAGGATTCGGCTACAGCCAGCGTCATGCCGCGCATTTGCAGCAGATAGCTGACGATCTGCTCGATGGTTTCCCCCTTGCGCGAGAAGATGGCGTCGCCAAGTTCGTCCTCGATTTTCTCGGCAAGTTCCGCGACGCGCGCTTCGGCTTCCGCCAGCGAATCTTTGCGGCAGCGCAGCTGCAGTTGAATCTCGCCCGCGCCCGCCAGGATCGTCGTCTGCACGTCGGTATAAGTTTTGTAGATCGGCGCGACCCGCGCGTCCACTTGCGATTCCGGCATCATCGCCATCTTGAGCGTGCGAATCGCGATGTGCTGAGGCGGAATGCGGGCGCGCAGTCGCGGAATGCACTCCGCCTCAAACAGCGCCTTCAGTTCGTGCGGAGGCCCGGGGAGCAGCATCAGCAGCCGCTCCTCTCCGTCATACTTTCCGGCAATCCACTGGCCGGGCGCGGTGCCGAGCGGATTCGGCATCACCGTGGCGCTGGTCAGGATGTCGGCCTGCTTGGCGTTGTTGGCCGACATTTTCATGCCGCGCTTGGCGAACCGCTCTTCGAGCTTCGCGAGGACTGCCGGATCGCGTTGCACCTTCAGCCCCAGCCCCTCGGCCACCGCCTCGCGCGTCAGATCGTCTTCCGTGGGGCCGAGCCCACCACTAAAGATGATGATGTCCGAACGCCGCATGGCGAGTTTAGCGGCCGCAGTCAGTCCTTCGACGTCGTCGCCCACAATGCTCTTGAAGCGCACTTCAACGCCCAAGTCGTTCAATTTTTCGGTGAGGTAAAGCGAGTTGGTGTCCTGGCGATGCGGAGTGAGCAACTCAGACCCAACGGCGATGATCTCGGCGTTCACGGCTAGAAGTGTAAATGATCCACGTAGGGACAGCCGCCCTCGGCTGTCCAGGCGAGCGAAGCTCGCCAGTCTTCGCGGTGCTCAAGACCGAGGCGAGGCCTTACCTGAACGGACAGCCGAGGGCGGCTGTCCCTACGTATTCACTGGTTGCTGTTGCGTCATGCAGTGCAGCGCGCCGAATCCCCAGATCAAATCGCCGCAATAGATTGGTACGATTTCGCGCGCCGGAAACAGTTCCGCCAGCGTGTTGAGCGCAATGCGATCGTTCGGATCGTTGAAGACCGGCGCCAGCACCGCTCCATTCGCGATGTAGAAATTAGCGTAGCTGGCGGGCAACTGGCGGCCTTCGAACACCACCGGACGCGGCATCGGAATCTCGATGATCTCAAGTTTCTGTCCATCGGCGGTGCGAGCGTTCCGCAGGCGGCCCAGGTTCGCATACAGCGGCGCGTAGTTCTCGCTCTGCTCATTCGGCTCGACCATCGTGACCACGGTATTCGGAGCGACGAAGCGGGTGATGTCATCGACGTGGCCGTGAGTGTCGTCGCCCGCGATGCCGCTTTCGAGCCAGATCACGGACGGCGCGCCAAAATAGTCGGCGAACAGTTGTTCATAGGCCGCGCGGTCCATGGGCGGGTTGCGCTGCTGCGTGGCGGAGAGCAAGCACTCCTCAGTAGCGATCAGAATGCCGCAGCCGTTGACGTCGATCGATCCACCCTCCAGAACGACGCGGTGGTCTTCATTGAAAGGATCAACGAAGACCGGTCGTACCACGCGCGCGCCGGCGGCCTTGGCCATGCGCGCGCCAATCTTTTCATCGAGCTTGTAATTCGGATACTTCGCCCAGCCGTTGAATTGGAAGTGCAGGGCAAGCAGTCCAGAATCGGCGTGATCGGCAGGCGGCGCGAGAAAGATGCAGCCGGAGTCGCGGGTCCATACCCGGTCCGTGCGCCAGCGGTGAAAGCAAACGTTGTCGGAGAGCGCGTCGGCCTGCTCCAGCACGGCCCGTGCGCTCTTTTCGGCGCGCTCGCTGTTGACGATGAGATCGACGCGTTCGTGGCACGCCAGATTCCTGATGATCTCGGCATAGACCCACGGGATGGGCTCAAATTTCCCCGGCCAATCGCCCTTGAGATGCGGCCAAGCGAGCCACGTGGATTCGTGCCGTTCCCATTCGGCGGGCATGCGGTAGCCGAGAGCGGAGGGAAGTTTTCGTGCAGAGCGTGCTTTTTCCATGTAAGTGATTGAATAATAAATACGTTAGCTTTAAGTCCTTATTTCTCAAAGACCTGGCCCATGTCCCGCCGCTAAGTCTTTGACTTTAAAAGACCGCGACCAAGGGGGCCAAGACACCAGAGGTCCAAATCAGAGGTCCAAATCAACGACCGTCTGGAACTCACTTTTCATCCAACATGCGGCTCGTGATCGGCGCGTAGCTGTCAATCCGCCGATCGCGCAAAAACGGCCAATTCCTCCGCGTCTCCTCAAGATGTCGCAAGTCCACCTCGCCCAGCAGGATCTCTTCGCTATCATGCGAACCCTCCGCGAGCACGCGCCCGAAGGGATCGCAAAAAAACGACCCTCCCCAGAATTCGAGCCCTTTGCCCGGCGCAGAATTGCCGCGAATATTCCCAGTCTCAAAGCCAACGCGATTCACCACGCCGACATAAACGCCGTTCGCGATCGCGTGCGCCCGCTGGATGGTGCGCCAGGCGTCGTGTTGCGCTTCGCCGAACTCGGCCTTCTCGGCTGGATGCCATCCGATCGCTGTGGGATAAAACAGAATGCTCGCTCCCTGCAAAGCCGTGAGCCGCGCGCCTTCCGGATACCACTGGTCCCAGCAGACGAGCGTGCCGAGTCTTCCGGCGGACGTGTCGAAAGCCTTGAAGCCGAGATCGCCAGGAGTGAAATAAAATTTTTCGTAATAGAGCGGATCGTCGGGAATGTGCATCTTGCGGTAGATGCCGCGCAGTGCGCCATCGGAATCGAAAATCGCGGCCGTGTTGTGATAGAGGCCGGGAGCGCGTTTCTCGAAGAGTGAAGCGATCAGCACGACTTTGTTCTTCAGGGCTGCTGCGGCGAGCTTCTCCGTGCCCGCGCCTGGGATTGGCTCCGCGAGATCGAACAGAGCGGCGTCTTCGCGCTGGCAGAAATATTGTGTCTGGAAGAGCTCGGGCAGGCAGACAACGTCCGCGCCCTTGCGCGCCGCTTCCGCAACGCGGTCAAGCGCTTTGGCCAGATTGTCGGCCGGCTCGGCGCCGCACGACATTTGGATTAGGGCGACGGTGAACTTTTCTGGCACTTTTTCTCCGAACTCAGCGGAGACGCGGCAAGCCGCGTCTCTACGGATGTGTAATCGCGCTCTAGAATACCAAAGTGCTCGATGCGGAGCGAAAGCAGTTCGCCGCGATTCTCTCACTTCTAGTAAATTGTTTCTTCGGTCAAAATCAGTTTTTGTTCTGGAGGCTCTTCCTTGAAGCACAAAAGTGTCACGAAGCAAGGCCATCATCACGAGGGCGCAGGCATCGATCGCAAGCTGCATGATCCGGTGGCGGACCGCCTAATTCCGCTGGAACCGCTCGATCCCGGCAAGATCCGGTCTATTGACGACCTGGTGCGCGCGATGGCGAAAACGGCGTTTACCGGCCGCCAGCTCGGCGAAGCCGCCGACGTGCTGGAGGCGATGGCGCGCGACCAGGAATGCTTTGTCGTCATGACGCTAGCCGGCGCGATGACCGTGGCCAAGCAGGGCCTGGTGATTGCCGAGTTGATTGATCGCGGCATTGTGAACGCGATTGTTTCGACCGGCGCGCTGATGGCGCATGGGCTGGTCGAAGCGACCGGGCGCGCCCATTTCCGGCATAATCCCGACCTCAGTGACGAGCAACTTTACGAAGCCGGATACAACCGCGTCTATGACACGCTCGAACCCGAGCAGAATCTCGACGACGTGGAGCGCGTGATGGCTGCGGTATTCGGCGGCTGGGACGCGGACGAAGTGATGTGCTCGTACAAATTGAACCGCGCGATCGGAGCGCATCTGGCCAAGCATGCCAAGGGACAACGCGGCATTCTGAAGTCTGCCTACGAGAAGAATGTTCCGGTATTTGTTCCCGCGTTCTCCGATTCCGAGCTGGGCCTGGATTACGCGTTGACCAACCGTGAACGCGACAAGAAAGGGAATGCGCGATTCCGTTTCGATCCCTTCGAAGACTTGGAGCACTTCGCCGCAACCCTGCTCAGCCAGAAGCGGCTGGGAATCTTCACCATCGGCGGAGGCGTTCCGCGCAACTGGTCGCAGCAGTTCGGGCCGTTCATCGAATTGCGCCACCGCCGGGGCGGGGAAGACCTGCCGCTGAAGCGCTATCACTATGGATTGCGTATCTGTCCGGAGCCGGTCTACTGGGGCGGCCTTTCGGGCAGCCCCTACAGCGAGGCGGTGTCGTGGGGCAAGTTTGTGCCTCCGGCAGAAGGTGGGAAGTTTGGGGAAGTGTTTGTGGACGCTACAGTAGGTCTGCCGCTGATCGTAGCCGCCGTGCTGGAGCGGCTGGAGAAGAAGCCAGCCGCGAAAAAGACGATCGTCACACTGTAGAGACGCGGCTTGCCGCGTCTCGGGCGCGACAGGTTTGTGGTTATACCCGTTGACAGCGCGGGCCGTCGAAATTAGGGTGAGGGCAGATTCCACACAACCGTAAGGAGAAGCGCTGCCCATGACCGGAATTCAGTTCATCACCGACGAAGCGGGTCGCAGGACGGCGGCCGTAATCGACCTCAAGAAGCACAGGGCGCTCTGGGAGGACATCGAAGATGTGCTGATGTCCCGGTCGCGGCGGCACGAAAAGCGCATTCCGCTCGCTAAGGTGAAGGCCGACCTCATCAAGGGCGGAAAGCTCCGTGGCTAGCTACGACGTCGTCTTGACGTCAAGCGCGGAGAAGGGGTAATCGTCCCAGCACAATCAATCGAAGATCAGCACGGCCGACGCAATCACCGTGGTCCACAGCCCGCGCTTATCCCCGACCGCCGACTGCGTAACGTTCGCCGTCCGGACGATCTTGTTGGAGATGCGATAGATCTCTTTCTTCTCGTCCCAGGATCGGTCCGAATCAAACTCCACATTCAGAGTCGTGGCCAGCATTTCGGCGGCGAGTTCTTCGGCGTAGTCTCCGGCGGCGTCTTCGGTCTCGCCGAACGAGTGGTGTTCGCTCAGATATCCATAGGTATTGCGATCGGCGGGGATGGCGACGCCAATCGAAGAAGCCAGCAGGCGGTGCGGTTCGTGGGTCGAGTTTTCGGCAACTACTGCAAATACGACTTCTCCGGGAGATAGATAGGTGAGTCCCTGCGCGCGTGGAACTAGTTTGCAGTTGGGCGGAAAGATGGAAGAGACGCGCACCAGGTTTTGCGCGGCGATGCCGGCGTCGCGCAAGGCGAGTTCGAAGGAGGTGAGACGCTCCCGGTGTTTCCCCACGCCTTTGGTGAAGAAGATCTTCTTGGGGACCATGTCCTTGCCCAATTCATTTTCCTCCAGGAAATTTTGGGTTAAGGGGCAAATCTAACACAGCGATTCGTGAAGATTGTATGAAAAAAACAAGACAGGACAGATTTATCCCTCAACCGCTCTCTCGACGGTTCCGCGTGCCAATCTCAAGCGGATGCCGAGAGCATCAGGCGGCAGCCGCTTCGCGCGGGGAAGAGGCCCGCTCGCCGCAGCACTCAAGCCGCGTACTTATGGGCTTTGCCCGCCGCCAGTGGGATGATGGCCGGTTTCACCAGATCGCGGAAATCGGCAAACCTCATGCGCACCAACTCCCGGTGCGAACCCGCGTTGAAGGCGATTTCCTTGTCCTCGGCCAGACTCTGGTCCGCGAAAACATCCATGCCGTAGAGATTGCCGAAGGGCGGCATGGACCCGGTTTCGCAGTCGGGGAACCGGTCGCGAAATTCGCGCTCGCTGGCCAGTTCCACCGAGTCTACCCCGAGATATTTCTTCAGCCGGTACAAATCGACGCGGAACGAAGCCGGCACCACCGCCATGGCGAGACGTCCATCCACCATGACCATCACGGTTTTCGCCAGCTCTTTTCCGGGCGTGTGGGTGAGAGCGGCAATCCCTTGGGCTGTGTAAGCCACCGAGTGCGAGATCACCAGGTATTGAATGCGGTTACGATCCAGGAATTCCCGAAGCATGGAAAGAGGCACAGACACCTCCCGTCCGACCGCTAGCGGGAACGCTTCTCGATTCTTGATCGAGGACCGAAGCATGCTCCGCGGGCCGGCGCCGGCTCCATTATGCGCTCCTCCGGGGCTGGGGAGGTAGGGAAATTTCGGCGCCGGCCAAAGGTTGACCAAAGCCGGAACAGAACGCGGAGCAAGAACTGGGAGAGGCTAACGGGGAATGTTCACTTTTGGCCGCAAAACGCCGCGAACGACGCGCTCTTGGGGGGAGAGCGGGTTTTATCCTGCGACCATCACGCGGCTTCCTTCGTGGCTTGCTTCGTAACCATGGAGTGCGCCACTTCTCTCGACCGCGATCCCACGATCCTCATTTCATGCCAGTCGTAGCGAAATTCCTTGCCACAGTCCAGGCAGGCGACGTAGGTGCCCATGCGCTGGGCCGTTGGAGTGCGACGCGAACCGGCGCGTATCGTGATAGGAAAACTGTACCGAGCGTGCCGGCAACCAAACATGGCTTCCAACATCTTCGAAATCATCGGGTGACCTCCACAGAATTAAGAGCGACAAAACTGGCTCATCCCCTTCGCGTGAATATCAAGAACGAGCTCTAACTACTTAGATTCGTGTTGTGCGGGAAAAGGTTCTGACGACGGGTAGCTCCGCGGGTACTTCCCCTAGGCACCCCGGAATCAGGCATTTGCAGGTATTCAGGGAATGACAGGGAGAGCAGTGGGACTTATAAAAAAGAGGAAGCGAGTAGAGCCCGGAGCGCGGCGTTCAGCTGCTCGGCGGCTCGGACTTCTTGTGGGCCGAGCACTTGCTCATGATGGCCGACCGGAGCCGCGTGCGCAAATCTTCCGGCAACTCGTAGAGCTCCGAGTCGCGGTAGATTTCGATGGTCTTGCGAGTGGTATCGCAGACCACGTAGCAGTTGTGACACCACGCCAGATGGTCGTCGAGTTCGGACTTGGTCCGGGCGTCCAGCACGCCATCGAGATAGTTGGTCAGCTCGTTGAGAAACTCAGAACACTTCACTGGTCGCCATCTCCACTCGCTTTTTTCTGAAAGTAGCGGTTGAGCCGCTCGCGCAATTGCAGGCGCGCCCGCAGCAACCGCGACTTCACCGCCGGGATGCTCAACTCCAGCGCCTGGGCCGTCTCTTCGGTCGAGAGACCTTCCACGTCGCGGAGCACAAACACCGTCCGGAATCCCGACGGCAGCCCTTGAATGGTTCGAGTCAGAATGTCCCGCAACTGAGCCTGGTTGTACATCTGCTCAGGATTGGGGCTCCAATCCGCAACCTCACGGGGCAGCGAGTCGTCTTCGGTTTTTACTTCTTCGTCCAGAGAAACCGTGCGTTCCGGCTTTCTCCGGCGCAACTTCATCAGCGCTTCGTTGACCGCGATCCGCACCAGCCAGGTATAAAACTTGGACTGTTCCTGGAATTTCGCCAGGTTCCCATACGCCTTGAGGAACGCTTCCTGCACTACATCTTCCGCGTCCTCGCGATTCTGCGTAATGTGCTGGGCAATGCGGAAAACGTTGCGATCATAGCGCCGTACCAATTCTTCAAACGCTTGATCGTCGCCGCGCTTGGCCCGCCGCACCAGCGCCATTTCTTCGCTGATCGGCTGCTCTACGTTGGGTTGGATGGTACTCATTCGTAACTTGATGCAGATTTTTCCGACACCACGACCGATTCTCGAAATGCTATTGTACTTGAAAGTAGCTATGCGCAGTACCCGGTACGCAGAACAGACACCCGAGTGCGGTCGCTGACTACTGGCGACTGGCAACTGGCAACTGGGTACTGGCGGCCACGTACCAAGGTGTCCCGAGAACGCCGGTAAGCGGCCTTATAATCAAGGGTTAGAGGGCTGCTTCCTTTTCCCCCAAAGGTTTACCTCGGAGTACGCATGCCCGGAGGACGCATGAAGGAGCGCGGTCGGATTGAGCCAAGTTCGATTGAGCCAATCGTGGAGCGGGTTGTCGGCCAGGTTCTAGAAAGCCACGCAGCCCAACTGCGCGCCGAGATTGTCCGCCGGGTCATGGAAGAGATTGCAGCCGCGCCCGCACCCGCCGAGCCCAGCAGTTCCGATGCCGCGTCCACTCCGGCCGATCTGGCGCGCGCCGTGGCCGAAATCCAACTCGGCACCTCCCAGCGGGAGACTCTGCGCGCCTTGCTCGATACCAGTTCCCGCTATGCGGCCCGAGTCGCGCTCTTTGTCGTCAAGGGTAGCCATGCCACCGGTTGGCAGGGACGCGGCTTTGCCCACGACGATGCGGTCAAGGATTTCGCTCTCGACGAGAACGCTCCTGCGGTCACGCGTGCGATCGGCCGCGCCATCGGGGATAGTGCAGTGGCGAGTGTTCCGGTGGCTGACCTCGACGCGCGTTTTCTGCAAGCAGTTGGAACCCCGGCCAGCGGTGAGGGCCGGATTCTCCCCTTGATCCTGAAAGAGAAAGTTGCCGCCCTGGTTTACGCCGATAGCGGAGCCGACGCGGCCGGCGCGCTCGATACCGGCGCGCTCGAACTCCTCGTGCTTTCCACCAGCGCATGGCTCGAGGTCAACTCGCTACGCAAGCAAGCGCAGAAGGAATCGCCGGCGACGCATGCAGACAGTCACGGCGTCCCAACGGACGAGGCGCAGCTACAACAAGCTCCGATGCACCAGGCGCCCGCTTTCAACGATCCCTTCGCCTCGCATACGCCTGGCCTCGCGATGGCAGCCGCAGCGTCTGCACACGAAGCCTCGGCGTCCGTTGCGAGCTCCGCCGGGGAGGTTGCGCTGGCCGAGCCGCTCCCCATCGGTCACGCCGGCACGGAGGCCACACCCGAGACGCTGCCGGTTTCCTCCACCTCGGCCGACGATCAGGAAGTCCATCGCAAGGCGCAGCGTTTTGCCCGCCTGCTGGCCGACGAAATCAAACTCTATAATCAGGCCAAGGTTGCCGAAGGCCGGAAACATCAAGATCTCTACGACCGTCTGAAAGATGCGATCGAGAAAAGCCGTGCCACGTACCAAAAGCGTTACGGGAACACGGTTGCCGCTTCCGGCAATTACTTTCAACATGAAATAATACGAAGTCTCGCAGAAGACGATGTTTCCATCATGGGTGCCAACTTTCGGCAGTAGGTAGGGTTTGAGTGCGCCGTTTTGCAGTCCTGGTTTTCGCTGGAATTTTTTCGTTGCAATTTTCTCCCTCGGTCTGGCTCGCCTTTGTGCCGCCCGCGGTCGCCCAGTCCAAATCTCCTGTAGAGACGGAGCTTGCCCCGTCTCCCGCTGCGAGCGCACCCGCCCAGAGCACAACGTCGAAAAGCGCGACGTCCAAACCCGCTTCAACCAAAAGCACGCCAGCCAAAAGCCCGTCAGTCAAGAAGAAGACCGCCGCTTCCGCCGGTGCTAAGAACAAGAAGAAGCGCAAAACCATCTCTCCCCACGTGCGCCGCGTCCGGCAGGCCTTTGTCGCCTCCGCTAATCTTCGTCCCATGGCGCAGCAGTTGTTGCAGAGCCGCACTCCCATCGCCTATGCCGGAGTCGAAGCCTACGCCCGCCGCCATGCTAAAGAAGATGCCGGAGCATTAGCCTGGCTGGTAGTCGGCTACGCCCGCACCCTCGATCACGACTACGGCAAAGCCATCGACCCGTTCAACCGAGCCAAGGCCGGCGCCAGCGAACTGGGAGACTACGTTGCCTATCACCTCGGCGACGCCTACCTGAAAACGGCGCACAATGCCGAGGCGCTTTCCACGCTAGCCGATTTCAGCAAGAACTTTCCCGATTCCCTTCTCATCCGCGATGCCCACCTCGTCTATGCCAACGCCTTGCTGGAGGAAGGCCGCGCCCAGGAGGCAGCCGCTCTGCTGGAAAAAGACCGCGCCCCCGTGCGCGCCGATGTGGAACTCGCCATCGGGCGCGCCTATGAGGCGGCGGGCGACAAAGAGAAGGCGGCAACTGCTTTCCGCAACGTGCACTTCAACCTTCCCAATAGTTTCGAAGCCGATGCGGCGGGATCGGAACTGCGCAAGCTAGGCATCTCCGGTTCCGTCGCCGAGCGCCGCACGCGCGCCGATCTGCTGTTCAAGGCCAAGCACTACGCCGATGCGGCCCACGATTACCGTGAACTCGTAGCGGAAGTCAGCCCCGCGGACCGCCCGCAAATCCAACTGGCTCTTGCGGGAGCCCTCGAAAAAAGCGGCGGCAGTCGCGACGCTCGCCAGATTCTGACCGCCATGGGAGCGCAAACCGGCGACGCCTCCGAAGCCGAACGCCTCTACCTGCTCAGCGAAACCCAGCGTTCCACCAGCGATGAAGAGGCCGTCGAACACACCGTCAACGAGTTGCGGCAATTTGGTCCGGCGAGTCCGTGGCTGGAGCAAGCGCTGCTTTCGGCTGGGAACATGTATCTGCTGAAGCGCGACTACGATCGCGCCATCGACTTCTTCCGCGAATTGCAGCAGCGCTTTCCGAATGGCGGGCACGCCTCTTCCGCCCACTGGAAGGCCACGTGGCTGACCTTCCGGCAACTCCGAATCGAAGAGGCTCGGCAAGGTTTCGAGCACCAAATCGCGCTCTATCCCGATTCCGCGGAAGTTCCCAACGCGCTCTACTGGCGCGCGCGTCTCGCCGAAGAAGAAGGCAACTCGGCGATGGCGCGGGCGTTCTACCAGAAACTCTCCGATCGCTTTCGCAACTACTATTACGCGGAACTCGGCCGCCAGCGCTTGAAAGGCTTGCCGGCCGCACCAAAAGAAGACGCGCCACACTACGCCTTGCTCGACCACATTTCTCCGCTTTCCACCGCGGGAAAAATTACCGCCACCGATCCTCCCGACGACAATCTGCGCGTAGAACGGGCGCGCCTGCTTTCCAACGGCGGGCTAGCGGATATGGCGGTGCGCGAGTTGCAGGCCGCCGCCAGTCAAGAAGGTGGAACCTGGGCGCCCCCCGAGATGGCGCGCGTCTACCAGGACCTTGGCCGCTATGATCGCGGCATTGAAATCATGAAGCACTCGACGCCGAACTATTTCGCCGTCGACCTTCCCGACCTGCCCCGCCCCTACTGGGAAGCGCTTTTCCCCAAAGCTTATTGGACCGACCTGCGCAAGTATTCGCTGCTCAACGGCCTCGATCCTTATCTGGTAGCGTCACTCATCAGGCAGGAGTCCGAGTTCAACGCACTGGCTCTCTCCCGAGCCAACGCCGTAGGCCTGATGCAGCTTCTGCCGAAAACAGGAAAGACGGTCGCGAAACAAGTCAAGCTCAAGGGATACAGCGCGCCGCAGCTCTTTACCCCAGCCGTGAACCTCCAACTCGGCACGCGCTATTTCAAAGACATGGTCGACAAGTACAACGGACAGTTCGAGTACGCCCTGGCCGCCTACAATGCCGGCTCCGACCGCGTAGGAGATTGGCTGAGCCAGGGCCACTACCGCGATCCGCAAGAGTTCGTCGAGTCCATCCCCTTTACCGAAACCCGCGAATACGTGCAAGCCATCCTGCGAAATGCAAACGTGTACCGGCAGCTCTACGGAGCGCCCTAGCGCGTTTGCGTAGGGACAGCCGCCCTCGGCTGTCCGGCGGGAGGAAGCCCCGCGACTCGGCAGCGGCAACCCTTCCCCGCCGGCTTTCGAATTCTCCCGTTACGACACGAAGTTCGTGTTACACTGTATTCGTGTCGTCCACTCGCCGTTTGCGCAACGTAACCGTAACCCTGGAAGAAGACGTGGCCCAGTGGGCCCGAATCGAGGCCGCGCGCCACGATACCAGCGTTTCGCGGCTGCTGGGCGCGCTTCTGAAGAAGCGCATGTCGGTCCAGGGCGCTTCCGCCTCGGAAGCGGTGGAACGGCTGGCAAGTTTCGGCCGACGCCACCGGCTCTCTTTGCGAGGGCTCAAAATCAAGGATTTGATCAACGAGGGACGCCGGTGAGCCGCTTTGTCCTCGACGCTTCCGTCGTCCTGGCCTGGTGTTTTCCCGATGAGAATGCCGCCACCGCGCAGCGTGTCGCCGGCATGTTCAAGCAAGGCGACACCGCCGTTGCGCCCTCATTCTGGCCGCACGAGGTTCTGAACGCCTTGCTGGTGGGAGAAAAGCGCAAGCGCATTTCCAAAGAGTTGGTGCGCAGCTTCCTCGACGACCTGGCAACGCTCCCCATCGTGCTGGAACAGTTTCCCGCTGGAGTTGTTTTTGGCAGGATCCAGCGCCTCAGTCGCGAGCACGGCTTAACCGCGTACGATGCGGCTTACCTCGATCTGGCTCTGGATAACGGATTGCCGCTTGCAACCTTAGACGAGGACTTGGCGCGGGCTTCGAAGAAAGCGCGTGTGCGGCTGGTGCAGGCCTGAGCTTGGGCGGGGCGGGTTTGTCGAGACTCCTGATTTTTCATCACTCCCCATCGGTGCGCCCCGTCACAGACATGCCCACCGGTCCCGTACGACATTAACCGGGTGCGCCGTCACATTTTCCGCAGGCTCTCGCCTTTATACCTTCCTCATGCCAAAGATCTCGAGCTTTATTGCAGCGCTGCTCACTTTTCGGGTGTGGTGTCCAATGGCACACGATTTCTCTTGACCGGGGGTGTCCATTGGAGTACAAGATGAATAGGCAGACCGTTGTCGAAACACCTTCTTATATCGCCCTCGCCGGCAAGCTCTTTAGCGAGCGGGAGCGCGACGACATTGTGGCCATGGTTGCGGAGAATCCGCAGTGCGGCAATGTGATGTCGGGGACGGGCGGGTTCCGGAAGGTTCGCGTGTCGCGCCAAGGCATGGGCAAGAGCGGCGGGGCGCGGGTTGTGTATATCTGGCGCAACGACAAATTCCCGGCCTTCCTGATTACCGTTTTTCCGAAGAACAGGAAGACCAACCTGACCAAGGCCGAGCGCAACGCCCTGAAGAAGCGCGCTGACGATATTTTTGACAGCTACCGGAGATAGACGATGAAGACTGCGTTTGAAGAGCTCATGACTGGATTGGATGAGGTTCAAGCTTTTCTTGCAGGAGAGCGAAGAGGCTTCAAGGTGCATGTGCCGGATGAAGTCGATGTGAAAAGCATCCGCAACAAGCTCAACATGACTCAATCCCGCTTTTCCGACACCTTCGGTTTCAGTCTGGATGCCATCAAGCATTGGGAAGGCGGACGGCGTACGCCAGAGGCGCCAGCCCGCACGCTGCTCACGGTGATCGACAAGAATCCGGCGGCTGTCATCACCGCCCTCCATCCCGGAGCTTTGCCGGGAGCGACCACCGTCAAGGCAGCTAGATTTCGCACCATGAAAAGGAAAAGGAAAACGTGGCGTCCTTTCAAGGCCAGGAAGGCCGCGGCGATGGCGGCTAAGGCAGGGGTTGGTAATGGCGCTCGCTAGGGGGACCCACCCTCAGGCCGACTGTGGGCTGGGCGAATTCGTAAACACGATCTCAAACACCAGCGGGCCCTGCGTAAACAGCTCCGATCAACGACCCTGCTCTAGGACAGACAATTGCGGAGATTTCCGGCGGTTAGGAACGCCGTCCCACAATCCCGTCGATCACCCGGCGGACCGCGGAACGTGTACTCACTGACTTGCCGCCCTAATCCTTTCCCCATGTATAGTACAGTCCGAGATAACCGACGGTGTGTCTCTCGCCAGTCATGGTATGTCCAACCATGAACAGCAAGCTGAGATTTTCTTTGAAGTTGTAGTAGCCGCCCGAATCTACGAATGTCGTTTGCCGGCTCCCGGCCGCCACTGATTCGGAGTGGTAAACCTCCGTTCCAAGCGTCCATTTCTTGCTTAACTTCCTCTGTACCAGCCATCCGGCAAACAAAGAATCCTTCATGCCTGGCGCATGATTGATCTGGTATCCGACGCCGCCATAGGTTGTCCACTTCCCGAAACTCTTCTGCATCCAAATGGGAAGACGCGCCCACAACTGACCGTTACCAAGGCCACGCTGGCTGTTTCCGGATGGCAGCTCGACCATTGCGAAAGTCCCTATCTGTGGCCGGAGCTTTCCTTCCTGCACAAACCGGTATTTTGCTCCGAGTTCGATGTCGCCGATGCTATACGCAGCCTGTGGAGTGACATAGGCACCAGGAACAATGATATGAAGCTGCAGGTTTGGTGCTGCACCGTAGTTGAATTCAAAAGCCGGCAACTGCGAGAACGTGGAGCCGCTGCCGTGATCCACAATGCTGAATCCATATGCTTCGTAATGGTGAAACGCCACCGGTTCTGGGTCGTCAGTCTGAAATGGCGGTCCGGCGAAAGCTGGTGTGGAAGCGAGTGCGAGCAGGAATGACGCACCCCAGCGCAGTCGCCGTGATGGAATTTCATTGAAGTTGCGCATCGATTGACCACGCTCCCGCTCCGGCGATAAGCAGAAACAACAGTGACATGAGCATCGAGAAATCCGTTCGGGCGTCGCTGACCATGAACCAGAATCCTTGGCCGGTGCGAAACAGCTCGGGCAATTTTGTGGTTCCGATTGCTGTGCAGATGACTACGAGCAACGGAATGACCGCAATTCTGGTCATCAGCCCAACCAGCACGAGTGCCCCACACACGATCTCGAAGGCTCCGACGAAATGGGCGGTAAAGGCTGGATGCGCGAATCCTATCTTCGTAAACCGGTTCACGCCCATGTTGGGATCGATGTACTTCAGCAGTCCCTGCGTGAAGAAGATCAGGCCCACAGCGAGCCGAACGAGAAATGCCGCTCGCGATTGGCACGCGGAGCGAATTATCATGGGCCAAAATAACTTCGCCGTCGATCTTCCGTTGGAAGAAACGAGGGGCGTACGAGCAGATTCTGGCATGTCATCCTCCACGGACAAGGGGTGCTCACTCCTAAGCCGACTGTTGGCTGGGCGACTTCGTAAACAGGATCTCAAACACCAGCAACCCCGCTCCCACCACAATCGCGCTGTCGGCCACATTGAAGGCTGGCCACTGGTGTGAGCCTACATAGAAGAGCAGAAAATCCACCACGTGCCGGCTGACCAGGCGGTCCCACAAATTCCCCACCGCGCCACCCAGAATCAACGACAGCCCGATTCCGGTCGAGGTCAGGCTGTGGCTGTTTTTCCAGAGCAGCAGGGAGACGATCAGCAGCGCAATGATGGAGAACGCAATCAACAGGCCGACTTTCCATTGCGAGGGAGAGTCCGCAAAAATCCCAAACGCCGCGCCCGGGTTTTCGGCGTGGATGATGCGGAAAAATCCAGGAATGACGGAAACGCTGTCGTGCAAGGAAAGCCGGTGCGCGATCGTCCACTTGCTGGCGCGATCGAGAGCGATGACGAACAACGCGATCAGGAAATGATATTTGCGCATGGGCAGAAAAGCATGACCGGGAAACTTCTTCTCTTGATTGATAGCTTATCGCGTTTGCGCGAAGTCGCGGTCACGCGCCTTCAATTTCTTTGAGCACGGCGCTGCAACGCTCGCACACCGTCGGATAGTTTTTGTCCTCGCCCACGCGGGTGGAGTAATTCCAGCAGCGCTCACATTTTTGACCGTCTGCTTTCTTTACCTCCACATGCACGCTGCCGGTGCCGTTACCAGGGCCTTCGGTCAGGCCCACAGACGACACGATGAACAGGTAGCGCAGTTGGGCCTGGTAACGTTCTAGAAGCGCGTACACCGGATCGGCGGCGATGACGTGGACCTGGGCTTCGAGGCCCGTGCCAATCAGTTTGATGTTGCGCGCCTCTTCGAGAGCCTTCAGCACGTCGTCGCGGACGGAGCGCAGTGTATTCCAATCCTCATCGGATTTCGATTTGGAGCTGCCCTGCGCTGTGATCTCCTCCGGGGAAGGGAAGGATGCGAGGTGCACGCTCTCTTCGCGGCCCGCGGTCTGCGGCAGATATTGCCATATTTCCTCGCAGGTAAAGCTCATGATCGGCGCCAGCAGCCGGACCAGCGCCTCTCCGATCTTCCAGATCGCGGTTTGCGCGCTACGGCGGCCCTGCGATTTCGGCGCTGAAATGTAGAGGCGGTCCTTGAGCACATCGAAATAGAAGGCGCTCAAGTCCACGATGCAGTAGTGGTTCACCCGGTGATAGATCTTGTGGAAGGCGAACTCGTCGTACCCGTTGCGCACATCGGCCGCAAAAGCACAGGTCTGGCGCAACATGTACTGGTCGAGTTCTTCCATCTTTTCGAACGGCACCGCGTCTTTCCCCGGATCGAAATCGTAAAGGTTGCTCAAAATGTAGCGGAACGTGTTGCGAATCTTTTTGTAGTTTTCGCCCACCCGCTGCATCAGGGCNNACCGGATCGACGTCGTTCCCGCGCGATTTCGACATGGCCTGGCCTTTTTCGTCGAGCGTCCAACCGGGCGTGACCACGCCGCGATAGGGAGGGGTGGCGTGAGTGCCCATGGCGCAGAGCAGGGAAGACTGGAACCATCCGCGGTACTGGTCGCCGCCTTCGAGGTAGAGATCGGAAGGCCACGGATAACTGGGTTCGTCGGCCACCAGAGCGAGATAGCTCGCCCCGGACTCCAGCCAGACGTCGAAGATGTCCGTTTCCTTTTCGAACTTCGTTCCACCGCAATGCGGGCACTTCGTCGCTGCGGGAAGAATGGTGTCGGACTCGGAGGTAAACCAGGCATCGGCCCCCGAGCGCGCGAACAGTTCCACGACCTTGCGGTTGATGGCGTGATCGTTGAGCGGTTTGCCGCAGGCTTCGCAGAGAAAAACGGCGATGGGCACTCCCCACACTCGCTGCCGCGAAATGCACCAGTCGGGGCGGGTTTGAATCATGTTCGAAAGCCGTTCTTCGCCCCAGGCCGGATCCCATTTGACGTTCTTGATCTGGCTAAGCGTGCGCGTGCGCAAGGTGTCTTGTTTTCCTTTGCCGCCGGGCATGGGCGTTTCCATCGAGATAAACCACTGCTCGGTGGCACGGAATATCACGGGATTGTGGCAGCGCCAGCAGTGCGGATAGGAGTGCTCGGTCTTTTCCGTGTGCAGCAGCGCGCCCCGGCTCTTGACCAGGTCGATGATGGGCTGGTTGGCGTCCCAAACGCGCTTGCCGTTGTATTCGGGCAGGCCGTTGCGCAGGATGCCTTTTTCGTCGACGTTGCTGGTGGCGTCGAGGCCGTATTTGACGCCGGTGGCGAAGTCTTCGGCGCCGTGCGAGGGCGCGGTGTGGACGACGCCGGTGCCGGTATCCATGGTGACGTAGTCGGCGAGCACGCCGAGAACTTTGCGGTCGAGGAACGGATGCTGGAAGTTGAGGCGCTCGAGTTTGCGTCCGGGGAAGTGGGCGAGTTCGCGCGGGTTGGCGAGGCCGCACTTTTCAGCCGCATCTTTCGCGAGCTTCGAGGCAACGATGTAGGCCTCGCCGCCGGATTCGAGAGCAACGTATTCTTCGTCAGGATGAAAAGCGACGGCCAAGGAAGCGGGCAGCGTCCAGGGGGTCGTCGTCCAGATGATGGTGAAAAGCTTCTTGCCGGCGAGCGCGGCGTCGAGTCTTGCCGGATCGTCGAGCAGCGCGTACTTCACCCACACCGTGGAACTGGTGTGGTCTTCGTATTCGACCTCGGCCTCGGCGAGCGCAGTTTCGTCGTGCATGCACCAGTAGACGGCACGCAGGCCCTTATAGACGAACCCATTTTCGTAGAAAGAGAAGAAAGTGGAGAGCACCACCGACTCATACTGCGGCGTCATGGTGGCGTAGGGCTGGTCGAAGCGGCCGAATACGCCGATGCGCTTGAACTGCTGGCGCTGCAGGTCAAGGAATTTCTGCGCGTACTTGCGGCATTCGGCGCGGACATCGGTCGGTCGCATCTGCAGCTTCTTGCCGCCCAGTTCTTTGTCGACCTTGATTTCAATGGGCAGGCCGTGGCAATCCCAACCAGGCACGTAGGGAGCGTCGAACCCGGACATGGTTTTGGATTTGACGATGAAATCCTTGAGGCACTTGTTCATGGCTGTGCCCAGGTGGATCGGTCCGCTGGTGTACGGCGGTCCATCGTGGAGCACATAGGTTGGTGCGCCCTTACGGACTTTGCGAATGCGGTCGTAGATCCGCTGCTCCTCCCACCGAGCCAGGATTTTGGGCTCATTCTGGGGCAGCCCTGCCTTCATGGGGAAGCCGGTTTTGGGCAAATTGATGGTGGATTTCAGGTCCGTCGGCACTAGCAAGATTCTCCCAACTGATTGAATCTTTTCATTATATAGGGAGCGCGGAAGGACACGTCTATTCGGGCGACCGGCCACTGGGAAGGAATTCGAAAAGTACTCTTTCTGCTCGGGAAAAACCGTGTACAATTTTTAGTAGATTGCAGCCTGCACGCATCTAAACTGACAGGGAAACATGGGGCGGGGTAGGTTCGTCCGCTTTGCCAGCGATCTTTTTGTGAACTCTGAGGAGCACTCACGCATCTAAACCAGCGACCGCCTGCACCGTGAACGTGGGGTTAGTGTTCGGGAAAATATGCCAGAACTAGAGACACCGCAGAATCCATCAGCGTTGGGTCCAGAGCCCGAGTTGCGTCTTCTCCTTAGCAATCAGACTCTGGACGAGCCTCTCTGGAAATCCCTGTTCCGCAACATTGACGATTTCTTTTTCCCCAAGAAACTACCGCCGCTGGTCCTGACCTCGAAGCCGATCCCGGTGCGCGACATCTGGGGCTTCTACAACTACAAAGGACGCGGCGCCGCTGGTTCAACCGTCATCCACGTGCTGGCCCTGGCGGCCATCATCGCTGGTACCTACCTGGGCCGGAGAATCATCGAAGTCGCGAAGCCAAAAGAAACCGTCCTGCTGATTGCGCCCGGTGATATTCCCGCTCTGCCGGCTTCGAAGACCATGAGCGGCGGCGGTGGCGGCGGTGGCGATCGCGACAAACTGCAAGCATCGCCGGGCCGTTTGCCCAAGCAGTCGATGCAGCAGATTACTCCGCCGCTGGCCGTGGTGCGCAACCTGCATCCGAAACTCGAAGTTCCCCCGACCATCGTGGTTCCTCCCGATATTCACCTGCAGCAGCCGAATATGCCCGACCTGGGCGATCCGCTTTCGCGTCTCCCGTCGGTGCCATCGAATGGAACTGGCTACGGCGGCGGCATTGGCTCCGGCAGCGGTGGCGGCGTCGGTTCCGGATCGGGGCCTGGATACGGCCCGGGCAGCGGCGGCGGCACCGGTGGGGGAGTATTCCACGTGGGCGGCGGAGTCTCGGCTCCCCGCAAGATCTACGATCCCGACCCGGAGTATTCCGAGGAAGCCAGGAAGGCAAAATATCAAGGGACGTGCGTTCTGTACGTGATTGTGGGGCCGGATGGCAGGACGCGAGACATCCGCGTGTCTCGAACGCTGGGCTTGGGACTGGACGAGAAGGCGATTGAAGCCGTAAAGACATGGCGCTTCGAGCCCGGCAAGAAAGATGGCAAGCCGGTTTCGGTGGCGGTCAACATCGAAGTCGAATTCCGTTTGTACTGAGTGTGGGGACGGGCGTCACGCGAGCCTGCCCTGAGAGAAGTCGAAGGGTCCAAGCCGTGCGGAGCGCGGCTTCCGCGGACCAGCCTATTCCTTCAAATCCACATGCACCACATCTTCCACCGGAAGCCCCAGAAACCGCGTTCCCATCTTCCTGAACTTCTCCGCCGAATCGGTCGCGAAGAACTTGAGCTGGCGAACTGCGCTCGGCTCGTTCTTGGTCCGAGTTGAAGACGGCGGCAGCTCGACGTGCAGTTGGCGCGCCACGTCCAGCGCCGTCGATTCGGCTGAGTCCACGATGGCGACGTGCTCCGGCGCCACTCGCCGCAACAGGGGCTTGATCAGCGGATAGTGGGTGCAGCCGAGCACAAGCACGTCGGCATCACGCGCGTCGTCGGAAAAGGCTTCCGACAAATAAATCTCTGCGACCTGCTCGGTTACCGGATGCTCGACCCAGCCCTCTTCGACCAGCGGCACAAACAGAGGGCAAGCCTTCTCCCGCACCGCGACGTTTCGGGCTTCAAGCGCGCGCCGGTAGGCATGGCTGCTGATGGTCGCATCGGTGCCGATGACGACCACGTTCCGTTTCCGGCTGGCCGCCGCCGCGGCGTCCGCTCCCGGTTCGACCACGCCGATCACTTCCACTCCCGCCGCCGCTTTGATCTCGTCGAGCGCCAGCGCGGTCGCCGTGTTGCAGGCGATCACCAGCAACTCCGCTCCCTGATCCTGCAAATAGCGCACCGCTCCGACCGCGTAATGCGCCACCGTGGCCGCTGACTTCGATCCGTAAGGAAGGCGCGCCGTGTCGCCGAAGTAGAGATAGCTGGCGTCGGGAATGCGATCGACGAGCGCACGCAGTACGGTGAGGCCACCCACGCCGGAGTCAAAGACGCCGATCTTGGGACTGCGGGGCGGCCTGCGGGAATTGGGCACAGTGGACAGAGTTCAACCTTCCGCGGTGGTCGGACCGATGACCGACCGGACGGCGGAGATTCGATTGGCCGGAAACCCTCCCTGGCGGGCGTGTTCGCGCACCATCTCTTCATTCGGTGCGATGTAGACGCAGTAGATCTTGTCGTCGGTGACGAAACTTTCCAGCCACTGCACCTGTGGACCAAGCTTCTGGAGAACGCCGCAGGACTTCTGCGAGATGGCCTGGAGTTGCTGCGGGGTCAGTTTGCCGGCGCCGGGAATCTCGCGCTCGACGACATATTTCGGCATGGTGCGCTCCTGCGGTTGAGGTTCTGGCTGCTGCAACCGCGAACCCGGATTCTAGCACTGCTCGAAGTTCCTCACACACCGCAAGTTTTTCTACTGCGAAGCATCACGTTCGCAGTCGAATCCACATCCCGCGAGTTGCCTCACCGAACCGCCGCCCTTTATCCTTCAGGCCATGCCTAATACTCTTGTCGAATGCGTTCCTAATTTTTCCGAAGGCCGCGACCCGGCCAAAGTCGATGCCATTATCGAAGCCATGAAAATTCCCGGAGTCTATCTCCTCGATCGGGAGATGGATGCCGACCACAACCGTTGCGTCATCACCCTGGTCGGCGAGCGCGAGGCCATCCAGGAAGCGGCCATTCGCGGAGTGGGGAAAGCCGCCGAGTTGATCGACCTGACCAAACATCAGGGCGCGCACCCGCGCATGGGCGCAGCCGATGTTATTCCTTTTATCCCAATCGACGGCGTTACCATTGAAGACTGCGTAGCCATGGCGCGCCACGTAGGAGCCGAGATCGCAAAGCGCTTCCAGATTCCGGTCTATCTTTACGAAGCCGCCGCAGCCACCCCCGAGCGCCAGAACCTGGAGAATATTCGCCGCGGCCAGTTCGAAGGCATCCGCGCCGACATTGCGACCAATCCCGCGCGCAAGCCCGATTTCGGCGAGCCTCGCGTGCATCCCACCGCCGGCGCAACCGTTGTAGGAGCGCGTAAGTTTCTGATTGCCTACAACGTCTTCCTGAATACGCCGGACGTCGGTATCGCCAAGAAGATCGCGAAGGCCGTGCGTTTCTCGACCGGCGGACTGCGCTTCGTCAAGGGCGCCGGATTCCTGGTCCGCGGCATGGCCCAGGTCTCGATGAACCTCACCGATTTCGAGCAGACTCCCATTCACCGCGTCTTCGAATACGTAAAACGAGAAGCCCAGCGCTATGGAGTCGTCCCCGTCTCCAGCGAGATCGTAGGACTGATTCCAAAGAAGGCGCTGGAGCAGGCCGCGGAATGGTTTCTGCAAGTAGAGAACTTCGATTCCTCGCTAATCCTCGAAAATCGCCTGACTGCCGTAATGGGAGGAAAGATGGCCGTAGGCGGCCTGCGAGCCGGAGTCGAGCCCTTCATCGAACAACTAGCCGCGCCCACCGCAACTCCCGGAGGAGGCAGTGCAGCCGCTGCCAGCGGCGCCATGGCTGCCGGGCTAGCGGGCATGGTCGCGTCCATGTCGCGCGGCAAGAAAGCCTATCTGCAGTACGAACCCCAGCTAAGCGAAGCCATCGCCCGGCTCAGCCAGCTTCGCGAAGAGCTCAAGTCCGCGATTGACGCCGATGCCGAGTCCTACAACGCAGTCATGAAAGCCTATAAGGCGGCAAAGGAATCTTCGGACGGTGCCGCCGCGATCAGTGACGCGCTCAAGCAAGCGACCAGCGTTCCTCTAGCCGTAGCCGAAAAGGTGGTCGAGGTGGCGAAGATCGCAACCAAGCTGAAACCGATCACCAGCCCAAACATGAAGTCCGACCTAACGACCGCAATCGCTCTAGCCAAAGCCGCCCTCGAAGGCGCGCTCGCGAACGTCGAAGTCAACCTGGATTCGCTGAAGGATGAGGGGTTCGTAAGTGAGACGCGAAAGCGGGCAGCAGTGCTGAAAAGGTAGCACTTATCTCATCACAGGAATCGCCTTCCAAGGTGCTGTAATCGGGGAACGTGAAGCTCCAAAGAGAAAAGGCCGCATCGCTGCGGCCTCGAACCTCCCACTCGGGGCAGTCCGTCCCACGGGTGGGTTCGCTTCTTGCTTGCGTCCTCATTTTTGTTATTTAGCTGCGCCGCCCTTCAATTCGATGACGATGATGTCAAAGGGCGCATCGCCAGTATTCTCCGGGTTGTGAACTTGGGCCGGCGTGTACAGAACCTGCCCTTTCGTACCACTGGCATCCTGAGTCTTGCCATCGGCAAAGGTGAACTTGATTGTGCCGTCGCTGAGGAACACAGCAACCGAGTCCGGGTGGCTGTGCATGACCGATTTCTCATGCGGTCCATAGTGAACGCGGAGAATCCTCACCTGCGCATTCTCCATCTCGACCTTGTAGTGGGCAGGATCGGCTTTCACAGCGTCCTGGGCGAAAACAGCAGCCGTGAAACAGAAACACAACACCGCGCAGCAAACCGCGAAACGTGACGTCATAGGCGCTCCTTAAAGTTGCTAGATTGGAAGCCAGAATTTCCTTCTTGGCCTCGAAAGCGGCAGCGATTCTACACCCATTTCGCCTGCTCGACGAACGTGGGAAACGATTTTCATCTGGAGCGCCGCATAGAAGCATCCATCCGGCGCTTCTCAGAAATTCACGTCGACGACCTGGGTCGATTCCTTGGCCTTGACCTCATATCTCCATTTCCTTACCGCCTTCAGCGCGGCTTCGGCCAGCAGTGGGTGGCCGCCAACGCATTCCGCACTGCGCACCGTCCCATCCGGGGCGATCCGGACTTTGAGTTTCACCGTCCCATGCAGGGACAGCTTGGCGGCAATGGCGGGATACTCGGGATCGTCGTGTTGCACCACTTTGCGCTCCCCGCCCTCGGGTGCGGCCAAGGGGCCAGACCGTACGATAACCGCCGAATTGAGCAAATGCGAGCCGATCTTCACTCCGGCTCAATCGGCAGTATAATCGACCCTGATAGAAGATCGACAGACCGCTACTACCAGTCGGAGCGGACCTAATGTCTCTTCTGCTGCATATCGTCGTGAAACTGATCTTTTTTGCCGTCCTCGCTGGCGTCGTCTTGACGCTGCTGACATGGCTAACTAAGGACCAGAAGCGACCAGATTAGGCCGCCTTCTTCGGGCGAATGGCCGGAGGGCAAAGCAACATATGTGGACCGCATTTCAGTTCGGCGTCCTTCGTCATCAAACCGAGATTCGAAGAAAGAGCAAGAACGGCGGAGAGCTTGAAACCGACTGTTGCTCTAGCAACGCGCTATTAGGACACTACCGGAATTTCCTCCTGGCCCTATGATTGATTCCAATGACGGGGAGGAGGGGGTACCATTCCGGCAAGGTTTGGTCCTCGTCCGTTTCCCACGCAAACTCCTGCGATTCGAGCGTTCCAACACCATGCCAGGCGGAAGCACTTTAGTCACGGTCCTCCTCTCCAAATTAAGGACTAAAATAAGCGGAGAACAGCCAAAGTCTGCCCAAGTTCACCAACGTATGGTTTGCGGTTCGCATCTAAACGATGCAGACCCACTTTTGATGTTTTGCGAACCGCTTCCTGAGCCGTTCGTTTTGAGGAGTTCTATGAAGAATTTGTTTTTCGCGATTTTGCTTCTGTGCGCCACGGCGGCCTTCGCCATGCCGATCGCGTCGTCAGCCCGTTCCATGGTGCCTTCCGAACTTCAGCAACTGATCGGCGTCGACTACCGGGCGCTCAAGGATTCGCCCACCGCGCAGGCGCTCAAAGCGCAAGTGCTGCCCGACAACCTCAAGGAGCTCGAGACCGCGCTAAAAGGCATTGGCATTGACGCCGACCACGATCTCGAGCAGCTCAACTTCGCCTCGTTCCGCACAGAGAAGAAGGGCATTCAAACCATCGGCATCGCGGCGGGATCGTTCTCCGCCAAAGCCGTCCTCAAGAAGATGAAGCTCAAGAAGATCGCGGGCGCCAAATACAGTACCGCCGTTATTTACCCGATGGACAACGGTCTGGTGATGACCTTCCTGGACGACAACACGCTGGCCTTCGGCACTCCAGAGTCGTTGCACAGCGCGCTCGATACCCGCGACGGCAAGCGTCCTTCGCTCGATTCGAATTCCGTGATGACCGACCAGATGTCGGCCGTCGATGGCGCGCCGGTGTGGAGCATTCTCGACCAGAAGGGAACCCAGGCCATGATGTTTTCGGCAATGGGCGATGCCGCCAAGGTCGCCGACTACGAGACTATTAAAAAGCGCATTCTGGCTTCTCGCTACACCATGAACTTCGAGAGCGGAGTGAATTTCGACCTAAGCGTTCTCACGTCCGACTCGATGACGGCGGCTACGCTGTCCACCATCGTCAAGGCCGGAATGCTCTACAAGAAACTCAATGCCAGCCCCATCGAAAAGACCGCCATTGACGCCACTACGGTCGATTCCGACAGCTCCAATGTGCAAGTCCACTTCAAAAGCGACGACCAGAAGTTCCAGTCATTGATGCACTCGCCGCTGTTCGCCGCCGTTTCGCACTGACGTTTCTTACGAATCCGAAACAAAAAGACGTCCCGGATGTTCCTCCGGGACGTTTTCTTTCCCGCTGCCACGCTGGCTCAGAGCTACGCGTCTCGGCTGGAGTATCGCTCCCAGCAATAGCTGTCGCCAGGCAAAACGAACGCGTTCAGGTTATTCTTGGCGCTGACGGGAGACGGTTACCTTTCATGCGCCCACATCCGCATTGGATCGATTATTCGATCATCGGCATTTACTTCACGTTTGTTCTGGGAATCGGTTTCGTACTTAAAAAGTACATGAAAACCAGCACCGACTTTTTTTTGTCGGGACGGTCGATTCCCGCCTGGATCACCGGACTAGCCTTCCTTTCCGCCAACCTCGGTGCCCAGGAAGTGATCGGCATGGGCGCCAGCGGCGCCAAATACGGGATCATGACGTCGCATTTTTACTGGGTGGGCGCGATTCCGGCGATGGTTTTCGTCGGCCTTTTCATGATGCCGTTCTACTACGGCTCCCGGGCCCGGTCGGTGCCCGAGTATCTGAAGTTGCGTTTTGACGAAAAGACGCGCGGGCTGAACGCGATTTCGTTTGCGGTGATGACGGTGTTTTCCTCCGGCGTATCGATGTACGCCATGGGAAAGCTGCTGCAACTGTTGCTCGGCTGGAATTTCAACGCGGCCATCATTGTTTCCGCGCTGGTCGTCTTGGCATACACATTTTTTGGGGGCCTTACCTCCGCGATTTATAACGAGGTGCTGCAATTCTTTCTGATCGTAATCGGCTTCATCCCGTTGGTGTTTCTGGGATTGAAGGATGTCGGCGGATGGAGCGGACTGAAGGCCCGGCTCGGCAACGACGCCATGGTGCATTCCTGGAAGTATCTGGGCAGTCCCAGCGCGAATCCCATGGGCGTGGAATGGTTCGGCATGTTGATGGGATTGGGATTCGTGTTGTCGTTCGGTTACTGGTGCACGGATTTTCTGGTGGTGCAGCGCGCCATGGCGGCCGACTCGATGACTTCGGCCCGGCGGACCCCGCTGATCGCGGCGTTTCCGAAGATGCTGTTTCCGTTCCTGGTCATTCTCCCGGGGATGATTGCGGGCGTTGTGGCGGCTGGGAGCATGAGCGGCGGCGCTTCGTCGGATGTTCCGGCAAAGGCGGGATCGGCCGTGGTTTCGCAGCAAGCCTCGCCGCAGGCAACGAGCGGCGGAATCACCCTGGAAGGCGGGAAGGGAATCATTCCAGCGAAACTCGACGAGAATGGAAATCCGCTCGTCAAGAACGGCAAGACCGTGCTGGATTACGATCTCGCGACTCCCATGATGCTGGTTCGGTATTTTCCTTCGGGATTGCTGGGGTTGGGATTGTGCGCCCTGATGGCTTCGTTCATGTCGGGGATGGCCGGCAATACGACGGCCTTCAATACGGTTTGGACCTACGATATTTATCAGAGCTACATCAACAAGGGTGCATCCGACCAGCATTACCTGTGGATGGGGAGGGCGTCCACGGTTTTCGGCCTGGCGATTGCGGTGGCGGCCGCCTATGTTGCCCGCCAGTTCAATAACATCATGGACGTATTGCAGTTGGTGTTTGCCTTCGTGAACGCGCCGCTGTTTGCGACCTTCCTGCTGGGTATGTTCTGGAAGCGCGCTACCGGCAACGGCGCGTTCTGCGGGCTCCTCGGAGGCACCGCGGCGGCGGCCGTGCATCATGGCCTGACGCTGCCCGCGGGCTCGGTCCCCGGCGTCAAAGGTGGATTCCTAGGGATGGTGGTGCATCGCTATCCGAGCGAGATGGCGCAGAATTTCTGGACGGCGATCTTTGCCTGGACGACGTGCTTCACGGTCACGATCCTCATCTCTCTGCTGACGAAGCCGCGTCCGGATGGAGAACTCAAGGGATTGGTGTACGCGCTGACGGACCGGCCGAAAGATGTTGGCCTCGCGTGGTACCAGAAGCCGGCGGTGCTGGCGGTGGTGGTGCTGACGGCNNAAAGATATGGGATTCGACATTCGATTACCGATCGGCATGATGTTCAGTGTGTTCGGAGTGTTGGTGGCTGGATATGGAGCGGCGACGCGAGGAAACGAGATGTACGCGCGTCATTCGCTCGGCATCAACGTTAACTTATGGTGGGGGATCGCCATGCTGATATTCGGTGCGGGAATGCTGCTGCTCGCGCGCCGTGGAGTAGTAGCCGCGCGTTCGGTGCACAAGAACCTCAAGAGCCCAAACGTCAGGTAAGGCCTAACACCGGAGATAGGATCGGGGCTTGCCGCCAACCTTCATGCAGAACACGAATCCGGCCATCGAAAATCGAGCCCCTGCCTTGGAACAGAGATTTGTCCAGCTCTTTGGGGAATCTCCCCGCATTTACCAGGCTCCGGGACGAGTCAATTTAATCGGTGAACATACCGATTACAACGATGGCTTCGTCATGCCGGCGGCGATCGGTTTCTATACCCGAGCCGCGGTTGCGCCACGCCCTGACCGCAAACTCGCGATTCATTCCCAAAACTACTCCGAGCAGGTCGAGTTCGATCTCGACCATTTGCCGGCGACGGGCGCGGGGCACTGGAGCGATTACGTCGTCGGCGTCGTGAAAATGCTGGTCCGGTCCGGCAAGAAGCTGGGTGGAGTGAACCTGTTGGTGGATGGGAACGTGCCCCTGGGCGCGGGACTGAGTTCCTCCGCTTCGATTGAAGTAGCGGTTGGCTATGCGCTGCTCGATCTCGCCGAGTCAAGCACAATCACCCGAACCCAGCTCGCGTTGCTCTGCCAGCGGGCGGAAAACGAGTTTGTCGGCGCGCGCTGCGGAATCATGGATCAATTTGTCGCCAGCCACGGCAAGCGCGGTCAGGCTCTGCTGCTCGATTGCCGCTCTTTGGATTTGGAATATCGGCAGTTGCCGTCGCCTGAGGTCGCGGTCCTGGCGATCTGCAACACGATGGTCAAACACAGCATCGCCAAAGGCGAATATAACCAGCGCCGCGCCGAATGCGAGGCGGGTGTGCGCGCTCTGTCGAAGTATCTGCCGCAGGTTCGGGCATTGCGAGACGTGACGCCGGAAGATCTGGAAAGGTACGGGCACGAATTGCCAGAGGTCGTTGTGCGGCGCTGCCGTCACGTAATCGGCGAAAATGCCCGGGTGCTCAAGGCCGCGGCGGCGCTGGAACGTGGCGACTTGCCGGCTTTCGGGAACCTGATGCTGGAGTCGCATCGCAGCCTGCGTGATGACTTTGCCGTGAGTTGTTCGGAACTCGACTTGATGGTGGAACTCGCTGAAGGAGTGGAAGGCGTTTACGGAACCCGAATGACCGGAGGCGGATTCGGAGGTTGTACCATCGCACTGGTGCAGGCCGGTTGCGTCGAAGTGTTCCGGCGCACGGTGCGGGAAGGCTATGAACGTTCGACCGGCCGCACGCCGGAGATTTACATTTGCGCTGCTGCCGACGGGGTTGACAGGATAGCATGAGAAAGTTGCCTGGGAAGCAGTTCAAGAAATGGGCGCGAAGCGAATGAGGGTGCTGGTTACAGGGGGAGCGGGTTATATCGGCAGCGTGGTTGCCGAGGAACTATTGCAGGCAGGGCACCAGGTTGTCGTCTTCGATAACCTAAGTCGCGGCCATCGCGAGGCCGTGCCGAAAAACGCTGAGCTGATCGTCGGCGAGCTGGCGGATCGCAATCACCTTGACCAGGTGTTCCGGCTGCGCGTGATCGATGCCGTCATGCATTTTGCGGCGCTGATCGAAGCGGGCGAGTCGATGAAGGCTCCCGAAGATTTCTTCCGCAACAACACCGCAAATGCGCTGACCCTGCTCGAAGCGATGCTCGCAGCCAAGGTCAAGCTATTCGTTTTCTCATCGACGGCGGCGCTGTTTGGCAATCCCGAGCGCACTCCGATTGAAGAGGACGATCCCCTTCGTCCCACCAATGCGTACGGCGAATCGAAACTGCTGGTGGAGCGTATGCTGGCCTGGTTCCATCAGATTCACGGCCTGCGCTATGCCAGCCTGCGATATTTCAATGCCGCCGGCGCATCCCGTCCCGACCAAGGCGAGGCGCACCAGCCGGAGACGCATCTGATTCCCCGAATCCTCGAAGTCGCCCTCGGCCGCACGGAACACGTGAACATTTTCGGGACCGACTACCCCACGCCCGACGGCACTTGCGTCCGCGATTACATCCACGTCAGCGATCTGGCGCGTGCGCACCTGCTGGCCCTCCATGCGTTGGAAGATGCGCGGGAGAATTCCCGTCCGCTCATCTACAACCTGGGCAACGGGCAGGGCTTCAGTGTGCGCCAGGTCGTCGAAGTGGCGCGGAAGGTTACCGCGCATCCGATCCCGGTGATCGAATCGCCTCGCCGCGCCGGAGATCCAGCCGTGCTGATTGCCAGCTCGGAAAAAATTCGCCGCGACCTGGGATGGCAGCCGAATTTCCCGGATTTGAAAACCATTGTAGAAAGCGCATGGCAGTGGCATCGTATTCAGCCGGATGGATACCGGACGTGAAAATGGCAATCGGTGAACTTTCAACCCCATGAACTTCTCTGAACTTGCCTTGCAGCCGCATCGCCGCTTCAATCCGCTGACCCGGGAATGGGTTCTGGTGTCGCCGCATCGTACCGAAAGACCCTGGCAGGGACAGGTCGAATCCGTTCCGCCGGAAACCCCGGCAACTTACGATCCCAACTGCTATCTTTGCCCGGGCAATGCGCGCGCTGCGGGCGTGAAGAACCCCGCCTATACCGAGACGTTTGTTTTTGACAATGATTTCGCGGCGCTAAAGCCAGCTACTCCTGCCGATGAAATTCAGGAGGAAGGGCTTCTCGTTGCCCGCAGCGAGGCTGGACGCTGCCGGGTGGTCTGTTTCTCACCGCGACACGACCTCGCGATGGCCCGTATGAGCGTCTCCGAACTGCGACACGTGGTCGATGCGTGGGTGCGAGAGTTCTCGGAACTCGGGAGTGATCCGCAAATCCGGGCGGTACAGATCTTCGAGAATCGCGGGGCGATGATGGGATGCAGCAATCCCCATCCCCACGGACAAATTTGGGCCAACCAAACTCTGCCCAACGAACTGGCGAAGGAAGTCGCCGCCTTTCGAGACTACCGGCAAGCGCACGGCACGACCATGCTGAACGATTACCTGATGCTGGAACTGGAAAAACAGGAACGGCCGGTGTGCGCCAACGACCATTTCGTTTTGCTGGTGCCGTTTTGGGCGGTCTGGCCGTTTGAGACGATGCTGGTCAGCCGGAGATGTGTGTCCGCTCTGGATGAACTGAATGACGAGGAGCGCACCGCCCTGGCCGATATGCTCCGGCAGGCGACCATTCGTTACGACAATCTATTTCGCACATCGTTTCCTTACACCATGGGTTTTCATCAGCGGCCCACCGATGGCGGCGCTTATCCTGAATTTCACTTACACGCGCATTTCTATCCGCCCCTGCTGCGCTCGGCGACGATCAAGAAATTCATGGTCGGTTACGAGATGCTGGCCATGCCGCAGAGGGACATCACCCCTGAAACCGCGGCGCTGTGGTTGCGGCAGGTTCCGGCCCGGCATTACCTGGACCCATAGCTGCTTCCACCATTCCCTGTACAATTTGCAATTCAGTACGCTTGACGTAACGCATAACTACCGCTAGGCTGAATCATGATCGTCAGCCACCGGGACAAGCGGACTAGGGATTTCGCCGCCGGTAAACGGGTGAAGGCGTTTTCTGGAATCGAACGCAGCGCCTTTCTGAAGCTGGACCGATTGGACGCAGCCGTCGAGCTTAAAGATCTTGCCGTGTTACCCGGGAACCGTTTTGAGGCGCTGCGAGGGGACCGAAAGGGCCAATACAGCATCCGCATCAATGACCGGTGGCGGATTTGTTTTGAATGGCCTGAAGGAACACCCGGCCCATCGAACGTGGAGATTGTTGACTACCATTAGGAGAAACGTCATGGCACTTATCGCGATACACCCGGGCGAACATCTGGCCGAAGAACTGAGGGAACTGGGCATGAGCGCCGCGGAACTGGCGCGGCAGCTCGATGTCCCGACCAACCGTGTGACCGAGATCCTGAATGGAAGGCGGGCTATCACCGGCGATACCGCTCTGCGCCTCGCCCATTTCTTCGGTACGACCGCCGCATTCTGGCTGAACCTGCAAAGCCTCTTCGATTTGCGGGTCGCGCAGAAGAAGATTGGAAAATCCATTCGGGCCTTGCCGACCCTGAAACATCGCGAGCAAGCGCGCGCATAGAACTCTCACGGAGCGAGACGACGATGATTCTGGCCGGGGACGTTGGCGGCACGAAATGCAATCTTGGGTTGTTCCGGCAAGACGGGCTTGCCCTTCGTCCCGCGTTCCAGCGTCGTCTCGCGACCCGGGACTACACGGGTTTCGAAGATCTGATCGAGGATTTTCTCAAACAAGCGACAGCAGCAGATGAGAAACCGAGCGGGCTGGCAATTGATGCCGCGGGGTTTGGGGTAGCCGGCGCGGTTGTGGAGGGGAGGCACTACTCGGAAAACCTGCCTTGGGTGCTGGACGCCTCGGCGCTTGCACGAAAGTTGAATCTGAAAGACATCCAGTTGTTGAACGACCTCATAGCCACCGCCTTGAGTCTGGAGCGGCTGTCCGCGAATGACTTCGTAACGCTGAATCCAGGAATCCCGGGACATCATGCGACGAGAGGGGTGATTGCGGCGGGAACCGGCTTGGGCGAGGCTCTTCTTTTCTGGGATGGCGAAAAGTATCACGTTGCGCCGGCCGAAGGAGGACAAGCGGATTTTGCGCCACGTACGGAGCGTGAGATGCAACTGCTCGGCCATTTAAGGTTGCAGTTGCCGCGCGTGTCGTGCGAGGAGATTGTCTCCGGACGGGGGTTTCGCCGGGTTCACGAATTTCTGAATCCCGCGGTGCGCCACCCGTCGTTCGAGTCACCAGCGAGCAATGCAGCGAGCGAAATTACCCAGCGGGGATTGGTGAAATCTTGCGCCGTTTGCGAGGAGACACTGGATTTTTGGACCGAAACCTATGGCGCGGTGACCGGGAATTTCGTGTTGCACACCATGGCGGTTGGTGGCGTCTACCTCGCGGGCGGTATTGCGACGAAAATCCTGTCCAAGCTTCAGGATGGCACGTTCTTCAAGGCCTTTTGTGGCGCGGGCAAACTGGCGCCGGTGCTGGCGCGCGTTCCAATTGCAGTGGTTGTGAATGATGACGCGCCGATGTTGGGAGCTGCTTATCAGGCATTGAGCAGCGTCCTCCAGACATGACAGGGCGAATATAGGCCGTGAACTTGGGGAAACTGCACTGGGTTCTGCTGGTAAAGGCGAAAGGTTGGCACTGTGTCACAGGACGATAAGGCTGGTTACAACCGCTTCCTCCTGCTGGTAGCGGGACTTGGCGGGCTGCTCTACGGCGTGGATGTCGGCATTATTGCGGGAGCTTTGCCTTATCTGGAGGCCACCTCCGGCTTGAATGCGGGCCAGCTTTCCATCGTTGTTGCGGCCGTGCTCCTCGGCAGCGTGATCTCGACCTTGTTTGCCGGCGCGCTGGCCGACTGGATGGGCCGCAAGCCTCTGATGATCCTGAGCGGACTGCTGTTTGTCTGCAGCATTCCCGTCATTGCGCTCTCGCACGGCTATGAGTGGCTGGTGTTGGGCCGCTTGTTGCAGGGCATCAGCGCCGGCCTGATCGGTGTGGTGGTCCCGCTGTATCTGGCGGAGTGCCTGGCGGCGGCGAGCCGCGGCAAGGGGACGGGCATCTTCCAATGGCTGCTGACGCTTGGGATTGTGACCGCAGCCATCGTGGGCATGTACTTCAGCTTTCGCGTCGAAGAGGTGGCTAGGCTGGGCGATCCCGCGCGGCTCTTCGCGTTCAAAGACACCGCCTGGCGCAGTATTTTCTGGGTTTCGCTGCCTCCCGGCATCTTGTTCGTGATCGGCGGTTTCATGGTGTCGGAGTCTCCGCGCTGGCTGTTTCTGCGCGGGAAACGGGACGCCGCCTACGCTGCGCTTCTGCGCTCTCGCACCAAAGAACAAGCCGACGTTGAGCTGGCGGAGATGGAACAGGTCACCGCGGCTGAAAAAGCGAAATCCTCAACCGGGGCCAAGGTCAAGGAATCGCTCTTGCGCCGCAAGTATGTAATTCCGTTTGTTCTGGCCTGTGTCATTCTCGCGTGCAATCAGGCCACCGGCATCAACTCCATCATTGGCTACAACACGAATATTCTTTTGCAGAGCGGCCTTTCCGACGTCCAGGCGCATTGGGGCTACGTTCTGTTCACCATCGTGAATTTTCTGATGACCATCGGTGGCGTCCTGCTGGTCGACCGCAAGGGACGCAAGTTCCTGCTGTCGGTGGGAACGGCCGGGATTATTTTGTCGCTGGTTTCGACGGGCCTGCTCTTCCGCAAGACGGAACGCCTGCGCGTGGATTCCCGCGGCCCGGTTCAGGCTATGGTTACGGCGGACCAGAAAGTCATGCTTACGTATAACCAGAAACTGGCGGAGACGTTGCTCGGCACATCGCTCGGCACAACCGGTGACGCCGCCGAGCGAATTGGCAACCGCCCCACTTCCTTGGTCGTCATCTATTCGTATGGGGACTTCCGCGCCGCAACCAAGGCGGCGCGTTCCGACGATGCCGCCGCGACCCCGATCCAGATCGCGCGTGAGGGCTCGGTGCCCGCCAACAAGGTGGTGGCGTTCTTTTCGAATCCCTTTGGCGATCTCGATGCCGCGCGCCAGGCTCCGCTGAGAATCGACAATGCACTGATCACCCCGCTTCCCAGCCCGCGCAGCGGAATGCTGGTGGCGATCACGCTTTTCGTGTTCATGGCGTTTTTCGCGATTGGCCCCGGAGTCTGTGTGTGGCTGGCGCTTTCGGAGTTGATGCCGACGCGGATTCGCTCAAACGGGATGAGCATCGCGCTGCTGCTCAACCAGGCGGTTTCGACCAGCATCGCCGCCGTATTCCTGCCGACGGTCGGCAAGCATGGTTACGCGGCCATGTTTTTTGGATTTGCCGCCTGCACGGTAATCTACTTCATCACCGCCGCGGTGTTTCTGCCCGAGACCAAGGGAAAGACGCTGGAAGAAATCGAAGCGCATTTTGAGGGAGCAGTCTCGTAGCCGTTCTGAAAAGGCCGCTGAGACCGATCTTTTGATCGCTGACCGCTTGCGATCTCTTGACCATTTGTTTACGCCCGCCTGACAATACTTGAGTTCTCGCTTCCTAAGCTGACCTCAGGACGACGAGGGTGTGACTGCGATCACGCACGCGTGTGATACTGGATGCTGCGAGCTGTGATTTCTGTCCCGGATAATACCGGTCAACCTGGGTCCTCAAGAATTGGGAGCGAACGAGCCACAACTTCTGCCGCCAAGGAGGCGATGCAATGGATATGCCGCGTCGGGTGTCCCTGTTTTTCACTTTTGTTCTTACCGTCGTATGGCTGACGGGAAGCAGTTATGCTATTCCGGCTTTCTCGCGCCAGTATGGCACCTCGTGCACCACCTGCCATGTGAACTTTCCGAAGCTCAACGATTTTGGCAAGGCATTCAAAGACGCCGGATTCAAGTTTCCGAAGGGCGATGAGGACTTTATCAAGGTTCCCCCGGTAATGCTGGGAGCGCCGGCGCAGAAAGAATTGTGGCCGCATACGGTTTTTCCGGGAACGATTCCTGGGCTGCCTCCGATCGGGCTGCGGTACAACCAGTTCTTCCAATACACTAGCGGCAACGCCAATAACTACTACAGCAGCCAGAATCCAGGAACGGGGCCCGGGTCGGTGCTGGGGCCGTCGATTCCGCGGACCGATTTTGAGGCGGGCTTCTTCAGCATCTTCATGGCAGGAAATTTTGGCAGCGATATCGCTTTCTGGGTGGATGACGATCTGAGTGTGTCGGGTGCCAACGCGAATGGCAGTCTCGGCGACGGTTATCTGCGCTTCGTCAACGCCGGGCGCTTTTTGAAACTGCCGAACGACGCGTTCACGGTGAGGGTGGGTCAGTTCGAACTGGATCTGCCGTTCACCCAGGCGCGGTCGATCAATCTCAGCCAATACGACATCTACGCACAGGCGAACATCGGTTCGAGCAGTCAGAACGTGAACAACCAGTTTGCGATGCAGGATGCCGCCCAGGGAATCGAGTTCAGCGGAGGCCATCAGTATGGTGGCTACCACTATTCGCTGGCGGTTGTAAACCAGAACACCAGCGGAGGGGCAGCGGCAGCTCCCCCCAATGTGTCCTCGCCCGGCGGCTTTTTCTCCGCCTCTAACTACAAAGACATCTACGGCCGGTTTTCCTACCGTTTCAATCTGGAGAAGGACCCGGCGAGCCGCCACGATATCCAGGCAGCTGGCGCCACCGGACCGCGCGACCATACGTACCTCAGCTTGGGAACGTTTTTTTTCAAAGGTCGCTCGGTACAGCGCTTCAGCGGCTTAACCAGCGGAGGCGCAGCCGATGTTCTGACCGCGCGCGAGCCTTTTTACCGCGTTGGCGGCGACTTCAGCTTTAACTACCGGACGTTCAATCTGTTCGGTCTATACATGTATGGCCACGACAATGACTTTTTGCTGAATGATCCCGTGGCCCCCACCGGATTTATTACTGGCCCCGCCGCCAAATTCAACGGCGGCTTCCTGCAGGCCGACTATCTGGCACTGCCCTGGCTGATGGCGATCATGCGCTATGACCACGTCCAGTCCACGGCGGATTTCCTGAACCCGACTGGAGGGGATTACTTTATGCCGGTGGGCAGCACGCGCGACCGGGTTACACCCGGCATACAATTCCTAATACACGCCAATATCAAAGCGTCGTTTGAGTATGCTGTTCGTCCGCGACAGGCCCTCACCTACGACGAAAATGGGAAGCCGGTGAACCCGTTCCGTACCAACACGGCCACCGGTGCATTAGAATTCGTCTACTAGGTACGGGGACTTCTTACAACGAACGATTTTGCAAAGGAAATGAGGAGAGAAAATAATGAAGCGCACTTTCATGATGGTGATGCTCGTAGTAGCGATGATGAGCCTGGCAGCCAGCGCGGGCTCGATCGGCGGAAAAGTTTCCGGCGTGAGCGGCGAATCGGTGGTCTACGTTGACACCATTGCCGGGAAGACTTTCCCGGCGCCAACCGCGAAGCCGGTCATCGACCAGAAGGGCTTGATGTTTGTGCCGCACATTGTGGTGGTGCAGCAAGGCACGACGGTCGAGTTCCTGAACAGCGACAAGGTTGCCCACAACGTGTTCTGGCCTTCGGTCGGCGGCAACAAGAAACTTACTCACAACCTGGGCACTTGGCCGACGGGCGAAAAGCGTCCGTTCAAGTTCGACAATCCGGGGGCAGTGCCGCTGCTGTGCAATGTCCATCCGGAGATGGCGGGCTATGTTGTCGTGTCACCGACTCCGTACTTTGCTCTGACCGACAAATCGGGAGACTACAAAATCGAGAACGTCCCCGACGGCAGCTACACCGTAACCGCGTGGCATGAAGGCGCCAAGAACTCGTCCAAGCCGGTGACGGTGGCGGGCGACAGCAAAGCGGACTTCACGCTGAGCAAATAGCAAATAAGGAAACCGGGAGCGGGCGGCCACGTCCGCTCTTCGGTCTCTTCCTTTTGCGAGTAGAATGCTTTCCGTCACACAAACGCCCAGGGGATTGCCGTCTTGCTGAAGCGGTTCAAAGACAAAAAAGTGGACAGGGATTGGTTGAATACCAACTTTCCCTGCATGATGGCTTGCCCGGCCCACACCAACGCCGGCCGCTACGTCGCTCTGATTGCGGAAGGCCGATTTGAGGAAGCGTACAAATTTGCCCGCGATCCGAACCCACTGGCGAGCATTTGCGGACGAGTTTGCGCGCATCCGTGCGAAACTGCCTGTCGCCGTGGCGATATCGATCGCCCCATCGCCATACGGGCTCTCAAGCGTTTTCTGACGGAGCGGCACGGTCCGGAATCGAAGCGTCCTGTCGACATTAACGCGGGACGGGGCCAGAACCGGCTGCCCTTCAAAGTTGCCGTGGTGGGCGGGGGACCCGTGGGACTATCGGCGGCGCATGATCTCGCTCTCATGGGCTACTCGGTCACGATTTTTGAAGCCGCTCCCGTGGCCGGCGGAATGCTTTACCTCGGCATTCCCGAATATCGGTTGCCTCGCGACGTGGTGGAAGCGCAAGTCCGAGAAATCCTCGCGACCGGCGATATTACGCTGAAGCTCAATCAAGCGGCCGGACGCGATTTCACGGTTTCCGACCTGCGCCATCAGGGCTTCGACGCGGTGCTGATTGCCGTGGGTGCGCACCGCAGCCGCGATCTCACCATCCCGGGCGTTGACCTGGACGGCGTTTACAAGGGCATCGATTTTCTGCTCAACGTGAATCTCGGCTACAAGTTCACCATCGGCAAAAAGGTGATTGTGATCGGCGGCGGCAACGTGGCCATGGACGTGGCGCGTTCCGCGGCTCGCGAAGTGGTCCGGCAACATGTTGCCGGAGTCGAAGACCTCGAGCCGTCGCTCGAAAGTGTAAGTGCCGTGGCCACGAAAGAGATGGTGGACGTGTCCCTCTCCGCCCTTCGCCTGGGCGCGCAGGAAGTGCATCTGGTCTGCCTGGAAAAGCGCGAAGAAATGCCGGCGGCGCTGGAAGAAATTGAAGAGGCCGAAACCGAAGGCATCGTCATGCATCCCGGCCTCGGCCCGAAGCGCATGATCGGCAAAGACGGCAAAGTGGTGGCCTTGGAGACGCTGAAGACGAAGTGGGTCTTCGATCAGAATCGGCGCTTCAATCCTGCGTTCTACGAGGGCAGTGAAACCGAACTGGAGTGCGACACTATCATCATGGCCGTCGGCCAGGCGCCGAATCTGGATTTTCTTAAACCGGAAGACGGTGTGGAGAAATCTCCCCGTGGGCTGATCGCGGTGAACCCGCAAACGCTGATGACTTCGGCGAACGGCATCTTCGCTGGTGGCGACTGCGTGTTCGGTCCGCGCTTGATCATCGACAGCGTGGCGGACGGCAAGCGTGCCGCGGTCGGCATTGATGAGTTCCTGCGCGGCGAAAAGCACCCCGAGCCCATTGTCGAAGTTGAGGTCTTCAAGCGCTACAGCATGCCGCTGGATTTGCTGGATCTGGTTCGTCCCGCAATTCCAATGCTGCCGCTAGAACGCCGCACCGGAGTGACCGAAGTCGAGGTCGGCTACGACGCTCAGTCGGCGATGGAGGAAGCGCAACGCTGCCTGCACTGCTGGGTGAATACGATCTTTGAAGGCGTCCCCGAAGATGGCAGCATGTGCATTCTGTGCGGCGGCTGCGTGGATGTTTGCCCGGAGAACTGCCTGTCGCTTGTCTCGCTGGATCGCATTCAATTTGAGCCCGAAACCGTGCAGCAGATCTTAGAGCACCAGGAATTGTTTGGCGTGGAGCTCGACGAAGTGGCAGCCGACGAACTCGGCATCGTGACCGGTTCCGCCATGCTGAAAGACGAGACTCGCTGTATTCGCTGCGGACTGTGCGCGGCGCGTTGTCCCGTTGGCACCATCACGATGGAGTCGTACAATCTGGCTTCGGCCGAGCGCACCGGATTGATTTCGATTGAATCGATCGACGGACCACTCCGGCCCAAATCGCCAGTTGCGGTTGGAGGTCCGAAGTAAGCGTCCGAGGTAAACGAATGTCCGAAGAGAAAAAAATCACGCCGGCTGAGTCGGGCAAAGACTTCGACCGCCGCGCTTTTTTTGTGAAGCTGGGATTGGGATCGTTGAGTATCGCCGCCGCGGGTACGGCGGCGTTCTCCTACCAGTTTCTCTCGCCGAATGTTTTGTACGAGCCCTCTCCTATTATCAACGCAGGCAAGCCGGGAGATTATGAAGTGAATTCGGTGACTCTGGACGTGAACGCGGCAATTTATCTCATCCATGCGCCGGAAGGGTTTTTTGCGATGAGCGCCGTCTGTACCCACCTCGGCTGCATAACCGCATGGAAACCTGAGTTGGGCATTATCGCTTGCCCTTGCCATGGCAGCAAATTTTATGTTTTCGAAGCCAAGAAGACTCCCGGAGAAAAGATTGAAGGCCCCGCGCCCCGGCCGCTGCCCTGGCTGCAGACTTGGATCAGCGACGAGGGTGATCTCATGGTGGACCGTTCCATCACGATTCGTCCTATGCAGTTTGTGAGGGTGTGAGCGTGGCGAAAACAATCACGAACTACTTCGAGGAGTTACGCGGCACGCGGGTCTGGCGATCGGTGTTCCGCAGCGGGACCGGATCGAGCACTCTGCACCGGGCGCTGGCGGTGCAGCAGAACGTGTTCCTCCACCTTTTCTCCACCAAGGTGCGAACCCGCATGCTCAGCTTCAGCGCGACCTGGTATCTGGGCACACTGACCTTCGGAACCTTTCTCATCCTGGTAGCCACTGGCATTCCCTTGATGTTCTATTACCATCCCTCGGTGCCGCAGGCTTATGCCGATACCAAGGATCTGCAGTTCGTGGTTTCCTCGGGTCTGTTCCTGCGCAACCTGCACCGCTGGTCCGCGCATGCCATGGTCTTCCTGGTGTTCGCGCACATGTTTAAAGTGTTTTACCGTGGCGCATATCGGGCTCCGCGCGAGTTCAATTGGGTGGTCGGAGTGATCCTGCTGCTGATCACGCTGCTGCTCAGTTACACGGGCTACTTACTACCTTGGGATCAGTTGGCCTTTTGGGCGATCACGGTGGGTTCGAATATCGCTTCCGCTGTGCCGGTGATGGGGAACAAGGTTCACTTCCTCATGCTGGGCGGCAATATGGTGAACGCCAATGCTCTGCTGCGCTTCTACGTGTTGCACTGCATGATTCTGCCGTTGGTTGCAATCCTTTTCGTCGCCGTGCATTTCTGGCGGATTCGCAAAGACGGCGGCCTCTACAGCCACCAAAGCGAGCCCAGAACGGTTGCGGCTCAATCGGTTCCGGCGGCGGTGAAGGGAGGGCAATTGCAATGACCGACAAGACGCCCGATCCGAAAGATTTCATCGCCGGCATGGACTCGAATGCCCGCAAGTCGCCGACGCGGGTTGTCTTCGTCACCCGGCGAACCTCGGCGCAGGTCAAGGTCACCGACGAAGGTGAGGTGCAGACCTATCCGGAAGTCCTGTTCCGCGCCCTCGTCGCCATCGAGGTGCTGACGATCGCGCTGGTGGGCGTGGCCCTTCTGTTCAACGCTCCGCTTGAGGGTCTTGCCAATCCCTTGGTTACGCCCAACCCCGCCAAGGCGCCCTGGTATTTCCTCGGGTTGCAGGAAATGCTGCACTACTTTCCGCCCGTGGTCGCCGGTGTGCTGGTTCCGGGTCTGGTCGTGATGGCGCTGATTGTGATTCCGTATTTCCACATCAACATCGAGGCCGAAGGCGTGTTTCTGAAGGATCGCAAGCGCCGCATCCTTATTTTCTACCTCGTCGCCGCTGCCCTCTCGGTGTTCTTATTGTGGTTCGATGTGTACGTAGCGCTGGTCCCGACCCTAATCGTCGCCGGGTTCATGGCGCTGGCGGCGCAGAGTTCTCCGCAGTCGACTTCCGCCTTCCGGCGTTATCTGTCTGGCAGACCTCTTTCATTCTGGATCATGACCTGGTTTCTGTTCGAACTGGCCGTGCTCACGGCGGTGGGTACATTCTTCCGCGGCCCGGGTTGGTCCTGGGTGTTGCCCTGGAGGAGCTAATTGCAATCATCCCAGCAATCGACGAAGAACAAATTGTCTTCCCTGTGGCAGACGTTGTTCGGCCATCCGGTGCGCGCGTTTGGCGTGGTCAGCCTGCTGCTGTTGATATCGCTGGCCATCGCACCGGCCAAGAATCACTTCAGCGAATGGCGCCACTACCAGAACAAATATCTCGCGCTGATTCGGGGCCGCGGGGAGGCGGTAACACTGCAGCGCCACTTCCACGACGGCATCCAGCAGATCTGGCTGCCGCAGTTCGGAGTCGTAGATCGCTGTACCACCTGCCACGTTGGATTGAAAGAGGCCAGTCTCGCCGATGTCAGCACCCAGCCGTTCCGCGTGCATCCGGTAATCCCGCACACGCTTGACCAGTTCGGCTGCGTGATGTGTCACCGTGGACAAGGCCCGGCGACCACCGTCGAAGAAGCCCACAGCAGCACGCTGGCCTGGGAGCAGCCGATCCTGCCGGCACGCTACGTCCAATCTTCCTGCGGACAATGTCATCGTGCTCCTCTCACCGGCGCACCGCAATTGAACCTGGGACGCAATCTGCTGGGACGATATGGCTGCGTGCACTGTCACACCATCAAACTGCCCGACGGCAGCGCCATCCAGCCGACCGACGATCCGCCTTCGCTTCAGCACATCGCCGACAAGACGACGCGGGAATGGATTTACGCGTGGTTGAAGGATCCTCAGGCCTACGCCGTTACCGCGACGATGCCGAATTTCAAGTTGAGCGATCCGGACGCGCGCGATATTTCCGCTTTCCTGATCTCAAACAGCACCCCGCTCGCCGAAGACACGGCGCCAGTTCCTAAAGACCAGAAGGCGCCCGATCCAACGGCGGGGGCCAGCTTGTACGGCGAGTCATTCTGCGCCTCCTGCCATGCCGTGCAGAACGCCGCCGGGAACGTGGTGGGTGGTGACATTGGTCCGGAACTGACCCGCGTCGGCACCAAAGTCAAACCTGAGTGGTTGCGGGCGTGGTTGCACAACCCGCGCGTCTACGATCCAGCAACCGCCATGCCGCACTACCGTCTCACCGATCCGCAACTTTCCCTGCTTACTGGCTTCCTTGGGAACAAGACGGATTCCGATCTGCTGGCCAATGTGCATCTCGACGCCGCCACGCCGGAACAGATTGCGCACGGCAAGCTCTTGGTCACTGAGTACGGCTGCGCTTCATGTCACTTGATCAACGGCATCAAGAAGCCGGATAACTTCGCTCCGGAATTGACCCGCATCGGGAGTAAGCCGCTCACCCAAATTGTTTTTCTGCCCGGGATGACGCACGCTATACCGGACTACATCGCAGCCAAGATCCGGCAACCACATTCCTTTGGAGCGGCGCTGAAGATGCCGCAGTTCGCCCTTGCCCCCGCGCAAGTCGATGCGTTGACGACGGCACTGCTCGCGCTCACCGACCGGGCACATGATTTGCCGCTCGCCTTGACCGTGCCCGCGAAACCGCCTTCGGATTACCAACCCGCGGGCAAGGCTGGACGGCTCATGGCGGACATGGCTTGCTTCACTTGCCACGCCATCAATGGCCGTGGCGGCGACCTGGCTCCCGACCTCACCTGGGAAGGCAGTTCGGTGCAGCGTGAGTGGTTGCAGGCGTTCTTGAAGAACCCCGGCACGCTGCGTCCGGCGCTGATCCGCCGCATGCCGAGATTCAACATTTCCGATGACGACGCGAAGGAACTGACCGACTACATCATGACCGCGTATCAGACTCCGGCATTCGACCGCGATTCCATGCCGTCCAACGGCTATCCTCTCGCACAGGTGGAGCAGGGGAAACAGCTTTTCTATTCCAAGTATGCCTGCCAGGGATGCCACATCGTCGATACCAAGGTCGACAAAGGCTACGTCGGACCCACGCTCACACAAGTCGGCTCGCGCCTGAATGCCGCGTGGATTTACCACTGGCTGAAGGACCCGCAGGCCATGCGGCCCGGCGTCATCGAGCCGAACCGCCACATGAGCGACGAAGATGCCCGCGCGCTGACCGCATTCCTGATGACGCAGAAGGGCTCCACAAAGCAGGGGGCGAAGAAATAACATGTGCAGACACTGGCGGACACTCTTCGTAGTCTCCCTCGCCCTGGTAAGTGCAGGGTGCGCACGCAAGACGGGAGCGGCCTCCGCTCTAAAGCCCACCAGCTTTGGCGCGGAGCTGGTGGAGTCGAGCGGGGGCAAGCAGATCGGTGCGACTGGCATGGTGCTCGCCCAGCCACTGGTCGTGCAGGTCAACGACGACCAAGGCAACGCCGTCACCGGAGCTCTGGTCGAATTCAGCGGGCCTGCGGGCGTCAGCTTTGATCCTCCGGGTGGCCTGACCGATTCCAGCGGACAGCTCAGCGCCAACGTAGCTTTGGGCAGCATGGCAGGCCGATATCAGCTTATCGCGCACACATCCACCAAAGCTCAGAAGTCAGTCGAACTGAAGATTGAAGAAATAGCGCTCGGATATCAAGAGCAGCTCGGATTTCAGCTCGACAACAAGTATTGCGCCCGCTGCCACAATCCAGAGTCAACGCCGGAGCGGGTTTCCAATTACGACAATCTTGAGGTCAAGCCGCACCCGTTCACCGAGGGAGACACCCTCAACAAGATGAGCGATGCCGACCTGACCGCCATCATCGGCCACGGCGGACCGGCACTGAACAAATCTGCGTTGATGCCCCCGTATAGCTTTACTCTCAGCAAGGCGGAGATTGAGGCGCTGATTGCTTATATCCGCCTGATCTCCGATCCTCCCTATCATGCTTCCGGAATGGTCTATGCACAGAAGTAGGGCCGGTGGGCTGGGTCTTATTCTATGCGTACTTGGTCGGTTCGTTCTTGGTCTGATCTTTCTTGGCCTGATCGGGACCAGCGCCGCGCGGGCTCAAGTGGTATCGCCGGTGGAAATCAAAGACCCCGCATTGCGCGCCCTGCAGCAGCAATACATGGACGATCTGGAGCAGGCAGGGGCGGACATTCTGGCAACCCATTTCGATTATCCGTTCTACCTCAGCCGCAAACTCGACCTGGACCAAGCACGGCAACAAGTCGCGGATCAAACGTCCATTCGTTTCGACACTTATAGCGGCAAGACTGTGCTCGCGATCACGGGCAACTACTATGCCGCGTACTCCGCGAAAAAAATCACTGCCGAGCAGCGGGCGCGGAGCACTTTTCTCAATGTGGTCATGCCGATCCTGAAAGCCGCGGTTCCGCGCTTTCAGAACAACCAGCATGTGCAAGGGTATGCGGTGGAAATTTCGCATCACATCATGGGAAAAGTGATGGGAGTTTCCATGGAGCGTCCGGAAAACCTGATGGTGTATCTGCCGAGGAACGGCGCTCTCAAACTGGTGGCCGCCAAGGATGAGACCGCGCAGCAGGCGGCGTTGTTGCAGGGGCAGGTGTTTCTCAACGCGCAGCCCATCTCCATTTGGCTTAACGATGCGGTGCCCCCGCCGGTTGCGGATGACCACCCGGATGACACTTCCGCCAATGCCCAGTCGG
>PKXK01000246.1:53318-53489 GCA_003132325.1 Acidobacteriaceae bacterium
AATTCGTGGCCTTCCGCCAGGGGATCTATCTTGAGCTCTCTCTGAACTCCACGTTGCCAGTGTCTGCCGCGGGATCGCGCTACAAGCTGGCAGCCACGGCTTTCGATGACCACGTTGCCCACCTCGTCCGTCCCCTGATGTCGTATTTCAAGGATTCGAAGGATTTTGACG
>PKXK01000069.1 GCA_003132325.1 Acidobacteriaceae bacterium
TCAAAATCGGGGTCCACTCCATTATCAAGTGGAACCACCTACACCGTAACCACAAGTATGCGTCCAAGGACGACAAGCGGCTGTACATCCGTTCCGCTCAGCAGTTCCTTAACACCCTGACCGTGGGTGAACTCACCCTGCTCAACGATTACGACCAGCATGGCTTTGACTCTTGCGAGATTTGCCAGGAGCACTGTCTCATGCACACCAAGACCTTGCGCGAGCTGGCCGCCGAAGAGCGTGAACGCAAGGCTGAGGCTGAGCGCCAGCGCCTTGCTGCCATGGTGGAAGCTGAGCGCCAGGCTGTCGAGGAAAAGGCATTGGCCGAGCAGCGTGCCAAGTACGTCTGGGATCGGAAGCGCAACGACCTGGACCGCAAGGCGTTCCGCTTCCACAAGGAATTTGACGCCAAGATCATCTTTGACACCTTTGCCCCCAAGCAAGCGCCAGAGGCGGTATTGAACACGGCGGTGATCTACTTCGCCAGCCTTGGTCGACCCTTTGACTGGGAAGAGTTTGAGGAAGTGTTCATTGACATTTGGAGAGTTTGGTCGGCGAAGCAGCCTCCGAAGTGGGTTTGGAACCCGACGACAAAGCAGACGTACCGCGTCAAGGCTGCGAACTGCTACGACGAGGCACCGTGATGGAACACCTTTGCCAACTGCTGGTGGCTGACAGCGGGCAGATATGCCTCAAGTTGCGCGCCGAACGGGGCTTGCTTCATCGCGGACAGGCCTCCGTGCGAAATGGAAGAACTCTGAGGAGAACAAAGAGTGACCCGCAGCAGGATCCGATCATTCTTGCATCTCCGAATTCCTGAATCTTCAGGAAAGTGCGTATTGAAGTGAAGCACACCCGGCGAGGGCGGGTCCGCGGTTCAACCCGGTCGCTGGGCCCTGGCCCTCGGGCTGTACGAGCACCGGACAGGGGGAGGAGAAAGCTGATGTCAATCGATCACGGCAGAGGAGGAATTGTGATGGGAAACGCAGAGACCAAGGAAATCACGATCCCGTGCAAGCTCTGCGCCAAGGAATTCGCGACCGAACTGGCGCTCGACGTGTACGAGATGCTCACCGAGGGCGAGCCCACGATCTTCACGGGCACATGCCCCGCATGCCGGAAGGACGACCCGTTCCTGGCGCTCATGGACAAGGCCCTGCGGAGGAACAAATGAGGCAGACCTGCATGATCATTCTCCGCGACGGCCCGTGGGTGATGTCCTCAAGCGACCCCGGCGACCCGTCCGTGTGCGGCAAGCCCGCCGTGGGCTATGTGCTCACCCGACCCCGGCGACCATCCACTGCCCGGCGAGGAGGACGGCCATCGCCTCTATTTGTGCGCGGAGCATTGGGACAGGTGGCACGCCCCACGGCCCGCGCCGGAACGCGACCCACTGGACAACCTGGAGGACTTGCTGTGAAGACAACCGATTTCAGCGTGCCCTGGCACATACCGGCGACCGAGACCGCCCCGCCGAGGTACGGTGCCCTGGTCGTTTCCGTCCCCGACTCCGTCCTGTGCTGCTGTCGGACGAGCGAGGATCGGGAGTGCGCCCTGGACGACTACCTGCTTTCCCGCTTGCAGGCCGCCATTAGCGCCGACGCGCTGCTCGACGGGTACGACCGCTGCGGCAAAAGGGTCGCAGCAATACTGGAGGAGGAAATCCTATGAAGGAGGACAAAAGGACGAGCGCCAGGCTGGCATACTCCGCGACCGGCCAGGGCTGCTCGATGGACATATCGTGGAGCGGCGACTACGACGCCGACGGCGACCCCGAGCCGGGCGAGGAGTACGTGCCTTGCGGCAGGCTGGTGCGCGGCACGCTTGACGGGGAGCCGCTGTGCGCGAGGCACCTGGCGGCGAGCGCCACGATGGGCACCAATTGCCGCCTCGTCGAGCACGGCGCCCTGGAGATGCTCGAAGCGAGATCGGAACTGCTCGAGATAGTTAACGAGGACTGCCACGAATGCATCGAGCACTTCGAGGGACTGTAGCCCGATCTGGTGGAAAAAGCCAGGCTCGGCGAGGAGGACAACATCGTATGAGGAAGAAAAGGACATCAACTTTCACCAGAGGTTCAAATGAACGAACAGTGTGAGTACCAGTATGGCGACTTCGTTAAGGCGATCGGCCTTCCGCTGTGGGCTGACGACTATGGTCGCTGCTCCCTGCCCGCCGCGGGCAAGTACGGCGGCAGGTATTTCTGCCCGGTCCACCTCGACATCGTGATGGACGAGGAACAGGCACTCGCGGACTTCGAGGCTTCGTTCGAGGACTGAGTATTTATGAGAGAGGGTGGTTTGCCCAGCGCGCTGACGAGTCGTCCCGAGGAATGAAGCCTCTGTGGCGCCGGTCGTTAGGTCGTGAAGTGTGTAATTGACGATGGCGTTGTGGATCTGGCCATGAAGTCATAAGAGCGACACCGGATTCGAAGTGGAGGAAGCAAATTGAAGAAGGTAAAAGAAGCAACGTTCCTGCAAGCCATCAGGCTCGTGCAGGCGGAAGTGAACACGCGCTATGAGAAGCGCAGCGAGGACGAGCGTGGGATGTACGCCACACAGGAAGAAGTCGATACGCTGCGGTCGCTCGCAGGGACATTGGCGATGGTATTCGGTCCATTCCCGATGATCGGATTCTAACGACGAAAACTTTGGGAGAAGACACAGGACAATATGAACGAGAAGCTAAGCGAAAATCGGGCGCCAGCAAGCAATGTTAGCGACTACCTCGACCGACTGCAGAAATCGAAGGGCGCCAACCGGGATACCGACGGTTTGGGCACCATGGCCGCAGGGCCATCCGTCATCGGCAGCGTCGTTGCCATCAACGGCGAGGGCGGCGAGGAGCTGCCGCAATTCGTGGCCACCAGGCACGAGCTCAAGCAACTCGCCGAATACTGGCTGCTGGAACGTATCGAGCACGACTTTGATTGGTTCGTGGACCAGACCGCCGGCAGCAGTGTGTGGCGCTGGAGCGAGTACATCAACCGGCGGCTGCATCGGTTAGACCATGTCCTCGGGGCGGAGGCGATGCGAAAGGAGCGTGAGGACGCCGTCGCATCCTTCCGCAAGCGCTATCCCAAGATAACCGACTAAGACTGGCGCGTGTTTACAAAGGGAACCGAGGAAGAGCAGGAAGCTTGGCGGACCAAGACTTTTGGGGACGACGAGGAAGCTGAAGAAACGCGGAGCAATGACGAACCTCGCGAGAGCGCGACGCCCGAGAGAGGGAACGCGCGATGAGAGGCGACGAGTTCGAGACGGACAACGACCAGTTCAAGCGCGAGATCGCGGAGAACCGGGTGCCGTGCGAGTTCTGCGTCAGCCCGGGCCAGGGGCTCGGGGACGGAGAGTTCTGCGGCAGGATTCGCCCGGTGGTTCCTTTGGGCCCCCGCCAGGTACCAGGTTCCGTTGGGCATCTGGGTTTGCGCCGAGCACTACGACATCTTGATCGCGAAGGGATGGACGGAGGGACTACCACCTAGAGGTCTCTGGGGACCACTACCTAATGATTTCGAGGAAGAGCCGTGAGAGCTATCCACACGGCATCTGCAAATCGAACGTATGGGGGACCGATCGCGGCAGTACCGAAATCCTTCGCCGCGGTCAGAGCCTCCGCGCCTCATGATTCTGACGACCGGCCGCTGGCTAAATGGTGAGTTGAGGAGCGCGCAGCAGTATTAAGTAGGAATAGGAGAGAGTATGGCATCCAACAATTACGCAGAAGTGATAACTGATCCGATCGAGGCCCGGCAGGTCGTAGCCGATTTCAAGCGCCTGGCCGCCCTGGGCTGGACATTCAAGGTGCTGGAATTCAACCCAGACACCGACCGATTCGCCATCTACGGCGGTCGGGAGTCGAATTTCCCCACCCTGCTGAACGTCGAAGCGGGGGGCGTTGCCATCGACGGCGCAACGCTGTCGAGCAAGCTGGGCGACGCGGCCCAGGCCATAGACTTCGGCAACGGGTACATCGGCCTGTTCTACGAATCGGATGGGCTGGGCTCCATGGCCATCCCCAACGGCAAGAAGTTACAGCCGACGGAGCCAGTAGTCACGGCAAGTGCGGGCTTCATCACAGAGACAGAGATTGGGGGATTTATGGACGAAGAAAAGCAATCGAGAAACGCATTGTCGTTCTGGGAAGATACGGTCATGGAAAGCATAAAGGCCCGCACGCTGAGAGGCGGCAAGCGGCTTGTTAAGAAAGAGGCATTGAAGTGAAACACTTCTGCGAATTAAAGATAATCTATCCATTCGTGATGGAAGAGGACAACTACCCGGAGGCTCACTTTCTTGCCAGTGGCGAAGAGTGCGGCAAAAGCTCGGCGCGAGGTTCTGATGG
>PKXK01000205.1:0-11109 GCA_003132325.1 Acidobacteriaceae bacterium
CTAGCTGAAGCCGGCCGAGGCTCCGGCCAGAGTCGCCGAGCGCTCCGCCAGTTTCTGTCTGCGCCGGGCAAGGCGTTTTTCCAGCCGCTCCAACCGCTTCCGCCCCTCAGGCGTGTTCATCGCGACTTTCTCGACGGTAAGCAAAAAGTACGGAAGTTTTTGGCGGATCTCGGGTAGATAAGGTTTGAATTTCGCATAGACGCAATACATCTCACCGCTCGCATCGTAGAAAAGGCCCTCATGCAAGGCGCCGCGCAACACAAACGATGCCGCCATTTCCCAGTAGCTCGTGACTTGCCGCAACCACGTATTTTCCGGGCTGGGATACGCCCGCGCCAGTCGCAGCGTTTCCTCGGCACTTTCCGGCCAGAACTCGGCGGAGATAAAATGCCGCGCTTGTCGCATTTCTCGGTCGCGTCGCAGATCGTACAACTGGAGAATGATTTGAGCGTCTGCCGCCGTAGCGCATCCCGAACTCGCCGAGGTCGGATCTCCGGACGATCTAGACTTCCTTGCCATAGCTCTACTCCTTGCATGATGACGATGGATTGAATTGCCGATCAAGCGCAGCCTATTACGAGTCCGGTGGTTGCGCAACCAGCACGCAGGGGTTTTGCTCCGCACCTGATTCTTTCTGGTCGATTTGCGATCTGCCGCGAGGCTAGAATGGTTCGGGACGGTGAACCATGCGGTCCAAACGTTTGCCTTCGATTTTGCTTTTGATGATCAGCGTGGCGGCGGTTTCCCTCGCCGGCCTTCTCGCATCCTGCCGGCGGGTTCATGAGGATCGCGCGGAAGTTCGGGTCGCTTACTTGCAGATCATCCCGAGCCTGCCCGTATTCGTGGCCCAGGAACAGGGACTCTTCGACAAGGAAAATCTGCGTCTGAAGGCCATCGCGCTCAGCAGCAGCAACGATCTGGTGAACGCCATGGTCGCCGGCCAAGCCGATATTCTGCCGGGCACGTCGCTGGTGCCGATCATTCAGCTGGAAATCCATAGCCCCGGGCGCGTGCGCATCTTCTCGCACAGCCGCATGAACGACTCCAACGCGCTCGACAAGATCATCGTGAAGGAGGAGTCTCCCATTCATGCCGTCGAGGGATTGCGCGGGAAGAAAATCGGAGTGTTTCCCGGCACCGCGCCCAGTCACATGCTGAGCGCGTTTTTCAAGAAGCATGGAGTCGATCCGGCCACGATTTCCATGGTGCAATTGCCACCCCAGGCCCAGATCTCCAGCCTCGCGTCCGGAGCGGTCGACGCGCTTTTTGCCTACGAACCCGTCACCACCACGGCTCTGGTTCACGGCGGCTATCGCCAACTTTTCGGATCGGTGTATGCCGATTTGCTCAACCCGTGTCCGATTGGCGCTTCGGTGATCTCGCGAGAGTTCGAGCACAAGCATCCGCAGGCGGCGGCCGGCGCCGTGCGCGCCTTGCAGCACGGAGTGGACTACATGGCGGCACACCCGGCCGAGTCGCGCGCCCTGCTGACCAAGTACATCAAGCTGCCTCCGGAAATCGCCGCCCAGGTAAATGTCGCCGACGTCACGCTGTCTAACCAGGTTGATATCTCGAACATCCAGCAGTTCATCGACCTGCTCTACCAAATTGGCGAGATCCCGGAACGAATCGACGCCCACAGATTGGTGGATCCTACGCCGGCGGTTCCTGCGCGATGACCGGTCCAGCGCTTTCCACCCGCGGCGCGCTGGAACTGGAGGACATCGACTTTTCCTATGCCGCGCGCTTGAACGGCGGCAACGGGGCCTTGTTCAATGGAACCTTGTACAAGGACTTCTCGTTGCGCATCGAACAGGGTTCGATCGTGACCATCATGGGCGCCAGCGGCGCGGGCAAGAGCACGCTGGGGCGCATCATGGCTGGCATCGTCATCCCACAAAGAGGCATCGTCCGGCGTTCCCCGGAATTTACCCAGCCGTCGGACCTGGTGTACGTGGACCAACATCCGATGAACGGCGTTTTCCCCTGGCAGACGGTCCTCGAGAACGTGCGCTATCCCTTGCAGAAACTGGGGTGGGAAGGCCGCGAGCGCCGCGACCGCATCTGCTACCTGATGAACCTGTTCCGGCTGAGCGCGCTTTCCGACGTTTATCCCGCGCAGCTTTCCGGAGGCGAGCTGCAGCGGTTGGCACTTGCGCGCTGCCTGTCATGGAAGCCGAAACTGGTGATTCTGGATGAACCCTTTTCAGCTCTCGACGGCAAGGTGAAAGCGGAGATCACATCCGCATTGCACGAGCTCGCGCTCAACGATCGGATGACGCTGGTCCTCATTACCCATAATGTTTCCGATGCGCTCGCGCTGGGTATGCGGTGCATCATCATCGCCAGACGTCCGGTGCAGGTGATGTCCGATCTCGATTTCCACCTGGGTTTTCCCCGCCAGGAGAACACGCCCGATTACGACGCCATGCAGCAGGCGCTGATTAACGGTATCCGCGATGGCTTGGTTTAGCTAGTCCCGTCCGTGGTTTGACCCCTCTGGATGGGTCTTGTGAAATCAAAGACTTATGGAATCATTCCAGCCATGTCTTTGAGAAATAAGGACTTACTTGTAAGGTATTTTGTAATCAATAAGTTAGCTGTTATTTTTGGGTAGGGAACGGGCCAGGTCTTTGAGGAATAAGGACTTACGTGTATCCTATTCAAAAATATGGAGATAGGGTGCGGCTCTCGCTGCGCCGATCCACAGCGCGCGTTACCATTTCATTCGTGACAGGAGTCAGTTATGAAAGATACGTTGCAGCCCGGCCTAACCTATGAATTCAAGTTTCGAGTGCCCGAAAACAAGACCGTCCCCTACCTCTACCCGGAATCTCCGGAATTCCAGTTGATGCCCAAGGTGCTGGCCACGGGCTACATGGTTGGGCTGTTGGAGTGGGCCTGCCTGAAGGCCATCCTTCCCCATCTCGATTGGCCGAAGGAGCAGACCGTCGGCACCGTGGTCAACTTCACTCACTCGGCTGCGACGCCACCGGGAATGACCGTGACCGTGCGCGTCAAACTCGAGAAGGTTGAAGGCCGCAAGCTCAGCTTCTCAGTTGTGGCGGACGACGGCATCGACAAGATTTCCGAAGGCACGCACGAGCGCTTCGTTATCGACGCTGCCAAGTTCAACAGCAAGCTGGCCGAGAAGATCGCGCGCGCCGCCGGCGCCTGAGCCCCGGAAGGTCGCGAACGCCAGGCTGTAACCACTAGGATTTCGGTAGTGGCTGAAATATTCAGCCACTACCGGACGAGTACACGACCTTGACTGCGCCCTCGCCTCTCAATAAGATTGCGACAATCCCACCATTCGAAAAAACGTGAATGAGCCGGCACCCGGCGAAAGGACGAGTCCCCTAATGAAGGATGCAAAGGAGGATTGGACCCGGCCCGGCGATACTCTGGTCGAAGTAAAGTGGCACGAGAGGCAACAAGTTCTTCAGTTACTCGGTAGGGATAAAGAACTCAAGGAATATCTGTCTAATCCCCACGTTGTAGGTCTTCAACCTCCCCCGTTTTTCAATTTGGTCGTGGACTCCAGCCGGACGATGGGGACAAGAGCACACATATGGAAGCCAAATACTCAGTTCCCTGTCGGCACAGATGTAGAGTGGCAACGAGACATGGGCGAGCGGGTATTGACTCTGGTCACACCTGTAAAGCTTGATCCCGTTAGCGAGTGGATTCTGGTGTGGCCCACTAATCCAAGCGAAAAGGAGTTCACCAAGATGTTGCCGTTCAAAGTTGACGGATGACGAAAAACAATTCCATTTGCTCTGGCGCGGACAAGTCTGCGTGGTCGAAACGGTGGAAGATGCTCTTGAGTCTCTGGAACGTCAAAGGAGAGTAACACGAAACGATTGGTGATTCTGATAGTTCTGATGTTCACTTTATGTGTCCCGATCTTCGCTCAGGTGCAAACATACTGCACTGACGTTGGCGGCAATATTGCATGCACCAGCTACGGCGGCGACGGATCATCGTCGCAGTCGTACTGCACCAGAATCGCTGGCAATCTCAGTTGCACTACCTATGATGACAACAACTACAGTCGGGTACGAATCCAACGGGATTACGAAGCCGGACAGGTTCTCGGCACCGCTCTCGGCAATATAATTGTGGCAGCTATTGAGAAACACAAAGCGAAGAAACAGGCGCGGCAGGACTGGGATCAGGATGTACAAGACAAGATTGCAACCGTAGAGTTAGCCTGTGAAACTAACCCCAGTATGAGCGGCCCAGGCGGCGCAGTAGGATGTAGAACTTTTTTCTTTGCCCTTAACTCGTTTATGCACAAACATCGAAAGGACTTCTTGCCTGATAAAAGAAATTTCGACTTGTTGGCTGATGCTGCGGCTAAGATGCCGGAATTGCCTGAGGATTTGTCTCTGACTACAGAGCATATGATCGAGACAGTATTTCAAACCATCGATAAAAAACAGCTGGACAAATGGTAACGCCCAGCCTCCCGAATTCAGTGATAAGCTTGCTTGTTCTCTAGGAGGATGGCCCAGTGAGAATTAACCCCTTCAACTCCATCAATGAAGTGAAAAAGCCAGCCGCAGATCGGGGCTGGCCCACCCTTTCGCTCATTTCAAATCTAGCGGGTGCCCCGTCCTTGTGTCTGCGTTCTGTGCAGACACAGGGCGGGGATCTTGACTTCCAATCCCCACCACGACTCCCATCCGCTCCCGCTTCCGCGCGGTCCACTGCGACTCAATTTCTGCCACTCCCTCAAATCCTGAAACATAATGGCGAAAACTGCTCCACGCCCAATCGTCAGGACTCTGCACCAGACCCCGCTTCACCGGATTACGGTGGATGTAACGCAACTTCTCGATCCGCTTGGCCTCACTCCAAACATTGAAGTCGTAATAGCGCGGCTGCCACAACAGACCGCCCTCCGGCGAACGCAAGCGACGCGCTACATTCTGCTTGAGCATTTGCAGCGCAACCGAAAGCTTGGCCCGTTCCGGTTCGCTCATTAGTATTAGCAGATGAACGTGTTCGGGCATGACCACGTACCCGGCGACGTAGAATCCATACCATTGCCGCGTCTGCTCGAAGGTTTGCTCGAAGATGTCGCGGGCTCGCGCTGTGCCGAGAAGCGGAGCGCGTTGATAGCAGCTAAACGTCACAAAGTGCAGACAGCGTGCTTCCTGAAACCGCTTGAGGCCCCATGGCATGACAGCATCGTAACCCAGAGGCTAGACTGCGAAACCAGAGACGCTAAACTTCTCCACGGTTGTTCCGCAATTGGGAAAGTCAACATCCCCGCCCTGTCGCAAAGAACGCGACAAGGACGGGGCACCCTCGGAGTTCGAATAGTGGAAAGGGTGGGCCAGCCCCCTATTGCATCATTCCGATGCGCTCCGACACTGTGTAGTAATGCTCGTCGCGTGTTCTGGCATCCATCAGGAGAAACGATCTCTTGCCACAGGAGATGAAGAGCCTGTCAGCCTGCATTTCAGGCTTGTTGCTGGGTTCATGGCTGAGCGAGCAAGTCACAGACCGACTGTCAGAGATCGATCCTAACGCAGCTATTGTTGTCTGAAACGCATCTGACCCTGATTTGGATGAAAACCATTCACGATCAGCATAAGTCATCCGCTCGTCTATAAACTGCAGTGTATAGAAATGATGGTCCACACCCTCAAATACTACGCGACGCTTGTCTGAGAGATCAGTGTTTAACTTGTAGCCGGCGGCGACAAACTTGTTGACGACCTCCTGATGTGGCATTCCAAGCCAAACGGTGACACTGCCAAGCTCTAACGAAATCCTCTGTGAAAGCGATTGGGCCAAGCACGGCAAGCAAAGAACGATCACGAATAGCGGTTTTAGACAGTAACGCATTGATCTCCCTCCCGGCGAGAGCTTTAGAATGTTGCTGAAAAAAGTCTTTCTCCCCCTGCGCTCGGCAGCGGATGTCAAGCCCGCAGTCAATATGCTATCCGCATCTCAGCAATTATGACCACCAATGATCTCACCGCTTTCCCTCATGCCAGAATCCTACCTCTTTCGTCTTATATTCTCCATCCGGAAGTGTTACTCTTCACCTGAGAGCTGGTTATGCCTTGCGAAGAGTACGAGCGCTTAAAGAGTGGCTACAAGTCTGAAATGCGGCAGTACGCTCAATTTACCTATTCTGAAAATCGGCAGCTTCTTGGGACTTCGGACAGGAAATCGAAACAGATAGCCAAGGCCGCGATGGAAAGAGCGGCGCTGAAGAGCAAGGAAATGATGTGGCATCGCGCAACATGCGAGGCGTGCCAGAAAGAGGCATAGACGTTAGGGCGGGTGCCCCAGGGAACTGAGGGTGAGATCTGGAACCTCAGCCCCCAAAAGGACCGTCGAAAAGTGGCGGCTTGCGGCATCGCTAAAGCGATGACGTGATACGAAACCTGAGTGCTTCCACACCTTGCCAGTATCTTGAACTCTTCTCTCACCCCTCCTCGCGCACGTTCGGCAGCCAGCGCAGCATGTGATGCTGAAGCCTTGTCACCACCCAGTTCAGCAGGATCCCGATCATGCCGGCAATCATGATCGCTCCGTAGGTTTCCGGGATGCGATAGCTGGACTGGTAAAGATAGATGCCGCGCCCCAACCCGCGTTCCCCCAGGCCGATGAACATCTCCACGAACACCACCAGCACGAGGGAGTAGGAAACCGCGGTCCTTATGCCATCGAAGATGCTGGGCAGGGCTTCGTAAAAGAGCACGTCGGAAACCGTGCGCCAGGCGTTCAGGTTTAGCAGCCTAGCCTGGTAGAGGCGGCTCTGATTGGCCAGGGATGCGCCCGAAATCGCATTCACCATGATCACCAGCAGGCTGGGATAGGCTGCCAGCGCCACGATCGACGTCTCTCCGACTCCGGCCACGATCAGGAACAACGGGAACAGCGCGGACGCGGGAACGGAGCGCAGCGCGTGCAGAGGTCCTTCGACGACCTTGTAGGCACGCTGGCGATAACCCAGAAACAAGCCCACCGGAATACCAAACACGCAGGCCACCGCCAAAGCCGCCAGCACACGGCCCAGGGTCAAGGCGATATCCGCCAACAGTCTTTCGCGGAGCATGCCTGGGACGGCGCGGACCACGTTCCATGGCGCTGGAAGGATAATGGGATCGATCAGGCGCAGCGCGGCTACGATGGCCCACACCGCTATCAGGATGCCGACGAACGACAGCCCGCGCCAGTTTCGGTTAAACCAATCCATTGCTTTCAGTGTCCGCTGTAATAGGCCAGGTTCGAGCCATCGCCTTCCCATTCCGAGAGGCTGGCTCGCATTTCGCCGAGTAAGCGAAAGTCTTCGTCGAACTCGGCCGCAACCACGCGCTGGTCCTGGCCGTCAATGTAGCGGAGCACGTAACCTCCTCCCGCCAAGGCGAGCGCATCGATGGGCTTGCTGTCGTCGAACTCGGCGCCAATTTGCGCGAGCAACTGCGCGAGGGAATACTGTACTCCCCGAATCGCGAGGCTTTGCGCGCCGCTGCCCAGCGGGCCAAAGCGGCGCTCGATTAGCTCCCGGTCTGGCGGCGTATTCATCTCGACCTGGTCAATGTCAATGCGGAAGGTCCTGTGGTGAAACTCCAGTGTCCACAAGCAGCGCCTAAAGGCGCTCTCATAACACAGCGCTTATGGTATGCCTGAAGGCATACCCTGATACGAATCTCACTTTCACCACAGGCTCCTAACTTAACCGTCGGCGCCGGGAATGGGCGGACGGCGAGCCATGCTTCGGAACCAATCGTAGTAGGCATCCTCGCCGATCCACTCGGCAATATGGCCTCGCGTTTCAGCAATGAACACGAAGCTGGCGTCGAATTCGTGGGCCACGATGCGCTGGTCCTGTCCATCGTAGTAGCGGACACAGAAGCGATTCTCCGGTAACGCATGAATGTCAATCGGCCAGCTGTCTTCGAAATTGAGATCCATGCGGGCGAGCAGGGTCGGGAGATCGTATTCCTCGTCCCCGATCACCACCGCCTGCTGGCCCGAGCCCAGTTTTCCGAACCGGCTTTCAATCAAGGCCCGTCCGCGCAAATCAGACATATCGGGCTCACGCTTTCGGCGGCGCTTCGTGGGGCCGCTTGAACACCATGTGGATGCCGATGGTGCCGTAAGCGACGCCATCCTTATTGGGTGCGATCAAGGGAACCGAACTGACCAGCTCCCATCCGTCCGCGCCGGCGTCGTTGATCCACGAATCCAGGCCGCTGACCATACCCTCTTCGCTCTCGCTGAAAACCACCATGCGATCGAAATATTCCCACTGCATCGTTTTGACTCCTTCGTCACATCAATAATGATCTGCGCCGCGAAAGTAGCGCCGCCGTCCCGGCGGCTGNNGCCGAGGGCGAGACGCCCTCGGGACAGCCGGCAAGATGCCGGCGCTACGCAACCTGGGCCTTGCCCCAGCGTTCGTTCAGCCAGCTTGCGGTGACGGCCAGCACCTCGTAGTTGAATTTTAGATCCATGTGGTTGAACCAGCGCGGCAGGTAACGGATAAAACCGTTGTCATGCTGAACCTCGGGGTGCAGGTCGTTTTTGACATAGCGCAACTCGGACTTCGCAAGGCTCGCCTGCAATCCCGGTGCACCCTGGAGAATGGCGGGGATATCGCGCTCGGCATACAGCAGCAGGCAAGGCCGATCGTGGGGCGCCACCGGACCCAAAGCATCCAGCAACTCGACCACATACCCGGGGTAAGGCTCACGTACCGTGGGACTGGGAAAAGTCTCGAACATCCACTTGCCTTGTGGCGAGATGGCGGCCACCACCGAGGGCGAAATCGCGACCATGCAATCGGCGGACGACATCAATGCCAGCCGGCCTCCCAGGCTGATGCCGAGAGCCGCGGCCGGGCCGAAGCGGCGTACGTAGCGAATCGCAGACTCGACCTCGTCGCGCATCACCGGACCGATGGCGGTGCTGTTTTCTCCGTGACCGCAGAGGTCGATGGCTAGCGTGGCTATGCCAGCTTCTCCCAGGGTTACGGCGATTCCTAGCATGTGCTCCTTGGTTGCGCCGTAGGGAGGGATGAGGACGGCGCCGCCTTGCGCAGTGTACGGCGCGAGCAGGTAGGCGGGAATGCTGTGGCCGTCGGTGGCGGCCAAGGTTGTGACGCGCTCCACGTTCATGGGACACCTCAGTTAGCGACTTCTCTTCTGTTTGCGACTCCTCCGCGGAGATCCGCCTTAAAGCCGCGCCCCTAGAACACCGCCCTGTAGAGACGGGGCTTGCCCCGTCTCCTCCGCCGCCGGAGACGCGGCAAGCCGCGTCTCTACAGGGATGTATCGACTCTTCCGCAGCCTGTTACGGCGCGACCGTGTTCATCCAGCCCAATANNCCAACACGGCGGTGGGACCGGCTGCGGTTTGCAGCTTTTTGCCGATGTCCGGTGCAATGAGCTTATCGGCCGTGCCTTGCACGATGAGAATCGGGTTCTTCACCTTGGCCAGGTTCGTGTAAGGATTCGAGCGCCGATCCGGGCCGCGCATGCTGAGAAGATATTGCGGAGTGTAGAGCGCCTTGCCGATGGGGCCGAGGTCCACCGTCATCATCTCATCTTGGTGGCCGGCCTTTTGCAGCCTCAAGGCTTCATCCACGGAGGCCTGCGCATTCTCCTTTCCGAATTGCCACACGTTCCACTCGAAGAGGTCGCCTGGACCACTCACCAGGATGGTGGCTGCAATGTCGGGGTCGCCGCTCGCGGCCTGGTAGTACAGCACGCGATTTGTGCCCATGCTTTGTCCGAGCAAAACCAGGCGCTTGTGGCCGAGCTGACGCAGATAGGCGGCGCCGGCTGCGATATCGGTCTGGTTATCGGTAAAGGATGATTTCTTGGGGCCGGCATCATGGTCGCGCATGTTCAATGCCAGTGTGTCGTAGCCAGCCTGGGCTGCCGCCTCACCGAGTTTCGCGAAGTAGGCGCCGTAGAAGGTGCCGCCGTAGCCATGGACCAGCAACAGGGCGCTCGGACGCGGCTTCGCGGCGCGAAAGACGATGCCGTGCAGGCGCACGCCATCGGTGGTGCGCAAGGCTACCAGTTCGGAAGAGGAACAGGCCCCACTCGTCGAAAGGTGCGCAGGTGGCGCCTGTCCCAGTGCCCATGCGACAGGCCATGCGATGCACAACAGAAGCAGGGCGTTCGACAGCAAGGTGCGAAGTGTCGGCATCTGTCAACTCCCACGATCGCCTAGGATTTGTTTTCTGACAGGACACCGGACAGGAGACCGGCTTGTTTCAGTTTGGCTTCCGTTTCGGCCAGGCGAGCGCGCAGGGCCTTGTCCCGCTCCCAGCGAGCGGTTACATCCTGCAGGCTGGCGGCTATGCCCAGGACCTGCCCGTCGGCACTCTTGAGCAGCACGACGTTGAACTCGACCGAGATGCGGCGGCCGTCCTTGGTCAGCGCCGGGACAGCAAGCACGCTGCTGCCGTACTTGGTGACTCCGCTTGCCATGACCTTGTCGTAGCCCTCCCAGTGACGCGGGCGGTGCTTCTCGGGAATGATCATGTCCATGGATTTGCCTAGCGCCTCGGCGGCACTCCAACCGAATATCGACTCCGCGCCGGCATTCCACAACCGCATAATGCCCTCGCGATCCCCAACAATGATGGCGATCGAACTCTGTTCCACAATCTTTTCGCAGAGCCACTGAGGGGCGGGAAAGTCATTCATAGAGCACTCCCGGGGAAACGCGGATACAGTTTTACCTCATTTCCGAGGCGGAGGACCACAGAATCTTTGCGAAGAGCAAGGGCAAAGCGCGAAGGCGGCTGACACGCGCAGGGTAGTGCGAGACGGGGCAAGCCCCGTCTCTACACGGATTCGAAATTGTTAACCGGTTCCAGTCTTCAGCGGGGCGCCCGGTTGCGGAGGCCCCGGCTCTCTCTGCTTCAACACACGGCGCAGCAGCTTGCCCGTGGCTGTACGGGGGAGTTCGTCTACGATCACGATTTCCCGAGGCAGCTTGTAGGTTGCAATCTTGCCCTTGCAGAAGGCAAGCAAATCTTCGGGGCTGAGAGTTTGATCGGCTTTCAATACGACGAAGGCTTTGGCGATTTGGCCGCGCACTTCATCGGGTATGCCGATGACACCGA
>PKXK01000205.1:11135-27314 GCA_003132325.1 Acidobacteriaceae bacterium
TGGCGCTGTTTGTCGGGATCGCGCCAATAGATCGTGCCCGTCGGTCCTCGAGCCATGAAGTGGCCGATGTTGCCGGCCTTGGGTTCCTTTCCTTCTTCGTCGAGGACTTTCAGTTCGTAGCCCGGTACGGCCTGGCCGAAGGAGCCGGGCTTGGCCTTGCGGCTGACCACGTTGGAGGCGAAGACATACATCATCTCCGTTGTGCCNNGTCAGGCTCTCGCCGCCGCCGGTGCAGACGCGCAGACTGCTGAGATCGAACTTGGATTTCGCGTCCGGCACCTGCAACATCTTGCGGTAGGCGGTGGGGGCCAAAGTCAGAATTGAGACTTTGTGCTTTTGAATCGTGTCGAACATCTTCTCCGGGTCGAACTTGGCGATGAGCGAAGCCGCCGCACCGAAACGGAAGGGGATGGTCGCGTAACTGGAATAGCCCGCCCCAAAGGCCAGCGGTGCGGAGCCACCGACTACGTCGTTTTCCGTGACCTTCCAGCCGTACTTCCCGAAACTGTCCGGCACGATGAGCAGTTCCTCCACGAAGTGGACGGTCCCTTTGGGTCGTCCAGTTGTGCCCGAGGTGTAGAGCAGCAGGCCCACGTCTTCGCGATTGCGGAGCACGGGATCGANNGTCTGAAGGTTCTCTTTCGCGGCCTCGACTTCGCCCAGAAGCGCAGCGCTGACGATGATCGCTACCGCCTCCGAGTCGTTGGCAACGTGAGCGATCTCGTTGCGCGAGAACAGCGGCGACGTGGGCGTGCATACCGCTCCCAGCTTCAAGATCGCGAAGTTGGCAACCAGGGCCGGGGGGATGTTCGGGGTGCGGAGAATGATGCGGTCGCCTTCCTTCACTCCCAGNNGTAATCCGCTGGTCGTCGAAGAGCACGGCGATGCGGTCACCGCGACCGGCAGCGACGGCTTTGCCGAGCAGTTCTTCCGTAGGGTTGAACTTTGGAGCATAGGTCGCGAACTCGGGCAGGGTGTAGACACGTTTCGGCCAGAACTCGCGTGGGGGTAGATACTCAGCCATCTTGCAATTCTCCTTATCCCACTTTGCCTACCGGGACTGCGGCAGTCTGAGCAACCATATCCTCCAGAGCCTGCTCCACGCGGATGGTACCGCGCTGGGCATCGGTTCGCGGGAAAGCCATGGTGGGATAGCGGTCGCCCTCGAAGACCAGCAGTGCGGGGACGGTGGTTCCAAAGTCGTCTACCAGCGCGCCTTTTGCGCCGAAGACCGGGCGTACACTGGCATCCGGCCCGCTGACCGATTTGTGATAGATGGGGAAGCGGTCTTTGACGCCGGCAACGTCGACGGCTTTGCAATCCACACCCGCAGCCTGCAACTGCTTCACCAAGTCGAGGGCTCGCTTGATGTCGCACGGGAAGGTCTCGCCCGGCTTCTGGGCGGAACTGTAATAGAACTCCGCTCGTTTGCTGCCGGCGCTGGTTGCGACTGCGGCCTTGGCGGCCACCGGCTGGGGTGGCACATACGTCTTGCCGCTGGCCTCGTAGACGTCACACTCCGTCCAGCCTTGTAGCGTGATCGAGAGGGTAAACGGCCACTCCCGCTTCACACACTTGCCGAGGTAGGCCTTTTGAATGTTGGGATCCAGCGCCCCGCGCAGATGCTTGCAGCGGACGCACAGGCAGTCACTGTTGTAATTAGCCATGGTTGTCTCCAGTTATCCTTCAATGGGATCCGGCAACGATGAATTTCGGTTTGCTGCCTATAAGGTCTTCCTTCTTCAGCGGATGACCGCTGAGGAGCTTACCTCGTATGTTACGTTCCATGGGGATGGGTTTACAGACCGCGTCCTTGCGGGCGCGCGGCGCGGACCGGGTCAGTCCCGGACCGGAAATAGGAGAATTGTCCTGCTTCTCGGCGAAGCCGGGCAACAGGTCCGCGGGACCCTTGGCTTCCTCGGGCCCGGACACACACCCGCCTCCCTGGGTTTCAATACGCCAGATGGTTCTGCAATCGGCGCACTGGGTTGTCCCCTTGAAGTTCCAGAAAGGATACGGATCGAGGTAATTCTTAGTTTTGCACTTCGGGCAAATGAGCAGCATAGTTGGTCTCCGTCAAATACATTCTTGTTCTTCGAGTCGCTTGAGATCCGCGGACGACAACCCGGCGATCTCGCCCAGGATGCGCTCGTTGTCGGCGCCCACCGGCTTCAGCGCCCACTTCAGGCGCGGTGGGGTTGCCGACATCTTGTATCCCGGCGCCTGGTGCAACAGTTCACCGTAGGTCGGGTCATCCAGCCAGCGCAGCGCGCCGCGCTCGTTCCAGTGCGGGTGGTTGGCGACCTCTTTCGCGTTCCACACCGGCTGATTCAGGATGTTATTGGTGTCCATAACCGCCGCTACCTGCTCCTTCGTCTTATCCGCTGCCCACTTCTCCAGAGCCGGATAAATCTCCATCTGGCTTTGGGCCTTGATGCGGATGTCAGCCTTGGCGTACTTGGTGGCCAGCGTGCTTTCACCCACGGCCTTGCACAGGCGCGCGAAGTCCTGGTCCTCATAAGCGCTGATCATGATGTAACCCTCTTCCAGTTCCTGAGGATTCTCGGAATTGGGGTAGGAGGACTTGCCGCACTTGATGATGCCGTGCACGCACAACTGGGTATCCCAGTTGCCCCAGCGCTCGCGGGTGATGCCGTGCTTGCCGTAGAGGGGCAAGGCATACTCGAGTTGGCGGGTGACGCCGTGCACCTGCGAGTACTCGGTAAAGGTGCCCTCGCCGGAGACGTGATCGCGCCAGTACAGCGCCGCCAGAACCTGCGTGGCACCCATCATGCCGCCCCAGTAGTCGGCCAGCCAAATCGTGTGCTTGGCCGGCGCGCCGCCCAAGTACTCCTGCTTGCCGGTCATGCCGAAGTTGCCGCCCTGCGACTGTCCGAGAATGTCGTACGATGCGCGGACTCGTCCCGGTCCCCAGCCGCCAAAACCACCCAGCCAGCAGTAGACGAGGCGGGAGTTGATCTCCTTTAACTGACGGTATCCGATGCCCCAGCGGTCGAAGGTGCCGGGGCGGTAGTTTTCCACGAACACGTCGGACTTGGCGGCCAGCTTCTTGACCAGGGCCTGTCCTTCCGGCTTGTGGAAGTCGATGGAGATGAAATACTCGTTCGGGTTCGCCCCCACAAAGCCCAACCCCGTGCCGCGCTCCGGTACCCACCTGGAAAGGGGATAGAGGAAGGGCTCGTTGAACGGAGTGGTGTGGCGCATCGCTTCGCCACGCCGGGGGGCCTCGATCTTGATGACTTCGGCGCCAAGTTCGGCGAGGTAGGAAGCGCAGGAGGGGCCCAAAATGTACTGGGTACAGGACAACACCCGGTATCCCTTCAACACTTCAGGCTTGGAGAATTCCTTCTTGGGATTGAAGGCTTCCCGGCAGAACTCCTCGAATGACTGCTTCTTATTAATAGGTTGTGTTGCCATTCCATTCCTCCTGCGTCAAATGACGTGGGCTTTCTGCAGCCGGGCAAAATCCTCGCCCGTGAAACCGAGCAGCCGCCGAAATACATCCTGGTTGTCGTAGCCGGTCGGGCGGCCCAGCCATTTCAGCCTTCCCGGAGTCTTGTGCTGCTGGTAAGGAGTGGTGCCGTAAAGAATCTTGCCGTAGTGCGGCGAATCGAATTCCGCCACATGTTCGCGATACTTGAAGTGCGGGTATTCCGCCACCTCGTTGACGTAGAGCACGCCGCCCGACGCCACTTGCTGCTTCGAGAGCTTGCGCTCGGCGTCGGCACGCGCATTGTCCTTGAGCCACTCGCCCAGCAGCGTGTAGGTTTTCACCTGCTGGTCGTGGGCCAGACGGTCCGCGACTTCCCGAAGCCGTTGATCGCCGAGGATCTCTTCCTCTACCGCGGGATATTCGTCACCCACCGTGCGCCAGATGCGGTACCAGAGGCGGTCATGGCCGCCGCCCACCATCATGTAGCCGTCCTTGCAGGGGTTCACGGCATAGATATTGATGGCCAGGTCCCAGTTGCCATAGCGCGGACGAATGCTGCCATCCATCGAGTACCAGGCCCAGCTGTAATCGAGGATGCGGATAATGGCTTCGGCCGACGTCGCTTCGACGAACTGGCCTTCGCCCGAGACGTTCTCGCGATAAATCACGGCCGCCAGAATGCCCATGGCCGCGCAGCTGCCGCCGACGTGGTCCGCCATCCACAGCGCGGAACGGGTTGGCTGCCCGCCAAATTCCTTGGGATCTCCGGTGCCGTGAACGAACCCGCAGGCCGCCTGGGCGATCGGATCCAGCATACCCGGTTTGTCTTTGAGAGGACCCCACTGTCCGCGCTGGCCGACCCAGCAGTAAATGAGGCGGGGATTGAGCTCGCGCAACTGGCGATAACCGATCCCCCACTCGTCCCACTGGCCGGGAGGCGCGTTTTCGATGATCACGTCGGCATGGATGGCCAGATCCCGGAGAATCTTGCGGCCTTCCTCGGTTGCAACATTCAGCGTGACCGAGGATTTGTTGCGCATCTCATGGAGAAACTGGGCGCCGACTTTCTCGCCGGTTTCCTTGTCTTCGAACATGTATTCTTGCCGGCCAAAGGGTGTCAGCTTACGCAGCGGATCGCCTCCCGGGGGCTCGACCTGGATGACCTCGGCCCCCAGTTCGGAAAGCTGCGAGGAGCACCAGTGCCCGATCATCATGCTGGTCGTGCAATCGAGCACGCGCAGGCGGGAAAGCGCTTCCGGTTTTTCGAAATTGTGTTCCGGGCGCAGGATTGACTCCAGGAAGAGTGGATACGCCTTGGCTTGGTCGCTGAGTCCCGCATAGACTTCTTCAGGTTTGGCTGTGGGGATCGCGGGCCAAGCTGCAACTTTAGATTCAGCTGCTGCCATGAGATGGCCTCCTAATGCTGTGGTTCCTCTTGCAACCCGCTTTTGGGGCGGCGGATGATTACGGGAAACTTTGTCGTGCAAAAGCAGGCACGAATTGTGGTGTGGTTCTGAAATCCTGTCTGTGATCCTGGTCACGTTTCTTAGTGATAGTCCGCATTGAAAGTCCGTCGGGCGACGACGGGCAGGCAATGCTGAAGATCACAGGTCATTGTGACCTGCATCACTGAAAGGCGCCCCACTCTCCGGAACAATCCCCTGACGCCCGCCTCACATGGATCGAGGCGGGCACTCGATGGGCCGCACGCAGCTTTTCGAACGGCCACTGGCGCTTCGACAACGCGCCGGTTTCCCAACCGGAGTGCGAGGGAACTCCCTCTCGGGCTTCTGGTTCGGATACCGAGCTACCCGCTGATTAAGAGAATGCAGCAGCGCTGTCGAAATTACACCGAGGGTGGCCGTCCATGTTGTCTGTGTGCAAATACAGCTTGTTGATCCGATGGGCAGCCCTGCTCCTCGGCGCTGCGATTGCCGTTCCTCTCCAAGCCCAATACACAGTCGGCCGTTTGGAGGGAACGATCTTCGACCCGACCGGCGCAGTGGTCTCCGGGACCAAGGTCAGCCTGCAAAACCTCGGCACCGGCGCGACGCGGACCTATACCACCGGAGCAGACGGTCTCTACGTTTTCTTCGCCATGCCCTCCGGAGAGTACGAACTGACGGCAGAGGCCCTGCATTTCGCGACGAAACGTGAACGAATCCAGGTCGCGACCAGCGAGACTACCAATCGGAACCTGACGTTGGGAGTAGGGCCGCAATCCTCGACGGTCGAAGTACTCGGTGAGGCGCCCGGCCTTCTGGACACCACCGATGCCCAGCGCAGCACCACGCGCACCGATCTGGAGTTATCGAGCTTGCCCAGCAGCGGCCGCAACATGATTTCGCTCATCCACCTGGCGCCGGGCGTGCAAGCCATGAACAATCCGCGCGGCGGCAGCACCTTTGGGGGCGGCGGTTCGCTGGTGCTGGTGCTGGGACCGCAAGCCGGACTTTTCTCGGCCAACGGCGGCCGTGCCCGTTCCGGCTCCGTACAGCTTGACTACACCGACGCCAATGACTGGGAGTACGGAGGCTTCGCTCTCGGCATGCAGTCCATCACTCCGGAGATGCTGCAGGAGTTCAAACTCCTTACCAGCAACTTCTCCGCGGAATACGGAGTGAAGTCGAACGCGGAAGTGATCATGGTCAGCAAGAGCGGCACCAACCAGTTGCATGGGAGTGCCTACGACTTCGTACAGAACACGCTGTTCAACGCGCGCGATTACCTGGACAGGAGCGGCCAGGCTACGCCCGTGCAATCGAATGTCTACGGGATAAGCGCCGGGGGGCCGGTGATCCGCAACCGCACTTTTTTGTTTGGCGCCTATGAAGGCCGCAGCATACGCGGCAACGCTTTGACGACCATCGCCAACCTGCCCACCGCGACGGCGCGCGCGACCGCGTCGGACCCCATCATCGCTGATCTGATGAACCTTTATCTGCCGCTGCCTAAGATCAATGCCTCCGCTCCGGACTGGGGGCAACTCGTAACCAAGATTCCTTCGCCCATCGATACCTACCAACTGCTGCTCAAAGCCGACCAGCAGCTGAGTACCCGGCATTCATTGTCGGCGCGCTATTTGCAGAGTTCGGGCTCGTTCGTGGCGCGCGCCTCGGGGCAGAATTCGCTGCCCGGATTTGATACCGATGTCCACTTCGCTCTCAATAATGCCAATCTCACCGATGCCTACGCAGTCAGCATGCGGACCGTCAACCAACTGCGGCTGTCCTATGGATATGCGCGCGCTCTCAGCCTTCCCCAGAACGGACTTACCACCCCACGATTTCAGATCGTGGGCGCTGATCCACTGAACTTTGGCTCGCTGAACATCGATCCTCAGGAGCGGCGCTTCAACATCTACCAGGTCAACGACACGCTCAGCCACTCTCGCGGCGGGCACATCCTGAGCATGGGTTTTGATGTGCGCAGAATCCAGGACCATTCGCAGGCTGATACCAACACGCGTGGCATCTTCACCTTCACGTCACTGACTGGCTTCCTCGCCGGCCAGCCCAGCAGTTGGACCCAATTGTTTGGCAGCACACAGCGCGACCTGCGTACGGGAGTCTATAGCTTCTTCTTCCAGGACGACTGGAAGGTGCGACCAACGCTGACCCTTAACCTTGGCGGCCGCTGGGAGGTACAGGGGGCACTCAACGAGGCGAAGGGTCGTCTGTCAATTCTCGATCCTGCGCTGCCGGGGACGATCGGCGATGCCCGCACCGGCCCGCTGGGAAGCTTTCGCATGGGCGGTCCGGCGGTCGACCGCAACCCTTTCAACGTCGCTCCCCGTCTGGGCTTCGCGTGGAACCCGCATCACGGGAAACTGGTGTTCCGCGGCGGCTATGGCATTTATTGGGACTCGTTCACTTTCGACATCCTCACCGCCGCGCGCTCTGCGCCACCTTTCAACTACCAGCCGACCCTGATATGCGCGCCACCCCCCGGTCCCTGCCAAGTCTCCGGAACCAACAGCTTCGACAATCTTGTGAACGGCACCGCGACAATCCAGTCTTCGACCGAAGCTCAACTTGGCAGCTTTGGAAGCCAGCTGAATTTCGGGAGCGTCAACACCGTGAATCCGCAATTGAGGAACCCCTACACGCAGCAGTACAGTCTCGGCATGGAATACCAGTTTGCACGAAGTTACATGTTCGGCCTGAGCTACGTTGGCAGCAAAGGCACGCACTTGACGCGGCTGATTCCCATCAACCCGGTGGTTGGCGGTCCGGCTCCGGCCACCAGCCTGGCTGACGAAACCGCGCGCTTCGCCGACTTCGTGCTAGCGTACAAAGACGAAAACGGACGGCCCAATGGAGGCGCCAATAACCGGCTGGATCCGCGCTTCGATCAAGTGAACCGACTGGACGACGGAGGAAGCTCCGTCTACCACTCGCTGCAGGTCACCGGCAACAAGACTTTCTCCCACGGGCTACAGTTCCAGGCTTCGTACACCTGGTCGAAGTCGATTGACGATGCCTCCGACTTCTATCCCGCCATTCAAGCCAATGACAACAGCTTTGCGCAGGACGGGTCGAAGCTGGCCGCGGAACGGGCGGTTTCCAATTTCGATATCCGCCACCGGATCATCGTCACGGAGGTCTGGCAGGTGCCGTTTTTCCGCGGGCGGAAGGGCGTCGCCGGAAAGGCGCTCGACGGCTGGAGCTTCGAGTCGGTGAACCTGTGGCAGTCCGCCGTGCCGGCTACGGTTCTGGCCGGAACGGTCCAGAACCCAAGCGGAGGCCTGCTCGCAGTCCCCGATGTCAATCTCGACGGCAACTTTATTTCTCCAGGTCTCGACAACACTCGCGCCAACTGCGACCCCGCTGGCACTCACTTTACGCTGGGTGCGCCCGCCAGCATTTCGGGATTCAGCCAGCCGTTTGTGGGCAATGACGGCACTTGCGGCAGAAACAGCGTCCGCATGAACAGCCTTACGAACTTTGACTGGTCGTTCGTCAAGGACACCGAACTTACCGAGAGCGGACCGTGGGGTTCGGGTCCTTGGAAGTTGCAGTTCCGCGCCGAGATGTACAACATCTTCAATACCCCGTTTCTTACTGCGCAGGGCACAGCCTGGCGAACAGCGCCCGCATCTCCCTCAAGCAGCACCCTCTTCGGAACTGTGAACGCTGCGGGGAATGCTAGAAAAATGCAGCTTGCCCTTAAATTGAGTTGGTAATCGAAGGCCGCGGAAACGCAAGTCCTCAGAACTGGCTCGGCGTCGCTGGCAATAAAGCGTTACCATCAATCATCAATCATCAATCTGCAATCTGCGATTCGGACTATGATCGGAGACCACGATGGAACCGTTCCGCTTTCATATTTTCGTCTGCACGCAGCAAAAACCAGAAGGCGTCCCGTGCTGCCCGGCCAGCGGGTCGTTCGCGGTGCTCGGCGCGCTGGATCGCGAGATCCAGGCGCGCGGCCTCAACCACGATGTGCAACTCACTACCTGCGGCTGCATGGGACTCTGCGATGAAGGTCCGGTGATGGTCGTCTATCCGGAAGGGGTATGGTACCGGCGCGTGCAACCTTCGGATGTGTCCGAAATCGTCGATACACATCTGCGCGGGGGCAAGGCCGTCGATCGTCTGGTTTGGACCGATGCCGCTGCGATGAAGGCCATGTCGGTCGAGCATGGCGAAAAGTTCCGTGCGGCAATGGCTGCCCGCGAGAAGGCAGGGACGCTGCCCGATCGCCTCGATCAGATGGTCCGCGGCTACATGCCGAGCCGCTGCCTGCTGACGGCGCTTGAGCTCGACATCTTTACCGCTGTCGGGGACGGAGCCACTGCCGAACAGGTCGGGACGAGGGTACACGCAAATGCGCGCGCCGCAGGCATGCTGCTCAATGCGCTGGTCGCCCTGGGATTGCTCGCGAAAAGCGGCGACGATTACAAGAACACGGCCGAGTCGGCACGCTTCTTGGTTCAGGGCTCCAAGGACAACCACCGCGAGGGTCTGCTGCACACCGCCAACATCTGGCATAGCTGGAGCACACTGACCGACGCCGTGCGCAGCGGTACGCGCATCCCGGCCGATCTTCGCAACGATGCCCGCGATGGCTCCGAATGGACGCGCAACTTCATTGCCGGCATGCAACGGCACGCCAAAGATCGCGCCCCGCTGGTCGTGAAGGCGCTGGGCACAGCCGGGGTTCGACGTATCCTCGATCTTGGCGGCGGGTCCGGCGCTTACTCCATCGCGTTCGCCAAAGCTTGTCCCGACGTGCAGTGCGAGATCCTTGACATCCCGGAGGTCGTACCGCTCACTGCCGAATATGTCAGCCAGGCCGGCGTCGCAGCGCAGGTCAAGCTTCGCCCAGGAGACATGCTGCAGGATGACTTCGGCTCCGGCTACGACATCATCATGCTGAACGCGATCTGCCACATGTTTTCCGAGGAGCAGAACCGGGAGATCTTCCGCCGCGCAACCCGGGCACTCGCGCCGAAGGGCCGCCTGGTCGTGCAAGACTTCATCCTCAATGCCGACAAAACCGGGCCGCAACAGGCGGCGCTGTTCTCACTGAACATGCTCGTCAACACCGATGCCGGCGCCAGTTACAGCGAGGTCGAATACACCCGCTGGATGAAGGCTGCGGGGTTCGCCGAGGTAAGCCGGGTCAACCTGCCCGGGCCTAGCAGTCTGATTGTGGGATTGGTGAAATAAGAAATTGAGGTGGTAATCGAAAACCGCGGAAACCTACTTGATATGCAGCCTGCGGAGAAACTTGCGGTCGGGCTCGTTAAACTCTAACTCAAAGTCTTGTGTCGGGTCTTGGTGTGCCGCGTCTTTGGGATGACGGAACCCTGGCCCTGGGTCCACGACGATCAGGGTTTGTCCAGCGCCAACCGCGATCAGATAGTCGGGATCGACATTCTTCAGAAGAGCGATGAGCTCGCGCACCTTCATGGGCGAGCTTAGTTCTCGGTCGCCTCTGTGATCATCCACCATCGCGCGCCCCCACCCCGATGTGGCGGCTAGCCAAAGCAGCTCCTAGGTTAGTCCATCGCTGTCCTATGTGTCAGTGATTACAGTCACATTTTTTGTGGGTGGACAACGTGGGCACGGTGGCGAATACGGTCCAACGAATAACCGGCGCGGCGAGATTCTTGCAGAGATCTGTCACTCTCCGTTTGCGCACAGTCGGCCCGCACGCGCCCGTCTGCCTCACACGACTATGGCGGCGGCTCCGTCGATGGAACCCTCTTTTACCGCCATCAACGCTTCGTTGGCCTGATCGAGTGGAAAGGCAGTTACTTTCGGCCTCAAACCAATCTTGCCTGCGATCTGGAGAAAATCTCGAGCGTCNNGTGAATGGCGTTGATGGCGACCACTCCTCCCTTTCGCAGGCTGGCGAGAGCTGCGACTACGACATCGCCACTGGGAGCGAAAGTCACTGCACAATCGAGTTCCGCGGGCGGCCGGTCGGTCTCACTTCCCACCCACGCCGCCCCGAGAGAAGTCGCTAACTGGCGATGAGTCGCTCCTCGGGTGGAGACGTAGACCTCGCAATTCCAGGAGCGTAAGACGGCGATTGCCAGATGGGCCGAAGCGCCGAAGCCGAACAGTCCGACGCGGTCGCCAGGCTTGACGCCAGCCACACGCAGGCTGCGAAAACCAATAATGCCTGCGCACAACAGTGGGGCAGCGTGCAAATCGTCCAGTTGATCGGGAAGAGGAAAAGTGAAATCGGAGCGAACGACCGCATATTCCGCATAGCCGCCGTCTACGGTGTAGCCAGTAAAGGTGGGCGAATCACAGAGATTCTCCAGACCAAGGTGACAATACCGGCAGGCGCCGTCGGTTCCGCCAAGCCAGGAAACGCCCACGCGCGTGCCGACCGGAAGTTCCCCGGTGGCTCCGGCCGCATTTCTGGCTACTATTTCGCCGACAATCTGATGTCCGGGGATTACTCCCGGGCGGAAAGGTGGCAAGTCGCCTTCGACGATATGCAAATCAGTGCGGCAGACTCCACAGACACGCACCCGCACAAGAACTTGACCTGGCTTCGGTTCCGGCGTCGCGACTTGGCTGATGAGGAGAGGGCGCTTCCAAACTTCTTGAGGCGACGTTAGAGTAGCGGCTTTCATCAACGCGGGCACAGGTGCTTCCCCCGGCGGAGCCAATATACTCCTTCCATTGGGCGCTCAGTTTTGGGCAATCCGGTAGTTAGTTTCTCGGGTTTGCCGTAATGTGCGATTTGATTGGTGCCGGGAGGGGGAGTCGAATCCTCCCGTTCCAAGGGCGCTTTGAATATACCATCAATGTTGGAGAACTTCAATGCTGATGCGGCTTGCGGCTCGTTCCCGCCAATTCCACGAAGATGGCCTCGGGACGTTTTCAGGCGATATGGGGTGATTTCGGCACATGTTTTACTAGGAAATCCTAGGACAAGACTCGTTCCAAATCAGCCGTGACATCGAAATTGCAAGACGTCTGGTTCACATTTACTGCCCGCCGGTTTTCTTGCGATTTGTCTCTGCCTGCGCAGATTCGCTTGCATTCGGCGGCCATAAACAAACTCGGTTCTTGGTCGTGAATTTTGCAACGTACATGGCTTCGTCGGCAGCTTTGACCAGCGCTTCCGGCGTCCACGGCTCGCTCCCATCGGAGGCGACGAGGCCTATGCTTGCCGTCACCTTAACCTTCCCGCCGAAAGCCTTCAAGGCATCGATGGAAGTTCTCACCCGCTCAGCAGCGGGGGTTGCCTCGGGAGTTGAAAAATTCGGCAGCATCACACAGAACTCATCCCCACCCACCCTATACAATTTGCCTTTGTTCCGCAGCGCCCCCGTGATCGTCTGAACAACTGCACTCAGGCAGTTGTTGCCCCCGGCGTGACCTAGTTGGTCGTTCACCTGCTTGAAATGGTCAAGGTCGACGAACAAAACCTTGACGGGCTCGGTGCTCTGCAACTGTAGCGACAGGTCCTGCAGGAGAAATTCTCTATTCGGCAGTGCTGCCAGCTCTGGGGACTCTGACGTATCAACACCGGTTTCCGCCTGGGTTCTTCCGACGAATTGGTACCCGTCGCTCAACAGGCTCTGCTCGAAGCTGTCGTTGAGTTCAGTGCGAAACTGTGGGTTATCCGCGAACACCCCGCACAAAACCGTGGCAAATCCTCGGAGGTAGGCTTGTCCGCGTGACTGTCCGGAGATAGCGTTCTCGAAGAAGCTTCCGTCGTGCAGCGCCGGAAACAGTGAAGCGAAATGCCAGTAGTACCGGTTCTCACATTTCGAAATGAAATCGCGTTCAAACCCGATTGCGAAAAGATAGGGTGGGCAGCTTGCCGATGTCGAAGAACGGCTCACGAAAGGGTCCCCGGCGCTGAAACATATACTCGCAGACATGAACCATGTGAGCCACCGTCACTCTCGATATGGGGCGCGGGGATTTTGGAGATTCCGTCATGTTTTTTGCCAATTGTATTCTGGTATGAGCATTATGCGCAGGGGTTGATCCTCACGAATACAATTGTGGAAACCAGGGGAGGCAACTTGCTCTGGAACACCTTCAACGGTTCGATTTGGCACGCACTCTGGGTGCTGTTGCCGCTAGGAATTGTCGTATACCTAGCGTGCTTTTTCAGTCTCAAGAAAGGGAGCCACTACTTCTTCGACCCTAAGCACAATGTGGATCCGAGATTAAGAGACGCTGGCGACTACGAATCCCACTCGAAACGTTATCAGGACCTCGCGAAGCTTGCGATCACACTTTCCGCCGCGGCAATCGCCTTCCTCATCAGTATCATCGCGAGCGACAAGCCCGTTGCGCCTGCGTTTTCGCAGAGGGTTCAGGCAGCCGCCCCCATTGTGTTCGGCTTTTTCGGTTCCTGCATCGCATTCCTCGTCCTCTTTATGGTTCTCCAGGCAGTTTGGTACGAGCAGTACTGCCACTCCCCCGACCACAGCACCTACAAACGTTGGAAATACGCCTTGAGCACAAGCATGGGCTGGACTGGAGTGCTCTCGTTCGTGCTCGGATTTCTCTGGCTAGCACGCAATCTGTTCCAGTCTTGAGCTAGGCCGCCGGGTGCCAAGCTGGTCGTCCTTCGCGCCTTTTCGCTAAGAGCGGAGAAGGCACCTGGGCGGCGCGTCCATAGGCCCGGGACCAGACTCTAAAGAGGCTCGGAATGATGAATCCAACGTGGGGCCGAGCGGAGAAGATTGAATAGCGGAAGGCTCTCCGTCTACCCTCTTTCGTCGTATATTCGATGTACGGTCCCGTCGTGCCGGAACTGGAGTCCACGGTTCCTCCGCGACGACCTGCTGCCAGCCCGCACCCGTTCGGATACCTTTCAGGAAGCCCATTCTGCGGCGATTTGGCTGCCGGACAGGGGTTCAGGTCGCCTCGGGCGTTTCAGAGGTGCAGGCAGCCTTTGTGACCACCCCGGCGACCGTATACAGGAGCCATGATGACTGGGCGCTGCGATCGATAGGCGCTGCCCTGCAACCTCGAAGGTGGATATTGACAGCCGATCGCGGAGAGGGAGGGATTTGAATCCGCACGAAACATACATTCAATAAGATGCAGAGCAACGGACGGCAGTTTTAGGGATTATCAGTACATGGTAAGCAGTGCGAACGGCAGGTGGATGCCTCTTTCCTCCACTTCGACCATCTTGCCCTTTAGTCAGTCCTCATTCTCCCACCTTCGGCCTGTCTATTCTCTCGGATGGCAGCTAATACTGCTCTAGTGCAATCCGCGACGAAAATCCCCACCGCAATCAGACCACCGAAGCCAAACCACACGAGACCCTCGGTCTTATCCGCGGTCAGCGCACCGATGCCGAGCCTCTTTCCAATCGTCACCCCAACACCCCACACGATCCACAACCCTGCTCCCAACACCAGTTCGCGGTCAACTTTACGCATTAACTGAGCGGAAGTTGCCATAATTTCTTAACCTCCCTCGTTGGAATTGTATTCCCGAGAACCGAGTCACTGACACAGAGGCCCCGCAGATTGCAACGTGAGGGCCTGACTTCGTAAGGGGTTGGTGCCGGTCGACTCCTACTCGGATCTGCGCCCACTTTGCATCGACGCTGTCCTTTCTCTAGTATCCGAATCATGAATGACTCGACCATCGTCGTGGCGGGAGCTACCGGTAATCTCGGCGGACGCATCGCGAGAGCTTTGCTCGAACGGGGAGCCAGCGTAAGGGCACTTGTTCGCCACGGCACTGCCCGAGACAAGCTTGAGCGACTGCAGGAGCTCGGTGTAACAATTGCCAGTGTCGACTTGAGCAGGCCTTCCCAAGTGACACCGGCATGCTCGTGTGCCTCCTGCGTGGTGTCCGCGCTGCAGGGATTGCGGGACGTGATCGTGGAAACGCAAACGGTTCTGCTCGACGCTGCGATCAAGGCTGAAGTGCCACGTTTCATTCCGTCCGACTACTCGATTGATTTCACCAAGTTTCCACCCGGAGAGAATCGCAATCTCGATCTGCGCCGAGACTTCCACAAGCGCCTCGATAAGACTTCGATTTCAGCGACCACGATCTTCAACGGCGCGTTTGCCGATCTGCTGACCGGCCAGATGCCGCTCATTCTCTTCAAACTGAAGCGAGTCCTCTATTGGGGCGGCGCTGACCAGCGCATGGACTTCACGACGATGGACGACACGGCCGCATTCACGGCGAGCGCGGCTCTTGATCCGTCCACCCCTCGCTTTCTACGAATTGCTGGCGATCAACTCAGCGCCCGGGAACTGACGGCGGTCGTAAGTGAGGTGACCGGAAAGGAGTTCCGCCTGTTCCGCGCTGGAGGTCTGGGAATGCTCGGCACGCTTATCAAGGTCGCGCGCACGGTCGCTCCCGGAGAGAAGGAACTTTACCCGGCATGGCAGGGCATGCAGTACATGCGTAACATGTTCGACGGCCGGGCAAAGCTAGAGCCGCTCGACAACGATCGCTATCCCAGTATTCGTTGGACGACTGCGCGGGATGTGCTCTCAGCGCATGAAGTTAGCTAGCCTGTGCGCCGGCAAGAGCCTCACCTCAGTGGGCGCCTACCGTAGTCCGTGCGCACGTTTCAAGAGTCCGGAAACGGTGCTACGCGGAGACGAAGGCCCACACGTGAACACTCGACAGGACACACAGAAAGTCCCCAAAACCTGAACTAGAGCTCCTTAGGTGCCGGCATCTTCCCCGTTCTCAACACGTACCACGCGGCGGCGAAACGGTGTGAGTCGTAATGGGACTACCGAATTGAAGTCACCGAGACAGCGAGCGGCGAGATTGAGTTGTCGCGCCTCTTTCTGGTGCCCGCCGCGCATCAGGGGCAAGCGTCGTGAGGTGCTGCGAGATTGGTATATTGCGCGAGCCAAAGAAAAGATTCTCGCCCGCGTGGAGCAACACGCACGTGAGCTTGGTATACAGTTCACAGCGGCCAAGATCGTTGATAATCGTTACCGCTGGGGCTCCTGCACGGTGAACGACAGTGTCAATTTCAATTGGCGTCTCATCAAGGCGCCGATGTTCGTAATAGACTACGTGATCATCCACGAACTCGCTCACCTCATCGAAGCCAACCACACGTCCCGCTTTTGGAGCATTGTCCGCGCAAGTACTCCCACCATGGAAAAGGCGAAGGCTTGGCTGAAGGAGCACGGGCAGGTTTTGGAGGAAGAAGTCTAAACTGCTGAACAGCTCCTCACGGCCGGCTAGAAGCCCGGTCGTCGAATTACATAATCCGATGTGATAATAAACATTCTGGAA
>PKXK01000294.1 GCA_003132325.1 Acidobacteriaceae bacterium
TCACGCGCAGTCGCGCCCACATCGGTGAACAAGTACACCAGCAGGGTCGCAAGCTGCGGATGGATCATGCCTGCTCCCTTCGCGATACCCAACACGGTGACTGCTTGCGAGCCCACTCGGAAGCGCGCCGACGCAATCTTCGGCCGCGTGTCGGTAGTCATGATGGCGCGGGCGAAGGCGCGGACGCCGCGCTGGTTGGGCGATCGCGCTGAAAGGTTGACGAGCTCCGGCAACTTCTTGAGGATCTTCTCCACCGGCAGTCGAACTCCGATAATGCCGGTCGAAGAAGGAAAGACTTCGGCAGCAGGCACACCGAGAAGGTTTCCGGCTTCGCGACAAACTCGTTCGCAGGCTTGAATGCCGGCAGGCCCGGTGGCGCAGTTGGCGTTGCCGGAGTTCACGACCACGGCGCGAACGCGGCCGCCCGTCGAACGCAACGCCGCGCGGCCAACTACGACCGGAGCGGCGACGACCCGGTTCTTGGTGAACAGCGCGGCGGCGGTCGCACCACCGGCGGTTTCGACCAGCGCGAGGTCCGGCCGGCCGCTCACTTTAATGCCGGCAGCGACCGCCGAGAAAGAGAACCCCAGGGGCAAACGAATTTTTTCGGGAGAACGGCGCAGCGAGGTCATGCCTGAATCTTCAGCCAGTTTTTAGGCGGCGGCAAAATTGCAAACGTGGGCAGACTTCCACGGATCATCGGTACCTCATCGCAGCGATAGAGCCGGGGGCACTTATAGCAGTCTTTGTGGATCTTGTCGGGAAGATCCTGGTGCGCAGCGAGAGTGAATCCCATGCGCGAGAAAAATTCCGGAATGCGCGTGAACAGGCAGACGCAGGTGACTTGGTGCTTTTCCGCTTGCGCCAGAAGCGCCTTGACCAGGCGCCGGCCGCCGCCGCTGCTTTGGCTCGCGGGATCGACGGTGATGGAACGAATCTCGGCGAGGTGCAGGCCGTAGAGGTGAAGAGCGCCGCATCCGATGATGCGTCCTTCATGCTCGAGGACGACAAAGTCGCGGACGTTCTCGCAGATCTCCGCGAGCGTGCGCGGCAGGAGCGTGCCGTCACCGGAGTAGGCGGCGATGAGAGCGTGAATCTGCTCGGCATCGGGCAGGACCGCTTCACGCGCGCGCATAGACCCCCTTGCGCCGCGCCGGGGCGGAGTTTTCTTTCTCGTGCGCGTGCTTTTGCGGGAACTCTGCATTTTTATGCAACGCCGCGTCCAGGGCCTTGACCACCTGATCCACGTGCTTCTTCTGAATCACATAAGGCGGCAAAAAGCGCAGCACGGTTTCGTGCGTGCGATTGATGATAATTCCTTCTTGCAGCAGTTGCTTGGCCACCGCCTTCGCCAGTTCCGGCGAATCGACTTCCACCGCCTGCATCAAGCCGGCCCCGCGGACGTCCTGAATCGACTTGTGCTTCTTGTCCAAAGCATCGAGCGCGGCGTGAAAATATCCGCCGAGAGCGCGCACGTGCCTCAGCAATTTCTTTTCCTCGCGCAGGAACTCGATGGCCACGGCGCAGGCGAGCGGGCCTCCGCCGAACGTGGTGCCGTGCATGCCCGGGTGGATGCAACTCGCAACCCGCTCGGTGGTGAGGATGGCGCCGAGCGGCAGACCGCAGGCCAGCGGCTTGGCGACGGTGACCACGTCGGGCGTCACACCATAGTGTTGATAGGCAAAGTGGCGTCCGGTGCGGCCGAGGCCACACTGAATCTCGTCGAGCACGAGCAACGCGCCGCTCTTCTTGGTCAGGCGCGCGGCGAGTTCGAGAAACTCTTTATTGACCGGGCAAACCCCGCCCTCTCCCTGGATGGTCTCGATGCACACAGCGCAGACTCTGGAATCGAATTTCCGTTGCAGATCGTCGAGGTCGTTGAACTTGACGAAACTCACACCGGGCAGGAGAGGAACAAACGGAGCTCGATACTTCGGCTGACCGGTAGTAGCCAGCGCGCCAAAAGTGCGTCCATGAAAGGAGTTATCCATGGCGAGAATGCGCGTCTTTGGATTTGGTTTGCTTCCGTTCTTATGGTTGGCTTGCGCAAAAGCGCGAGCTAGTTTGAGCGCGCCTTCCCAGGCTTCGGTGCCGCTGTTGCAAAAGAAGGCGCGATCAAGCCCGGAGATTTCGGTCAACAGCCGAGCAAGTTCCGCCTGATATTCGTGGAAGAACAAATTGGAAACGTGAATCAACCGGCTGGCCTGACGCCGAATCGCCGCCTGGATGGCCGGATGGTTGTGGCCGAGCGCGTTGACTCCGATTCCACTGAGGAAGTCCAGATAGCGCTGGCCGCGAGAATCCCAGAGATACACGCCGCGCCCACGCACAAACAGGATGGGCTGGCGCTCGTAGGTGGGAAGCAAGAGCTTCGCTTCCATGCGGGAGACAGAGGCGAGGCTCATGCTCTCAGCACCTCAGTACCGCATTCGATCTTGGAGAAATAGAACAGGGGCAGGACTTCCACCTGCGCCGCGGGCAGGATGCGCACGCGTCCCACACCTGATTTGAGAGCCTGAGTACAGGCTTCGAGCTTGGGCATCATGCCGCCGCTGATTACGGACTCGTCAATGAGTCCAGCCACCTGCTTAGTATCCAAACGAGCCATCACCGAACCGTCGGCTTGCTTCACCCCGGGCACGTCGGTGAGAAAGATCAGCGCGTCGGCCTCGCAGGCTATGGCGCACGCAGCCGCCATCTGGTCGGCATTCACGTTGTAATACTGACCGTCGCCTCCGAGCGCGACCGAGGAAAGCACGGGAATGCCGCCTTCGGCCCAGATGGCTTTGAGCCAGCGCGGCTCGGAAAANNCGAAAAACGCCGCCGTCTCCGCCACAAAGACCGATGGCGGGCTGTCCGGCGGCAGCGATGGCCGCCACCAGGCTCTTGTTCACAATGCCGGCGAGCACCATCAGGGCAACATCGCGCGTCTCGGCGTCCGTCACGCGGAGACCGTGGATGAATTCGCTCTTCTTGCCGAGGAGTTTCAGGGTGCGGGTCAGCGCGCTGCCCCCGCCGTGTACGACGGTGACCTGATGGCCGTCCTGGGCGAGCTGCACCACGGCTCGCGCACATTTCTGAAGGGTCGGTTTATCCTCCAGCGCCGCGCCGCCGATCTTGATCACAATCTTCACTGCAGACCCTCCGCTTCGTCCCAGCCGTACATGAGGTTCATGTTCTGCACGGCTTGACCGGCCGCGCCTTTGAGCAGGTTGTCGAGACAGGAAACGACAACGAGTCGGCGGCCATCGCGCGCGAGGCAGAAACCAAGGTCACAGTAGTTGGTGTGCACGGAAAATTGGATTTCCGGCAAACTCGATGCGGGGAAAACGCGTATCCAGCGCTTGCCCTGGTAGAAATCCTGGAAGCAGCATTGAATCTCGTCCGCCGTCGTTTCGCGCTTCAGATGCACGTAAATCGTGGACAAAATTCCGCGTGGGATGGGCAAAAGATGAGGAGTGAAGATCAATTGGCTGGAATTGAGCGTCAATTGTTCGAGGATCTCGCCCGTGTGACGGTGTCCGAAGACCGAGTAGGCGGAAAAGTTGTCGGCCACCGAGACGAAGTGGGTACGCGCGGTGGGTTCCTTGCCGGCGCCGGATACGCCCGACTTTGAATCGGAGACGATGCCGCGATCGCAATCCACCATGCCGGACGAGAGCAAGGGCGCCAGCGCAAGAATGACGGAGGTCGCATAGCAGCCGGGATTCGCAACCAGAGCGGCGGACGGGATCCGGTCCGCATTCGGCTTCAACTCGGGCAGGCCGTAGACGGCGCACTCCGTCAGTTCCGCCGCAGTATGGGGGTTGGCGTCTTTGAAACCATAGACGGCACGATGCTCTTCTTGTTTCAGCCGCCAAGCGCCGCTCAGATCGACGACGCGCAGGCGGCGTGCCATCGCCTCGGGAACAAGTTCGCGCGAAACGGCGTGCGGTGTTGCCAGGAATAACAGTTCCACGCCATGTTGCTGCAACGCGGACCANNTCCGCACTGCGGCGCAAGAGCAAGGGAGCTTCGGTGCGCGGATGCCGGCCGAGCAGGCGGGCGAGTTCGAGGCCGGAATAGCCGGTCGCGCCGAGAACCGCGGTTTTGAGTTTCGCCGTCATCAGATTTTCTTCAAGCCGCCTCGATCGGTTCGCGTGCCGATTCCCCACGCTGAGGCATATTTATCCATCATCATGCATAAATATTCATCTATGATTCAACGATCCCAGTGAATTGTCAAGTTGAAATCAAAGAACCGGGCAAACTTCGAGTTTCGCGGCGGGGGGGAGACGGGGCAAGCCCTGGGCAAGCCCCGTCTCTACGAAACTGCGCAGACTGGGAATGACGCTTACAGTTTTGGCCGGAGGTCGCTCGAGGTGCCGCCGGCAGCGGGAACGTAGCAGCGGAGCGTGTAATCCATCACCATGCGATCGGCGTTGAAGCGCCAGCCAAGAGTGCGGATGGTGCGCTTCATGCGTTGGATCCAGCCGCGCGGCAGGCCATCGCGATCGCGCAGGTAGTAGAGAGGGATGACTTCTTCGCGCAGCACCCGCAGCAGGTCTTCCCCGTCGCGGATGTCGTGAACATTCATGTCGGAGTGAGTTCTGCCGTTTCCGATGGCGAAGCCGTTCAGGCCGTCGTACGCTTCCGCCCACCAGCCATCCAGCACCGAGAGGTTCAACCCGCCGTTCAAAACGACCTTCTGGCCGCTGGTTCCGGAGGCTTCCAGCGGACGCCGCGGATTATTCAGCCAGACGTCGACCCCCTGCACGAAATGGCGGCCCACGTTGATGTCGTAATCTTCGACGAAGACGAATTTGTCGGAAAATTGCGGATCGCGCATCAACTGGGCAATCTGCTGCAGTACGCGCTTGCCGGGTTCGTCGAGCGGGTGTGCCTTGCCGGCAAACACGAATTGCACGGGGCGTTTCGGATCGTTGACCATGCTGGCGATTTTTTCGATGTCGGTCAAAATCAGATTGGCGCGCTTGTAGGTGGCAAAGCGGCGGGCAAAACCGATGGTGAGGGCATCGGGACTGAGGACGCGCTCCAGGTGCTGCAGCACGGCGCGCGGTTCGTCGCGGCGCGCGGCCTGGCTGACGGCGCGGCGGCGCACAAATTCAATCATGCGCGACTTCAAGCTGAAATGAGTCTCCCAGAGCTCGCCGTCGTCGACGTCGTCGATCCCATCCCAGATTTTGGCCTCGCTGCTGCGCAGATGCCATCCCGTTCCGAGATGGCGGTCGTACAGGCGAAACATCTGCGGCGCCAGCCAGGAGGGTACGTGGACGCCGTTGGTAATGTGTCCGATGGGAACCGCGTCTTCGGTTTTGCCCGGGGAGAGGCCGGTCCACATGGCGCGGGAAACTTCTCCGTGCAGAGAGGAAACCGCATTGGCGCGCCGCGAGAGTTTCAGGCCGAGCACGGTCATGCAGAAACGTTCGTCGCTGTCGGGATGCTCGCGTCCCAAGGCCATGAAACTTTCCCGGGAAAGACCGAGGGCGTCGCGCAGAGGTCCGAGGTGTTCTTCGATCAGATCGGCATCGAAGCGATCATGGCCGGCGGGCACGGGAGTGTGGCTGGTGAAAACCACTTCCCGGGAAACGCGCGGCATGGCTTTCTCAAAGCCGATGCCCTCTTCTTCCATGCGTTGGCGAACCGCTTCGAGGACGGCAAATCCGCTGTGCCCTTCGTTCAGGTGAAGAACGCCCGGGGTGATGCCGAGCGCGTTCAGGGCACGCAAGCCGCCCACGCCCAGAAGCAGTTCCTGATGCACGCGAACGCGGCCGTCGCCGCCGTACAAACGCGAGGTCAGCACGCGGTCCTCGGGGGAATTGCCTTCCACGTCGGAGTCGAGGAGAAACAAATCGCAGCGGCCCACCCTTACGCGCCAGACTTTGGCGCGGATCGAGCCATGGCGGGTATCGATTTGTACCACGACCGGTCTGCCGTTTTTCCCGATGGCGGCTTCCATGGGAAGCTGGTTGACATCGGTCTCGAGGTACTCCTCGCGCTGCCAGCCGTCGCGATCGAGGCGCTGGCGGAAATATCCCTGGCCATAAAACAGGCCGACGCCGACGAGGGGGATGCCCAGATCGGAGGCGCTCTTGATGTGATCGCCCGCTAGAACCCCAAGTCCCCCGGAATAGACGGGGAGAGACTCATGCACGCCAAATTCGGCGGAGAAATAAGCCACGGGGCGAGGCCGCAGCACGCCGGCGTGGCGCGCACCCCAGGTTCGCTCGGCGTTTTCGTACTCGCGCAAGCGGCGATAGGCGTAGTTGATCCGGCTGTGCAGGGCAAGTTCGGCGGCGCGCGCTTCGAGTTTGGCGAGAGGATACTCGTTCAGCAGCGAGATGGGACTGTGATTGAGCTGGCTCCAACGCTGCGGATCGAGTTCGCGGAACAAGCTGACGGAATCGTAATCCCAGCTCCACCACAGGTTGCGGGCCAGCGCCCAGAGCCGCTCCTGGACCGGCGCGATGAAACGGTCGAGGGTGCGGGCTTCGCTCACCACGTGCGCCACCCGGTTCGCGGCCTCGGTGAGCAGACGAATCTCATCTTCCGGGAAGACTCGCGCCTCCACCGTTTGAATCACCAATACGCCTTGCAGCACCCCGCGATCGATCAGAGGAACCCCGAGGAACGATTGGTAAGCGTCTTCGCCGGCTTCGGTGAAGTACTTGAAGCGAGGATGATTCCTGACCTGTTCGACGGCCACCGGGCGGACCTGTTCCGCGACCAGGCCGACCAGTCCTTCATTGACTGCCATGCGAAGCTTGCCGACGCATTCATGGCGCAGCCCCAGCGTGGCGGCCAGCACGAGATTGGCGCGGTCGGGTTCGAGCAGGTAGGCGGAGCAAACATCGGCGCCAAATCGTCGGGCAATCAAGGCAACAACGTTCATCAGGGTCTCGGCCGGCTTGCCGGGCTCCGCCGTCAAGTTCGCGATTTCCTCCCAGGTCAATACATGGTTGGCATCGAGAGAGCACGCAGCGTGGTCTTGAGCCGGAACGGGCTCATTCGGTCGGTCCAAATCTGGTCTCCATTCGCTTACATTCCCCAAGTCTTGCAACGGTTCTCCCAGCAGCGGGCTTCGCGGCGCGAGACGGTTAGAAAAGCCATCCCCTCTAACCATTCTATCGGGTGAAGACGGAACGGCTCACATCAGCCGCGGGATGGTTGGTTACCACGGTGCGCATCGGATGTGCAGATTGCAGTCTTGCGCCTGCGTCATTTCAGAATTGTAACTGAGTCAGTGACGCTCGATTGCTCACTTAAGAAGAGAGTTTGAACAACGAGATCGGCAGACCGCTCCCGCCGCCCCGAGTGCCGGCGGCGGGAGGGCTCGCTATTTTCCGGTGCCAGTTAGATTCATCTCCTGCGGGCTGAAGCTCTGGGTGACGCCGGAATACGTCACCGTGACGTTCCCCTTGATGGTGCCGGTCGCGGACGGTGTAAAGGTCACGCCGATTGTGCACTTGCCGTGCGCCGGTAGACTCGCGCCGCATGGAGTGGCACCAGTGGCAAACGCGGCATAGTCGCCGCTGGCGACAAAGCTGATGCTGCTCATCGCTGCGCTCGCGTTGTTGGTCAGCGTTACCGTCTTCGCTGCGCTGGTCGAGCCGACCGCCTGCGAGGCAAACGTAAGGCGCGCCGGCGAGAAGGTGAGAGGTAGAACCGCGGCCCCCGAAACGTTGTAGATCTGCGGGCTTACTGCGGTGCTGTTCGCAATCGCAACCGCCCCTTTGATCGTTCCGTTGATGGTTGGGTTGAAGGTCACCGCCATCGTGCATGTCGCCCCCGCGCCAAGCGACCCTCCGCAGGGTGTGGTTCCGCTGCCCGCCGCCGTGTAATTTCCAATCGCCTTAATGCCGGAAATCGAAAGCGAAGAGGCGCTGCTGTTCTTCACCGCGACCGCAAGCTGGAGGAGGCTCGCCAGCAGCCCCAACTGCGACGGCGACAGGCGACTTATGCAGAGGGCTGGCAGGCTGAATCCCATAGGACAGTGCAACACTTTGCAGCTTGACGTGTCGATTTCGAGTTTACCCGGCAAGATGTGACCAGCATCACTGACAAAGAGTAAACCTAAAGCAGAAGATTCCTTCCGCAAGAATCTCGCCTCTCCGAAGCGCGGTTTTCGCCAGTTGAGACGCCCACCCCCTGAGGCGAGAACAACCCGATTTCTTCTTCGAACAGCCGCTAAAATTCCATCGCGGCAGGGAGGACAGGATGACGCCAAGATTCCGAAATGCTGCTGTCGTAGTGCTGATCTCCATGGGGCTGGCAAATGCCAGTGCGCAAACCCGTCCCGTCGTACGGTTTGAAGACTTTCTTCAGCAGACGCGGGCGGCACATTTTGAAATGTACAGCGGTGGCCCTGAGACAGCCGTAAGGGATGCCGCCGCCTTTGAAGAAATGCGTCAATATATTCTCGCGATGTATCAAGGCGTTACCGTAACCCATAGTTTCGTTCTGGGTACGCACCATGTTGATTGCGTGCCCATCGAGCAGCAACCATCAGTCCGCTTGTTGGGCCTGAAAGAGATTGCCACTCCGCCGCCTGCGCCGTTCGTGGTCACAAAGAGCCAATCGATAGTGAGGGACTCTCATCCTAATTCCGAAATTGTTTCGGATAATAACGTCACCTTGTCGGGTAACTCCGCCTTATGTGAGGAGCACACGATTCCCATGATGTGCCTGACTCTGGAACGGTTGGCACGGTTTACTGACTTACGACACTTCTTACACAAATACCCCCATGGTCATAACCCTCCAGCGGAAGCACCTCCGGACCCTTGGCTCCATAAATACGCATTCACGCACCAAAAGGTGGACAATTTGGGGGGGAATTCGACGCTGAATTATTGGAACCCACCAGTAAACGAATCCGAAGGAGAAGCGTTTTCCTTATCGCAGCAATGGTACGTCGGCGGCACGGGAACAACGCTTCCAGGATTACAGACTGCGGAAGTAGGATGGCAAAACTACCCCGCGCATTATGGTGACAACAACTCTCACTTGTTCATCTACTGGACGGCCGATGGCTACAAAACAACCGGTTGCTACAATCTCGATTGCGTCGGATTTGTCCAAACTGACCCAAACTGGGTTCTAGGATCAGATTGTTTGTTTGTTCCGCCGCAAACGCCCAGCTTACAAAGTACGCACAAGAAATTGAGTACGGTACCGAAAGCGTAAGTAAAACCAATTTTTTTCCTCCGGAAGGTAGCGGACACATGCCCAGCGACGGGTACAGCAAGGCTGCCTATCAAAGGGACATGTTCTACATCGGTTTATCTGGGGTTGGTGTTTGGGATATCTTAACTGCGGAGCAACCCTCACCCAATTGCTACCAGGTTACGGGGCCGTTTTCGAGCACCGCTTCAGGATGGGGGATATATTTCTATGCCGGAGGGCCCGGCGCGCCCAGCGGTACAGGATGTTAGCACTGGTGGGCATCAGCGCTAAGAAGAGGAAATTGCCTGCTCTTCTGGGACTATGCGGGACGCTGCATCGCAATGGTTGCAGATAGTAAGTGGAGATTTGATTTCCGGGTTGCCCCCGGTCGGAATTTGCGCATTTGCCCGAAAGGAGACTGTGATGAAAAGCTCTTGGTTACTCTTAGCTTGTGTTCTGCCTTCAATGTGCTTCGCCCAAACAACTGTAAACTACAAGCTTTACGACACTTACATTGCCGAGTTTAGCGGAAAGAGTAAAATCGGCTCCTGGTCTAAGACATTTGGTGGATGTACTGATAGCAACGGTACGCTTGAATTCGCAAGCGGCGGGGGTTCTGTACTTTACCCTCAATCTCTTTACGGCACTCTGACCTTTAATGGTGTTACAGGTGTAAGCTCAAAGATGACGATAAACGTCTTTGATCAGAGTAAAAGTAATGCCACAGTGAAGGTAACTTGGAGCCACGACGCCAACGGCAACTGCGTGCCTACAATTAATAATGGCTACGCAGTCTTCGATCCGCCCACCGTCGTGTCGGCGACCGGATTTTATTTCATAAATACCGCGACTGGAACTGGTAATCTCAGCATCAGCGGCTCAGTCGCACAATTTCAAACGACTGGATCATTTGCCTCTTGCGCGAGCGGGGCTACGATATATGTAATCCCTAACACAATCATGCTAGAGTTTCTATCCCCAAAAACACCCAATTTAATTACGGACACAGGGGTTGCAGAGCACGCCAACAAGGTAATCTTGGCTTGTCCGTTTTGAAATAATAGCTGAAGCGGTTTAATGTGAGTCCACGTGCGGTTGATGGCTGTGCAGGATGCAACCACGCCGAGGGATAATCTGGGGGGCGGATCGAGCCGATGTCTGGCAGCGCGGGAGCTTCTTCTCTCGCGCTGCGCCCAGCAGGTTCATTCGCAAAACGGCTCGGGGCGAAGGCTTCGAATCCCGCGAACCGCCGGAGTTGTTTCCGGCGCCTGGAAGGACCGCGCTTTCAACCAACACAGTCTCTCCTGGCGTGAGGAAGAGCGTGTAACCACTGCTCCGGGAAAAGAAGCGCACTCGAGGATCGGTCTGCCCTTGATTGGCCTCAAAAAAAAGCGGCACCGACGCAATCGCGGCTCGCATCTGGCCGCTTGCGACCGCACCGCCCACTTGGCCACGGTTGTATTCGGAGGGGAACGGGAACCCGCCATGGTCCGCGTGGGACGACGCAGCCGCGGTGATTTGGCCGTGGAGGGCGATGACTGCTTGCAGAAACACCACAAGAGACAAAAGTAGGCGCACGATTTTCATGGCAATTCTCCGCGTGGGGGGAGGAAGAAAAACACGTATGTAAAGCTGCTCGCAATTTCCAGCGGGGACAGCAGCCCGAAGAGCGGCCTTGACCTTGGGCCGCACGCTGCCGACAGGTGCGAAATCTATCACCAATCGCGGAGATGTCAATAGGAAAAAGTTTGCACAGACCTTTGCCGGGGCAATGGGATACGCAAACTCAGGATTATGCCAGAGCCCTACTTCGCCGCCTTCGGAGAGGGCTTCTGGAGATAGATAACTTCATTAGCCGCGATCACGCCACCATGCTTGCGCAAACTCGGACGGCGAGCGGGACTTTTCGCCGTCTTAACTTTCGAGGCGAACTTGTTGACCGGACGCGGCGCGAAGCGTTTGTCGAGATAAGTAACCGTGTTGCGCGCAATCAAGTCGTCGCTATGCGTGCGCGAGGCCCCGACTTGGTGGCTTGCAGTCGCAGTTGCGGCCTTCGCGACTGGGGCGCCCTTCGGCGCGTGGCCGGAGTTCCCTTCCGACTTTACGGCGGAGGGCGACGAGGCTAAAGCCGAGACTTGCCCCGGATCTTTCCCCGCGTTTTTTTCGGAATCCGCGGCGCCCATGAAGTTCATCTCGGTTGACGCTGTAGCGACTTTCTCAACTGGCGCTACTCGGGAACTCTGCGCGGCACCTTTACCGGTCCGGTACATGCCGAACCCGAGAACCACAGCCAGCAGCACCACGCCGGCAAATGTTAGAGCGGCGCGCCAACGCCATGCCGCGGAGCGATCGCGCCGTCGCACCGACTGCATTGGCCGGGGCACGGTTGGCCGGACACTCGTTGGCCGGGCAATCGCTGGCCGGACAATCACAGGCCTGACAACCGTCGAGTCCTCGACCGCGAAATAGCTCGGAAGTTCCACCGNNGGAACGCCGGCGGCCGGGGAAACAATCTCCGGCGCCGGTTGCGGAGCCTCCGCAGGCAATCCGACACTTTCGATGCTGGGCGCGGCATTGAAACGGACAGGTTGTTCCGAGAGGCGCACAACTTCAGGCGGCTCCGGTGGCCGGCGAATGAAGTCCACCATCGGCGCTTTCAGGTAATGCAGAAATTCAAGCGAAGCCGAACGCTCGCCATCGTGTGCCTCGACCGTCGCGGTCAACCGATCCCCGGGACCGGCATCGACTCGCAATTCCAGATCGGCGATATTGTCGGGGATCTTGTCGGGCGAAACGATTTCGACCACGTAACCGCGGGCAAGCAGATCCAGCGCCAGCTCTCGCGAGCACGCATGAGAGCGCGTAATGATTCTTGCCAGTGCCATAACTCGTGTCGCCTCGGCGCCTACTCCGCCGCACGGTTGAGGCGGAGATCCGCAGCCCCCGGAAGGGGCATTAGATTCCGAAGAACTACGGCATCGCTGAAGCGATGCCCTGATACGAACCCCGCTGCACCGCAAATTTCAGAGCCACGGTCAGCGGTATTGATCCAGCAACTGAACGGCTCGGTTCAAGGCAGCCGCCAGCGCTGCGATTTGTTGTTCGGTCCGGCGAAGATTCCCCCGGTCAATCGCCTCGTTCACTCCAGGAATCACCACCGCTGCGTACCCGGTGTATTGCCCGGGTGCGTAAATGGCATGGTGATACCACGGACGGTTGGGTAGCCCCTCCGGAATCAGCAGCGCCCGCTCTGCTTCCCGGAGTTTAGCATTCATTCGATCCGGCTCTGCAGGGATTTGCCGTTGCTTCTGCAGCATTTTTGNNTCTTTACTTTTGTTCTTGGCAGCGTCTAGATAAACCAGGATTTCCTTCCCGTAGTTTTCGTAGTCATAGGGAAGCACGTCGGCGCTGGACATGCGCAGCACTTCCAATCCGAAAATGCGGGCCATCTGCTGTTCGTAGCGGAAGTCGGGATCGCCGAACTTCTTGAACCAGTTGAAGTTATCGAACGCCGAGTGATACACGCCATAATCGCCGGTGGAACTGATATCGCTCGAAGGCACACCCAGATGCTGCAGAAATACGGTGTAGTCGGAGCCGCTGCCGAGATCGCCGACCGGCACATCGCTCTGCATTGCCGCCGGCGGCGGGCGGAAGGTACTGGTCTCCTGCGAGCGGTTCTCCGGATTCGGCTGGCTCGTCTTTTTCCACGCGTCGTACACGGTACCCCCTTGCGGAGAAGGAACAGATTTTGCAATCTCGCGGATAAATTCTTTCAGACTGGGCACCCCGGAAGCTCCGAACTTCTTGCCGGATACGGCCACGTCCATGTTGAAATAGGCGGCGGCGTTTCCCAGGTCCTTCGCGTGATCTTCGCCCCACTCGGTGGATCCGATCAGTCCTTCCTCTTCCGCATCCCAGCTTCCAATGACAATCGTCCGCTTCGGCTTCCAGCCCGACTTCAGCAGCTCGCCCAACCCGTGCACGGTCTCGAGCATGGCTGCCGTGCCGCTATTCGGATCGACCGCTCCATACACCCAGGCATCGCGATGATTGCCCGCCACCACCCACTCGTCGGGCGAAGACGTTCCGCGAACTTTGCCCATGACATCCCAAATGGTGCGAAGTTGGTAATCCTGCTTAAGGTGCATCTTCACTTTCGCGGGGCCAGGACCGACGTGGTAAGTAAACGGCAGCGCGCCCTGCCACTCGCGTGGAGAGGCCGGCCCGCCGAGGTGCTCGAGAATCGGTGAGGCATCGGCGTAGGAAAGCGGGGTTACGGGAATCTTCGGCAACTGTTCGGATGCGGCGGGAGACACGCGCTTCGAATCCGGCAGGGCGGGAGTGGACGCAACCCCCGGAGTTGTTGGGTCCCCGGGAAACTGGAACATGTATCCGATCGATCCGCGCTGCACTCCGCTCGCCGGGCGCCACGGCCCTTTTGGATAGGCGTCGCCGCGGTAGTAGCCATCGTCTTTCGGGTCGGAGTAGAGGATGACTCCCGCGGCGCCGCGCTCCTGCGCCACGAATGCTTTGACGCCCCGGAAATTCTCTCCGTAGCGGACAATGACGATCTTGCCGCGCACATCGACGTTCATCTCCTTCAGTTTGTCAAAGTCAGCCGGCGAGCCGTAATTCGCATAAACAACATCCGCTTCGGCGTCGCCCGAGGGCGACATGCCGTTGTAGGCGTTGACGATGCGCGGGTCGTCCTGAAACGGATCGCCGTCCACATGCTCGGGCCGCGGCCCATGCATTTCAACTCCTTCGGGCGCGGTCAGGTCCACCCGAATCTCCGCCGGATAGTTCAGCCACACTTTGTATTCGACAATCTCAGTGTCCAGCCCGGCCTCGCGGAACTTCTTCGCCACATACTCGGCGGTTGCTTTGTCCTCGGGAGATCCTGCGATGTGCGGCGCTTCGGTCAGAATGCGCAGATGCTCTTCCGCCAGCTTGGGGTCGGGCACCGCCATGAACTTCTTTTCGACTTCCCGCTCGGCAGCCACATCGCGGAACCCGCTGATGGACCAGTTGTCCGGTTGATCTTTACCCGGTTGATCTTTCTCTTTACCAGTCCGATCAAACGCCTGCAGGGCCGAACCCATCAGCACGAAGAACAGAACCGCACCCGAAAGAAGTTTCATGAAGCTCCTCGTAGACAAACGATGTCGACAACTATGATTCAAATTTGTTCCAGCACGGTCAGCACTTCCTCCACCGGTGGAACCTGTTCCCGGGCGTAGGTCTTGCGAAAGGCAACGCTTCCGCTGCGATCCACGATCACCACCGCCCGCTCGCTCGAACCCGTGCCATCGTAGGACTTTCCCCCGGATCTCCGCAAAACCCCATAGCGCCCCGAAACCTCCCCGTGCGGCCAGAAATCGCTACACAAGGGAAAGTCGAACGGGCCGATGGCACGTTCCCACGCCGTGGTGTTCATGATGGAATCCACTGTAATGGCCACGATTTCCGCGTTGTTCGCAAGCACTCGCGGACGTTGCACCTGGTAGCTGACCAGCTGGGACGCACTCGTTTCTTGCCAGTTGAACGGATAGAACGCGAGCACTACGTTTTTCTCTCCGCGATACGCACTCAGACGCAGCGGTCTCTTGACGCCCGCAACCAGCGCCGGCAGTTCGAAGTCCGGTGCCGCATCCCCGACGCCCGGCGTTTGGTTCTCGATCACCCCGCGTAAACGATCTTCGGTCATAGACCCAGCGTCATAAACCCAGCTTCATAAACCAGGCATGATATCCAGCACAACCCCGCCACGAAATGAAGATTGTACCGTGCGGGGTGAGTCGCCGCTGGGACGCGTTACACTAAAGAGCAATGTCTCAGTCGCCAACGGCTCGTTTTTCCGATCGGGTGGAGAATTACGTCCGCTATCGCCCCGGATATCCGCCTGAAGTTCTCGACCTGCTTCGCGCCGAATGCGGATTGCAGGCGAGTCACATCGTCGCTGACATCGCTTCCGGCACTGGTGTGTTTACCCGCATGCTGTTGGAAAACGGGAATTCCGTTTTTGCGGTCGAACCCAACACGGAAATGCGCGAAGCCGGCGTCCATGAGCTCGAATCCTACGATCGATTGGTGTCCGTTGCTGGAACAGCCGAGGAGACGACGCTGCGCTCCGCCTCCGTTGATTTTGTTACCGCCGCCCAGGCGGCGCATTGGTTCGACCTGCCTCGCGCTCGCACCGAATTTGCCCGCATTCTGAGGCCCGAGGGATGGTGCGTGCTGATCTGGAATGAGCGCCGCACCGCAACCACGCCTTTCCTCCGTGACTACGAGCAGCTCCTGCTGACCTACGGCACCGACTATAAGGAAGTTCGTCACGAACGCACCACTGCCATCATTCACGAATTTTTTGCGCCTGTTCCGCACCAGGAGCGCGTTTTTGACCTCCGCCAGCAGTTTGACTACGAAGGCACGGCCGGACGGTTGCTGTCTTCTTCGTACGTGCCGATCGAGGGCCATCCCGGCCACGCGCCCATGATGCAGGAACTGGAGCGAATTTTTCGCGCCCATGCGATGGATGACAAGGTTGGATTCGAATACGACACGCGGTTGTATTACGGACATTTGTAGTGGATGAAGTAAGAAGTAAGAAGTCAAATTGAAGAAGTAAAACCCAACTGCCACTGCTCGCTTTTACTTCTTCAATTTGACTTCTGACTTTTGACTTTTATTGTCGATTCCTATGTCTGACTCAAAATCCTTTCACATGTCTCCCGAGGAGTTCCGCCGCCAGGGTCACGCCGTCGTGGACTGGATCGCCGACTATCATTCCCGCATCGAGAGCTTTCCGGTTCTGTCGCGCGTCGAGCCGGGAGAAATTCGCTCGAAACTTCCGCCCAACGCACCGCAGCGTGGCGAAGCCTTTGAGCAGATTCTCGGCGATCTCGAGCCCGTCATCCTTCCCGGCATCACCCATTGGCAGTCGCCGAACTTCTACGCCTACTTTCCCGCAAACGCCTCTGGGCCGGCCATTCTTGGCGATCTCGTTTCCTCCGGACTGGGCGTGCAAGGCATGCTCTGGTCCACCAGTCCGGCGTGCACCGAACTGGAAACGCACGTGCTCGATTGGCTGGTACCCATGCTCGGCCTGCCGCAAAAGTTTCTTTCCACCGGCACCGGCGGCGGGGTGATTCAGGACACGGCGTCCAGCGCCTCGCTCGTCGCCCTGCTGGCCGCTCGCGAGCGTGCAACCCAGTTCGCCAGCAATCGCAAAGGCTGCGATGGACGCTTGACCGCCTATTGCTCCACGCAAACGCACTCTTCAGTCGAAAAAGCAATAAAGATCGCCGGCATGGGATCGGACAACCTGCGCCAGATTGAAGTGGACAAGAACTTCGCCATGCGACCGGAAGCACTGGCGCGCCAGATTGAATCCGACATGAAAGCCGGACTGACTCCCTGCTTCGTCTGCGCAACCGTGGGCACAACGTCTTCGAACGCGATCGATCCCGTCCGCGAGATTGCCCGCATCTGCCGCGACCACAATCTGTGGCTGCATGTGGACTCCGCCATGAGCGGCCCGGCCGCGCTCTGCCCGGAATTCCGCTTCATCAACGATGGCGTGGAATTCGCCGACAGCTACTGCTTCAACCCGCACAAATGGATGTTCACCAACTTCGACTGTGACTGCTTCTACGTCGCCGACCGCAAGCACCTGATTCAAACGCTTTCTGTCCTGCCGGAGTACCTGCGCAATCAGGCGACCGAATCCGGCGCCGTCATTGATTATCGCGACTGGCACATCCAGCTCGGACGCCGATTTCGCTCACTCAAGCTTTGGTTCGTGATCCGGCATTACGGAATCGAAGGCCTGCAGCACCATATTCGCGAGCACGTGCGCCTGGCGCAGCAGTTCGCCGCCTGGGTGCGCGACGATTCGCGCTTCGAACTCGCGGCTCCCGCCTACCTCAACCTTGTTTGCTTCCGGTTGCGCGCGGGAGATCCCGCCAATCAACAACTGATGGACCGGCTGAATGGCAGCGGCGACCTCTACCTCACCCATACCAAGCTCGATGGCAAACTCACCCTTCGATTCTGCGTTGGCCAAACCAACACACAGGCTCGCCATGTGGAAGGAGCCTGGCAGCGAATCCAGCAAGAGACGTCGCTCGTGTAGGGACGGCCGCCCTCGGCCGTCCAAGCCGAGCGGATCTCGGCTGCTGCTGCGACCAATGCGGCTCTGGTCCTGTAAAGTTGGGGAACACTATGCCACGGGAAATTTCAGCAGGCGGGGTCGTGCTGCGGCAGATTTCTGGAGTCTGGCACGTCGCCCTGATCGAACCGCAAAAGAGCGAGCCGCAAAAAGAAACTCCCCAACCTGCGACTAAACCAGCATCGACGCGGCGCCGGCGCAGCCGGGCCGTGTTCGCGCTTCCCAAAGGCTTGGTGGATGCGGGCGAAAAACCGCAGGCTGCCGCGGTGCGAGAGGTCCTGGAAGAGACGGGCATTGTTGCCGAACCGGTCATCAAGCTCGCGGACAACAAATATGTCTACGTGCGCACGTGGGGCGACGGCCAACGCGTTTTTAAAGTCGTGAGCTTCTACCTGATGCGCTATGTGTCCGGAGAAATCGACAATCTCACCGCCGACATGCGGATCGAAGTCAAGCGAGCGCTTTGGGTAGCGCTCGTCGACGCGAGCAGGCAGCTTGCCTACAGCAACGAGCGCAAGGTGCTTCGCCAGGCGCAGGACTACCTGGAAACCAAAGACCTCCCTGCCTAGGGAATTCTTAGCACCCAGCGCCGCCCACGTAGGGACAGCCGCCCTCGGCTGTCCGGCGGGGCGAAGCCCC
>PKXK01000192.1 GCA_003132325.1 Acidobacteriaceae bacterium
AATTAAGGCGTGGCCATGGGCCGCGCTTTTTCTGTCTTGGGACCCCATGATCTAAAGGATCCATGGCTGGCGACCGTAAGTCCTTATTCCGGAACATTTTGCTTTTAAGTCCTTTAAACCCAAAGATTTGGCGGGATTTTCCTTCTAACCCTATGATTCCAATAGACCGGGGGTACCCGGCTCTGCACAAGAAAGGCCCTCCGATGACTAGTTTTTGTGCAGGATTATGGCTTTTTGTGCAGACGCTGGTTTTATTCTGCGGCACAATTTGGTTTTCGCCACACCCAATGCACGCCAGTTCCTTCTTGGAGTTGCAAAACGTCAATAGGAAATCCAAGTTCATTTCTTCTGGGGTGAAGCAGGATGCTGAGTTCGATAAACTTGGAATTCAACTCCGCGCGTTGTCGGTCCGCAGGCAAGTCGGCGATACGGTCCAAGTACCAACGCATGTAGATTTTGGCGCGAGCCGTAGTCTGGGAATTGAATTCATTTACGATGTCCGCAAGGCCCCCAGCAAGAAGGGAATTATCTTTCAGTTCCCCGATGTCATGAACAAGTTTAACTTTCCCGGTAGAGTCAAAGAGCCGCAAGTCAAAATCGATATTTACTGCACTGGTTTGCAACCGTCCCGACTGGTCGATTGCTGCGAAGAACGCGTTTGTTATGACTCCCGTTCTACCGTTATGTTCAACCGCGTTTTGTATGAGGATCGGGGAGCTATAAACACGTTCTGCTGCTTCAATCCAGCCATTAACAACACGTTGCAAAAGAGGCGTACTGGAAGCGATTTTGGATTCACGTTCCCATATTTCTCTCGCAGCCGTCGGGGCGTCCCACTTAGCGGATTTTATGCTGATCACCCCAGCCATAGTAAAGATGAATTTATTGCCAAATGCGAAAAGTTTACAACTCGTATCATTCTGTTTCCACGTACCAGTAGTCGAACGACTGTCAGCCGCAACGGTGAGTTTACCCTGCTGTCGCTCAATAACCACGACACTCCCGGCCTCGACTTGGGAAAGTGCAGCCTGGATAAAAAGAATAACGATCACCAGCAATTTCATCTTCGCCTCCGTGACACACCAGCGTCTCTTTCATTGTCCAGCGGTGGGCTGCTTACCATTAGAGGATACATAGTTGATATTAGCTGGGACGGTCATAATTGGTTTGAAATTTTATCCGCTAGTGGATTGGCCACGCGTGATTAGTTAGCCCTGCTTGGCCAGAACACGGGGTCAATTCCAAGTTCGTACATCTCGTGGATGAGCACGACAAGGTTATGACCAAAGAATTTTGCAGAGCGTTTCATTGACCATCGCTACATCGGTCTTGCTCCGCAAGCCGTCTCCAAACTTCCGTTTCATCATACTGAACGTGGATTCGACATTAGACCGCTTGTGATAATGCGCCAGAAAGTCTGTCCGCCTGAAAGAAAAATAATGGTACATCTTCTCCCACGTTCCCCCGCCATTCCCGCGATGATGGGAAGCAAACGAAATGAACGGAGTCGCGCCCACGCTGGCGACCAGTTCGGCATTGCTACGGCTCGCATACCCTTTGTCGGCGGATACTTCGGCAATCTTGAAATTGTGGGCAGTTCTCTCGACCAAAGCCGGGAGTACGATGGAATCATTTGTGTGCCGTCCAAGGATTTCAACGGCGGTCACGATGTTGGTTTTCACTCCGCAAATCAGGTGACACTTAACCCAATCGTGCTGTTCTCGGACTTGTCCGTACTTGTGATCAAACCAGCGAGTAAATCGGCAAGTGGTAAAGCCAGACGAATCCACGGCGAAATCTGTCTCAACCGATTTCAGGGGCAAACTGCTTTTGGTGATCAGATCGAAAAGTACAGGGGTCAGATCGGGATTCTCAAGGTAGTTGGAGATGCTATTGAAGTGCGGCACCTTGGAGATGAATCCGCGAGTGTGCGCTTCTCTCAGGTCGCTCATAAATCGACGCTGAGAAAACGTGGAATAGACCTTAAAGGCGACGCTGAAAACGGCGTCGGACAAGGGCAGCCGTGGGCGTCCAGACTTGGGTTGAACCGTAGTGAGTCCAGAGCAGAGATCGGCAAGCAATGTTTGGAATTTGTCCTGCTCTTGAGTCTGCGCTTCATTGTAGGCGGACCAGTTCTGCGGATAGGTAGCACGTTCTGTTGCCGTGACGGTAAGACTCTTGGTCACGGTAACGCTGCCATCGGAGTTTTGTTCGCGTCTCATTACAAAACGGGCCGCAAAAATGTGCTTGCAATCCACACCGCGCGTTTCGTGGTCAGGGCAAGTACAAGAAGCAATCTTGGGCATCAAGTGAACTCGATATGCCGCTCCCTGCGGTTAGATCTCGCCGCGGGCGCCCGCCGCCTGTCCCAGCCCACTCTTCAAATCCGCCGCCAGCAACCGGTGAAACAACTGCTCCCCCGCTTCCCGCCGCGCCGAAAGCCGTCCCGCTCCGTAAGCCCGCGACTTCAGCCCTCTCTGCACCGCCTCGCAAATTCCCAAATCTTCATCCTGCACCCGGTTCCCCACCGCCACGCTCTGCTCGTTATAAGCGCGCGCCGCCTCGCTCACGTCGCTGAAGTAGAAATCGAAAATCACCCGGCAATGATCCACATCCATCGGGATCACCAGATTCGTATCCAGATAACCTTGGTAGCAGTTGAACATGAAATTCGGATGCAGCCAGAAATACCAGGCCCGCTCGCCCCGCCGCGTCGTTCCGGTGGCGGCATCCTCCGCCGAGCTCACCATCGGACTGGACTGCAAGCAATACCGGTCTTCATTCTCAATCGTGTACTGTTTGTAATCCAGAACCGAACTAAGGCCCTTATGCAGATGTGGCACGTGATATCCGCCATCCAAATAGTTATCGACAAACACTTTCCAGTTACAGTGGATGTCGTAACTCTTACTCGTAAAGTAGTGGAGCTTAGTCAATCCCAGCGGAGCCACGCGCTTCACCAATCCGCCAAGGAACTCCGCCAGCGGAGGCGCTTCCGCATCCAGATTCACAAACACAAACTTCTCCCAGGTCTCGACCTTCACCGGAACCAGCCCGTGGTCCTTGCGGTCGAAGTTCTTCACCCCCTCGAACTCCGGCATTCCCTTGAGCGTCCCATCCAAGCCGTAATTCCATCCGTGATAAGGACAATGCAAAATCGAGGCCTGCCCGCACGGCTCGGTGACCACCGCCGCCGCATGATGCCGGCACACGTTATAGAACGCCCGCAGCACGCCATCGTTTCCGCGCACCGCCACCAGCGGCTCTCCCGCCACCGTCGCGGTCACGAACTGCCCGGGCTTTGACACCTGATCCACTTGCCCCATCACCTGCCAGGTCCGCGAGAAAACCGTCTGCCGTTCCAGTTCCGCAATCCGCTCGTCCACATACCATGGCGCGGGGATGGTCGACGCTTCGGCCAACGGCGCCGCGTCGTCATAACTGGCGACAATCTGCTCCACGGTCATTCCGTTCTTGATGCCAGTCTTCATGCTTTCTTTCCCCGAACTTGTGTTTTCTCCGACCCAATCGCTCGCCGTAACAATTCCACAAACTGGTCGATCCGCGCTTCTTTCTCTTCGGGAACCGGCCCCGATTTCCGGAACAATCCCGGGTCCAGTTCCTCGGTCAGCAGCGCATCCTGAAACCGGTCAATCGTCCATTCCAGAATCGATCCGATCAGGTCCACATCCAAGTCCGGGCGCAACTCTCCCCGCTTGACTCCGAAGCTGACGAAGTCGCGCCAACCGTAAGGATCCTCCGCCACCAGGAACCGGTTGATCTCCCGCCGCAGCGCCAGATCCGTCCCATAATTCCCCACCAGATAGATTCGGTAGGACGACCAGTTATCTCGCACCATATTTTCCGTGCGCCCCAGCCAGTAGCGCAGCACTTCAAAAAATCCGCGCTCCTGGGCCGCCGCCGGAGCCTGCATGTACTTAGGAAACGATTGCACCGCCTTCTTGTATGCCTCGAAGAACAATCCGTCCTTGCTCTTGAAGTGCTGGAACACCGACCCCTTGGCAATGCCCAACTGCGCCGCGATATCTTCCACCCGCGCCGAGCTGTACCCGCGCTCGGCAAAATGCCGGATCGCCGCCTCCACAATCAGAGCCCGTTTCGCTTCCGAGCGCGGACGCGGCTTTCCGTCCCGCCTCATCTGCGTAGGTTTCGCCAGACTGCTTGTAATTCCTTCCATGGCCCAACTCCCTATGAAATTATTTTGACCCCGAGTCAATAAACGATACAGCACGGGTAAACCATGATTCAATGCTTTTTTGCAGGGCTTTGGTCAGTCTTTCCACGCCAATGTTGCTTCGTGGTGATCGTCGGTCATAGATAGGGATGAGGGCAGGCGTGAGATGCAAATGGAATCGTTCGGACGGAGGAGGATCTCCACCCAAGCTTCTGCGTCGCTTGGGTGGAGTCAGATTTGCGCTCTATTGGACCGTCAGAGTAAGAGTTGTGGAATGCGACAGTGTGCCGGAAGTCGCGGTTACAGTCATCGTGTAGACCTTCTGCGCCGCAGAGCTTCCGCCGCCGCACCCTAGGAGTCCGGCCAGCAAAGTTCCGGCAAGGATCAGAAGCAGCACACACGCCGAGCGTCCGCATTTGCCGGCCGCTTGCCGAATCTTTCTGTTCATCGGCAGCAGCATGACCAGCATGAACGGCAACAGCCCGAGGGCAAGCAGACCGCTGCGGTGTACCGATAAAGATGCAGTCTGGCCCGGCAGCACCTGGATCGTCAGCGCGACATTCGTTGCGCCGGCGCCTGCCGCCAGCGATGGAGGAGTAAAGGTCGCGGTCGCGCCCACGGGGGCGCCACTTACCGCCAGCGTGCACTGGCGGTTACCATCACGTTGCCCGTGGTCGCTCCCGCCGGGACCGCGGTCACAATCGACGTCGCACTCCAACTTGTGATCGTGGTTGCGTTCGTCCCGTTGAAGGTCACCGTCTCCTTCACCAGAACTCTCCCCTAAGGAAACTCTGATTAAGTGGCCGAGAAAAAGCGTAAACCACAGGGTCCACAGGGTTTCACGGGGGGAATCGGGGACTTAATCAGAGTTTCCCTAAGTCTACTCCCACGAAATTACCCAATTACCAATTCTCACGAGCTTCCAATCCAAATCCCCACCGCAAACACCAGCACTCCACCCACCACTACCTGAAACGCGGCCGACAGCAGCGGAGTATCCATATAGCGATTCCGAATCCAGGCAATCGTGGCTAACTCCGCCGCCACGATAATTACCGCCGCAATAAACGCCACATGGAAATTCGTCAGCAAAAACGGAAGCGTATGTCCAATCCCGCCCGCCGCCGTCATCAATCCCGTCACCGCACCGCGCAGCACCGGACGCCCGCGCCCAGTCAACGATCCGTCGTCCGACAGGGCCTCCGCAAACGCCATCGAGATTCCCGCTCCAATCGATGCCGCCAGTCCCACCAGGAACGCATCATGGCTGTTTCTGGTGGCAAAGGCCGCCGCGAACACTGGAGCCAGCGTCGACACCGACCCATCCATCAGCCCGGCCAGTCCCGGCTGCACGATCTGCAATACAAACAGGCGTCGCTGCGCTTCCTCCTCGGTCTTCTTCACCGTCTGAGTAATGCTCTCCGACATCGCCTCCGCCGCCACCTGGTGCTTGCGCTCGACTTCCTCCAGATCGCCCAGCAGCTTGCGGATCCCCGCGTCCGTCACCTGCCCAATCGCCTTCTGATAGAACTGGCGGGTCTCCAGTTCCATGATCTCGGCCTGCTTCCGCACCTCCGAAATCTTCAAAGGACGCGTCAGCCAGAACGGCCTGCGCTGCACGAACCCCTTCACATCCTGCCGCCGGATCAGTGGAATGTGTTCCCCAAAACGCTCCCGATAAGTCGCGATCAGCGACGCTCGATGCCCCGACTCCTCCGCTCCCATGTCATCGAACAGCTTCGCCGTGGCTGGATACGTCTCGCGCAGCCCGTCGGCAAAATCCGCATACACCCGGCCATCTTCTTCTTCCAGGGAAACGGCCAGCGCCAGAATTTCGCGTTCGGTCAAATCTTTGAAGTTTCGCGCCATGCCGACCAGTGTACTGATTCTGGATTCGGTTTCAAGATTGTGGTTTAGATTCCCCTAACAGCCTGTGGGGAAACGCGCGTGATCTGGATCACAGCCTCATGTCCGCTGCTTCCGCTAAAGTATGGTCACACGCATGGATGGATTTTCCATTCTCACCAACCGCAAACGCGCCATCGTTGCCCTGGTGCATTCCGTAGTGTTCCTTATGATTGCGGTCCGGCAGATGATTGCCGCCCAGTCCGCCGCCGGGATCTGGGTAGCATCCGCGGTGTCCCGCGGCACGTGGATTCTCTGCGGAATCTTTACCGTCGTTTCCGCCATTCTCTTGTGGCTTCTCGTCATTTCCCGCGGATGGATGGAAAAAATCTATTTCGGACTCTGCACCGTCAGCGCCTCCTCGGGCCTGCTGCGAACCGCGGCCGGCGACCAGGCATTTCACGCCGGCCTCTACGTCAGGGTGGTCATGCTGGTCAGCGCGGTTCTGGTCGGACTGCTGATCGTTCGAGTACACTCCCGCACCCAACCCGAGATGCCCGAGGAATGTACGGAAAGTAGTAGTTCCTAGCTTCGAAGGCGTCTAACGCGCCGTTACAAAAAACAATTGTCGTCACCCAATTCGTCGCCACCGAACTCTGATAGAACCTCGTGAAGTCCGAGGGCAGGGTTCCTGGACTCGGACGACTCCATGGGCCCATTTTAGGGGAGCTTTGCG
>PKXK01000194.1 GCA_003132325.1 Acidobacteriaceae bacterium
CTGGAGGAGGCGCTGCGCAACGCGCAACCCACGGCACCATGAACAACGTCTCCATGCATGACCGAAACCCTTACGAATTGTCATCCCTCGCTTCGCTCGGTATGACAAAGTCCTGTGAATTGAGATTGGAAAGTGAACTCGCACGTCGCGACTGACTGACGGGCACGTTGCTACCAAGGGCGCGCGCAGTGTATACCTCGTTCTTGAAAACTGTTATCGAAAGTTCCCTGGGCCCATCTTGTATGCAACGAAAGTTACGGTTTGTCTCCCTTGTGTCTGTGATTTTCGCCTCGATCTTTACCTCTTCGATTTTTGGCCAAGGCGAAACCACAAAGCCGAAGCTCACCCTCGATGAGTTCTTCAACTCGGTCGGCTTCACCGCGGCAAAAGTTTCGTCCGATGGCAACTCCGTCGTCATCGCAACCGAGAAAGCCGACTGGGAGCAGCAGATCTTCCGCAAAGAACTCTGGCTCTATCGCACTGCCAACGCCAGCCTGACCCAGTTGACGCAATCCGGTCATGACACCGCGCCGCAATGGTCGCCCGACGGCCAGTGGGTCGCCTTTCTTTCGGAACGCAAAGTTGCCGAGGGCAAAGATGCCGATACGGAAGAAGGCAAAGGAAAAGACGGCAAAGGAAAAGACGGCAAAGAAAAAGAGGTCGCCCATCTCTTTCTGATTTCGCCGAACGGCGGCGAGGCCTTTGCCATAACCTCCGGCGATGACGGAGTGCACGGTTTCGCCTGGTCTTCCGATTCGAAGTCGATCTACTTTGCCACCCGCGAACCCTGGACCAAGCAGCAGAACGACGATCACAAAAAAGACTGGAAGGACGTGATTCGTTACCGCGGCGATGAGCGCGGCGATGTGCTCTTCCGGATCGCGCTCGAAACAGCGCTCGCTCGCCACGCCGCCCAGGGCACAAAAGAGCTTCCCGCAACCGAGAAGGAATCCGGGCTCACTCCCGGTGCGATTGCCATTGCGCGCACCCCGCTGCGCGTCGCGCAACTCTCCATTTCACGGGACGGCAGCCGCTTGGCGTTCGTGACCAGTTCGGTCTCCGAACGTCAGGAGAAGGTCGAAGACATCGACATCTACCTCGTCAACCTAACCAACGATTCCGCTCCAGCCGCCCCCATCCGCCTGACCCAAAACGAGGCCGTGGAACTGAATCTGGAATGGGCTCCCGATAATCGCCACTTGTTCTTTCAGGTCAACCTGGGATCGCTCGAACGAAAGTATGAAGATCCGCAACCGCGCCTCTATTGGCTCGACTCGGACACCACCTCAGAGAAAAGGCAAGTCCAGCGCTGGTTTGCCGGCTACCCGGGCGAAGTTGTAGGTTACACGCTGTTGCCGGATGGATCGGTGCTTTGTGCCTGCCGATTGGGAACCGAGGTGCAACTGCAGTCGCAGGCCAATCCAAAAGCTCCGATCGTGAAGCGTGAGGGATGGCCCGGAAGGTACGAGCTTCCCTCTGGCTCGATGCGGTCCCCGCGCGTCGCTTTCGTGTACTCGGCCACCGAACGGCCGACGGAAGTTTACATCGCCGACGGCCCGGAAAAACTGGCGCAGGCACGGCCCATCACTTCGTTCAACAAGCTGTTCACCGAGCGCGACCTGCCCCAGGCCAAGCCCCATCGCTGGACCTCCGACGACGGCACGCCCGTAGAAGGCATGCTGATGTATCCGCCGGGAAAGTTTGAGGCGAAGAATCTGCCGATGTTTGTGTTCATCCACGGCGGCCCGCAGGATGCCGATGGCAACCATTTCGAGGCCGATTGGTATCAGTGGGATCGCCTCGCCGCCACCGCCGGCTGGCTGGTTTTCGAGCCGAATTATCGCGGCTCGACCGGCTACGGAGACAAGTTCGCTCTCCAGATCGTGCCTGAAATCGTTTCCCGCCCCGGCAAAGATATATTGACGGGCGTCGATGCGCTGGTAAAAGACGGCATTGCCGACGCGAACCGCTTGGCCGTCGGCGGCTACAGCTACGGCGGTTACATGACCAACTGGCTGATCACCCAGACCACTCGCTTCAAGGCCGCCGTCACCGGTGCCGGCGCGGTCGAGCACGTCGCCAACTGGGGCAACGACGACACCACCTTCGACGACACCTATTACCTCGGAGGGCTGCCCTGGCAAGCCGCTGATCGCTATCGTAGCGAGGGCGCGATTTATCAGCTCGATAAAGTCCGCACGCCAACCCACATGGTTGCCGGGGCGGACGACATTCGCGTCGCAGTGCTCGAGGACTACCTGCTCGATCGCGCCCTGCACGAACTGAATGTTCCGAGTGACTTGCTGATTTTTCCCGGCGAGGGACACGAACTCGACAAGAATCCCTGGCACGGAAAGATCAAGGTGCGAGAAGAGCTGAAGTGGCTGGAAAAGTATGGCGGCGTGACCGGCACGAACTAGCGTTTTGTGTAGAGCGGACACTCCTGTCCGCTGCCTTTGACTCTTGATTTTGATCCTGCTCTTACCTTGCGGAGGGCTTTTGTAGTTGGGCGATTCGTGCGTGCGGAGCGGATTGCTCGTAGCTCGCGATACCTTTGTAAAGCGCCTCCGCGATTTGCTGGCGGTAGGTTTCACTCTGCAGATTGCGCTCGTCCGTGGGACTGCTCACAAAAGAAATCTCGGTTAGGATTGCGGGCATGGTCGTGCCGGTCAGTACGGCAAAAGCCGAATCCTTGATGCCCCGGTTGCGAATGTCCGGTCCACTCGCCGCCACCTTGGCGTAGAGCGCACGCTGGACGCTCGCCGCCAGACGGCGCGACTCCTCAATCTTTTCATGCAAGGCTTCGGCCGAGAGCGCTGCCGGCGTCATCTTCGCGAGGCTTCCATCATCGTGCTTTTCAACCTCCCGCGACCCCGGAGCCGAAAACAGATTCGTGTAATAAGTCTCAACGCCTCGCGCCGCTGCCGAGTTGCTGTAGTTGGCGTGAACCGAGACGAACAGATCGGCCTGTGCCTGGTTGGCGAAATCGGCGCGCTGATCGAGGGACAGGTAGGTGTCGCCCGTCCGCGTGAACATCACTTCCGACCCCAACCGCGCTTGCAGCAACTTGCCCAGCCGCTGAGTCACGTCGAGCACCAGGTCTTTTTCCAGCAATCCCTGCCGCCCCACCGTTCCCAAGTCCCACCCGCCGTGCCCGGCGTCCAGCACGATCCGGAATTTCCCAGTCCTCGCCGCTAGAGGCCTTTCGGGAATCTGTACCCCCAATGCCGCTACTGGAGCCGCTTTCACCGCGACCGGGTTCACCGGCGCCAAGGTCTGGTTTGCAGTCATACGACCCTGGAAAACGTGGTTCGCCGCCAGAGTTTTCTCGCTGCCGCGCAGCTCAACCACCAGGCGATAAGGGCTCGACTCCATGCTGACGGAGAAGTTCGACCCGTCTTTGGTGTCGAGTACGATTCGTGTCACGCCGGCGACGGGCTGCCCGATCCGCACACGACTCAGTGAAGCGTCGCCAACGTCCATCGTTTTTCCGTCCAGATCGTGCGACAGAACCGTATCGTGCAGATCGAAGTAAATCCGCTCCGGCGACATCAGCCGATGCACTTCGTAGGGCACTTGGTCTTCCATATCAATGACCACCGTGCTTCCCATGGACGAAGACCAGTGCCGCACTCCCGTGATTTTCGGCAGCGCCGCCAGCTTGTCTTCCGCCACCGCCGCCAAGGGCGCGCTAAGGGAAACGACCGTCGACGGATTCATCAGATTGTCGGAGACTCCGGGAGACAGGACATCCGCCGGAGGTGCTGCCGGTGTCGTCACCGATTTTCGGGAGGTCGCAGTTCTAGCGGCTTCGTCCGCTGCGGTGGCCGTTTTCCCGTGAACCTGCATGCCCCACCACGCGCCCGCCGAAAACAATGCGGCCACGGTCACCAAACCCAGCACTACGCTCAATCCTGGCCGCGAACTGCCGGGAAGAGAGAGTGCGCGCGGAAACGACAGGATGAGAGGCAGGGCAGGAGGCGTCGGCGGCTCTTCGATCTCGGATGAGGTTTCAGGCGTCTCGTCCGCAACCGTACGCTCGTAGGACTCGACCAAGTCCGCGGAAACGGCAATCGGCCGCGCCAGTCCCGCGAGTACTGGTTCCGGAATTGGGAGAGCTGCAGGCGGATCTGGCAGCGTCGTGGGAGACGGGGCAAGCCCCGTCTCTACAGCGGTTTCAGTCTCGACCGTCGCCGCCTCGGCCATTGCCGGCATTACTGCGGCCGGTTTCGCCCGCAGAACTTCATCTGCCACATCCGACAGCCAGTAGATGCGCCGATCCTGATCCTCGGGTTTGAGCGCGGAAAGAACCAGCTCCGAGAACAGATCGAAGCAGCGAACGTCATGATCCGTGAAAGCCCGAGCCGTTGCGGAAAAAGCCTGCAGCACACCGATTTGCTCGCCGCGTCCACCGAGCGGAACCAGGACGGTAGCGCGAGCTCCTATCGCCCGCGCGAAGTCCTGTTCGACGCGAGCGTCGGTTTCACAATCGTCGCAGCGAAGAATGCGTCCCGATTCAAGGCAGTCCCGCAGAAATTTCGATTCGCCGATCCAGTGAACGCCGCGGGTGACGGCGAGCGGTCCGGCAGCGGCGCGGCACACCATCTCCGGCGCTTCTGTCTTCGATCGAGTAGCCGTGGATTTCTCCGCGAGCGCAACCACGACGCCGTCGGCCCCCGTGATGGCTTGGGCGCGGTTCGTGATCAACTGCAGCACTTCGTCCAGGATGAAGCGTTCGGTTTCAAACAAGTCGCGATCGGAGGCGCACCCCGTGGCCGCGCGCCGCTTCCGTATCTGCTCGTGGAGGTCCGAGAAGGCAAGCAGCGCGCGCAGAGCTTCCTGGCGCGCAATCGATTCCAGAACGCGGTTGCCTTCCTGCAGCGGTGAACCGGGATCGGCCGCCGTCGCTCCTTCCCAGTCAACTCGAGTTGGATTGGCACTCATGCTCGCGCGTGTCAGGACAAAAAAAGATCAGTATTTCATCGTCTCTTCGGCGTATCCATGGCTCGAAAGGCTCATTGCCCGTCTTGGGGCTGGCGGATTCCCAATCCAGATGCAACCAATCCAGGCCACAGGTGCACGCTCCGCGTGGCTCTCACCCACAGAGGCGACGGCCGCAACTCCAATTCCCAGCGTAATAGTCTTTAGGGGGGTACCGCAATGTCCGATGGTACACGTCCGATTGCGGCGCTGGGGATACGAATCCGGTGCCCGCCGGACTCAGAAATGCCGAGCTACGTCCCTTCAGATTTTGCCCTCCGCTGCGATTCGGCCTATGGTTAAGAATGAAGACGAAGAAGCGCCCCAAAAGGCCAGGAGATGTGACGAGCGATGACCGACGCAGTCGAGCGGCAAAGAACTGCAGAACTCAAGAAGTCCAGCTGGTGGTGGCCCGGAGTCGTGGCCACCAGTCTGGCGGGAGCGGCCGTGGTGGCCTTCCGCGGCTGCTGGCACCGCCGGATGAGCTGGCCGATCGGAGTTCAGGGATGTTCCTATCAGGTTTGCCTGAGCTGCGGCGCCAAGCGGCTGTTTGACGAGAACCAGTTCCGCGCCTATGGCCCGTTCCGCTATGAACTGAACGACCTTATTGCCTGGGAGAAATCCGCGAAACGGAAATCCGATCCCGTGGCGGATGCGCAACGCCCGGCGTAATAATCCGGCCCTCATCCAACACCCACGCAAGCTTTCGACCAGGGCACGTTTTCACTGACGGCTGACAGCTGAGAGCTGACAGCTCTTGTACCACTCCACCGTGCGGCGCAGGCCATCTTCAAAGTCCACCAGAACCTTGTATCCCAAATGCTTTTGCGCCTGCGTGATGTCCGCCAGCGAGTGCTGAATGTCCCCACTACGCTCCGGAGCATACTTGACCGCGCCCTTGTAGCCTGTCAGCTTCTTCAATGCGTCGAAGGTTTCATTCAGCGTGATCCGCCGGCCGGTGGCGCAGTTAAAGACACGTCCGGCACACTCCGCTCCCGAGGTCGAGCAAGCCAGCAGATTCGCCGACACCGCGTTGTCGATGTAAGTGAAATCGCGGCTGGTTTCGCCATCGCCAAAAATCGTGGGCTGTTCCCCAGCCAGCATCTGCATGCTGAATTTCGCGAGCACGCCGGAATAGGGCGAAGAAGGATCTTGCCGAGGCCCAAAGATATTGAAGTAGCGCAGGCTGACCGTTTCCAGACCATAGCAGCGGTAGAACGACACCATGTAAAGCTCGCTGGCCAGCTTGGCCACGGCGTAGGGCGAGATCGGGTTGGGGGTCATGGCTTCGTGCTTCGGAAGCGTCGGAGTATCCCCATACGTAGAGGATGAGGCGGCATACACGACCCGCTTCACTTTCGCATCGCGCGCCGCCACCAGAACGTTGACCGTGCCGTCGACATTCGCGCGATTGCTGCCCAGAGGGTCCAGCACCGATTTCGGGACCGACGGAATGGCGGCCTGGTGCAACACGTAATCGACGCCCGCGCACGCCTTGTGCATGGCCTCGAGGTCGAGAATGTCGGCTTCGCGAAAGTCCATCCGGTCGAATACTTCGGTCAGGTTCTCGCGTCTGCCGGTGGAGAAGTTGTCGACGCCCCTGACCTCGTCGCCGCGCTCCAACAGGGCGCGCACCAGCGAGGATCCGATGAAGCCGGCAGCGCCGGTCACTAGATACTTGGCCATAGACTTTTGATGATAACGGATGGACCGGCTACCGCGCATGGGAGCCGCCGTCACCAGAGTAACGTCGGTTCCGGAGCCCGCCAAACGGTTCGCCTTGCCGCTGCATCCCGGAGGTTGAGGATTCAGGGCCGGCGAGCCCGTTTGGCGATCTGGTAAAACTCGGCGCGCGAGAGCAGTTGGTTGTTTTGAAAGAACCCCGTAATTTCACCGAGAATGGCTCTCGGGTCGGCCGACGCCAGGGTCTCCTTCATGCCACTCTCCTCAGCCGATTTGGCAGTATAGATCGTGCTGCGTCCAGAAAGGGCGGCGAGGAGTTGCTTCAGTTGCAACTGTTCCAATGGTTCGATATCCGCAAAGCAGATGCCCATGCCGAGCGATGGGTAGGTGGCGCGCACCCTGCCCGCAGTCCGAATCTGGATGCCGAACGACTTGAGTACAAGAGCGACTTTCGTATCGACGGGAAACGTGGCGTTCATTTCCACGTAGCATCCGTGCAGGCTGATGTCGGTTAGAGTTCCCCACATGCGCACGTCGCTGCCTTCGGTTCGAAACTCCACGCTGCCCGAACAACGGAGTCTGGGACTTTGCCGCCGATCTTTGAACCCGGGACCCATCGTCGCAACTCCAGTTTTGCCGTCGCCTCTTGCCGGATCGGGGGGCACGCCTTCTGCCCCTGCCGTTTTTAGCCGGCGCAGATAGTTCACTCCGTCTTCGCTCTTACTCAAGTCTGGCGACACGCCAGGTTGTTCAGGACAGATATGCGGGTCCACAATGCCTCCGGCAAAGTGCTGCTCATAGGTTGGATCGGACGATTGCGGGAAAACTTTAGAACGCCGCGGATTGCGGCAACGAAGCGAGAATCTGGTGCCACAGCTCCTCTTTCCCGGCTCCGGTTCTGGCCGAAAACGCCACCATCGGCACTCCCGCAAAGGCCTGGCCGAGCGTGTTCATCGCTTGTCGTAACTGGTTACCCGACAGCCGGTCGCACTTGGTGGCCACGATTACATGCGGCCGTCCTTTGGACGCCAGGAATTGCAGCAACTGGCCATCGCTTTCCTGGGGTGCAATATTCGAATCGACCAGCGCCAGGCACAGCGCCAGGCTCGAGCGTTGGTGAAGATAGGGATCCACAAATCGCGCCCAGTCGTCGGAGATTTCGCGCGAGACCTTGGCGTAGCCGTATCCCGGCAGGTCGGTGAAAAGCAACTCGGGCCTCGGTTGTCCCGCTCTGCGGACTTCATAGAAATTAATGCTTCGCGTGCGTCCGGGAGTATTGCTGGTGCGGGCCAGTTTCTTGCCGACCAGCGCATTGATCACGCTCGATTTGCCGACGTTGGATCGTCCGAGAAAGGCGATCTCCGGTACGCTGGGGGGAGGGAAGTGGGTCAAGTCGCTCGCAGACAGCATGAATCGCGCCAGAATCCGCATGCAGACAGTTTCCAGTGTTTGGGTCGCTCATGGCAAGCGCGGCGGGAAAATAAGTTGGCTGGCAAGCTGGGGAAAAACTCAAGCTTTGTATCAGGGCATCGCTTCAGCGATGCCGAAAGTGCTCCGGATTCGGACGCCCCTTTAGGGGTTGTGAAGCGCTAAAGTCCGAGTGGACGCTTGGGCTCGACGTCCTCTTCTTCGATCGGATGCAGTTTATGCCAGAGCGCAAGTCCGCCTGCGATGATCAATCCAATGAGAACGCTGATCAGAAAAAACCAGCGGTACGCCGGCAGCGCGATCAGCAAAACCGCTACGACAACGACCGCGACGATTAAGCCCGCCGATCCCCGCAGGCTGAATCCAGAGCGGCTGCCAGATTCCGGCTCCATGACTTTATTTTAGCGCCGCTATGGGTTGTGTAGAGCGGACACTCTTGTCCGCTGCCTTTGACCTCGATTCTGATTCTTGTGATGAAAAAGGCCAAAGGCCGAGGACCCAGTAGA
>PKXK01000234.1 GCA_003132325.1 Acidobacteriaceae bacterium
CCTTCATTTCCCAATTTTCGTTTGCACGAGAGCCAACGATTGCTACGCGCCAGCCTCCAGTTCTGTCGCTCAGAGCGTGTTCAACGAGCGCCCGAACTTCTCGCCCGACCGCGGGATCACCTGTGTTATGCAGTTCGAGTGAGACAGCCACTGTCTATTTTATCAACACACTTCCCGAGCCGCTCTGCCGCCCCCCTATTCCCTGCCCCTCCTACGAGCGACGAGGTTTATCCGTGACCGTGTATATTCATGGGCTGGAATCAAACCAACAGCGAAATCCCAGAGCGGCAGGGCCCACAATTATGAGCTATCAGCAACAGATTCCCCTGATGACAAAAGGGCACGGCGACATGCACGACATCACCGAGCAGGTTGCGGCGATTGTGACATCCTCGGGTATCCGAACCGGCACGGTTAACGTTTTCAACGTCGGCAGCACAGCGGCGGTGGGCACGATTGAGTTTGAGCCGGGACTGCAGCAGGATCTGCCCGCTATCCTGGACAGGCTGATTCCACCGAGCCGAAACTACGGCCACGAACAGGCTTGGCATGATGGCAACGGGCACTCGCACCTGCAGGCGACGCTACTGGGTCCGTCCTTGACCGTACCGATCGCGGATGGAAAGCTCGTGCTCGGGACCTGGCAGCAGATTTTCCATCTCGAATGCGATGTACGCGGGCGTCAGCGCACGCTCGTAATCACAGTGGTTGGGGACTGAAGCATTCGGTTCACCTGCAAAAGTCTGCTCTCCGCCAAGCTGCGGTGCAAGCATCATTGCCCAACCTACCGCGTCACGATGCAGTAGCATGGTCACTGCTTGCGTCCATAGAAGTTCACTCTCCCGTCGACCACATTGGCCACGTAGCGACCGCGATCGAGAAATTGCATAACTTTCTTCCCCGCACGTGCCAGTTCTGCCCAACGAGAGCCTGTATTGGGGTTCTGCTCGAGACCCCTCAGCATCTGGTTCTCAAACCTGAAATCCACCTGGCACAATTTCGATCGACTGGTGCACCCGACTGGGTAGCTTCCGCTTTCCAGCGTAACGGTCCTGACCTCCTCAACCAAGACCTGCCGCCACACGGAAATCAGAGTTTTTTCTAAGCTCGCGGCCATCGTTTTCCATCGCCAGGTGAGTTATCGAACACGCCGTCGATCTTTTTCATGATTCGATCGGCCCACTGAACCGCGGATGAGATGAGGTACTCCGTTCGCGGGCTGGGGCGACTGTCGACCAGATCCTCCGGCGTCTTTAGATGTCGCGCCACTAGGATTCCAGCCACAATTGCCAGTACGCGTTTACCTCCTTCCTCTATATCTTAGGTGTTCACCTGTTCTAATTCTGAGCCGTTGTCATCAACTCCCCTTGGTTATGCGTCGAACGCGTCGAGGAGCGTCCGTCCGGTCTTGCGTTCGAGGCGCAAGAGTCGATGCTCGAACCGTGCCTTAATCCTGCGATATTCTACCGCCGCGATCGTCCCTACTTGGTTCGCCCGACGAAGCTGAGCGACCGCCTCACGCGCAATCGCCAAAGCCTGCCGCGGCTCGCGGGCTTCATGCTCGTAGTAGATTGTCAGCTGCTCGTAAGCTTCGTAACCCTCGCGAGAGTTCCCCAGCGTGCTTTCCCAAAGCTCGCGCGCAAGTGCGAGGTCCCCGTCACGCTTTGCCAGTCGTGCAAGTGCCGTTCGAGCGGCACGATCGGTCTCCGCAGGCAGTACTGAGGCAATCGACTGTTCGTACAATTTGCGCGCACGCTTTACCTCACCGCGCCGCTCACAGATGCGAGACACACCGTACAGTTCTAGTCCATCCTGGCTTGTTGCCTCCTTATCGCCGAGAAGTGACACAATGCGGCCCGAGAGTCCGGCGAGCCCGCGCAGATCCATCTGGTTATGGTGGAAAACAGGGACCAGCGGCTCTGCGTGCCCAGCGCGCACAAAATCGAGATAGATTCTTGGGATCAGCTCCGCCACTACATCCGCGCCCCGGTCCCACCCGAGCACGTAACGTTCGAGTTGCGACAGTCTTACGGAGCCGAGCCGCAGGCGCCAGAGATTCCGTGCCGGATGAAGGAAATCGAGGTGGGCCCGAAGTGCGGGCAGAGGAATGGTTCGCGTCATCCGATAACGTGTTTCGAGCAGCGGCCAGTCGAACGACTTGCCGTTGAACGTGACGAGCACCGGACGTTCTGCCAGCCGCTCTGCAAGCGCCGCGAGCAACGAACGCTCTTCGCTGTACTCACGCATGAACAACTGTTCGACCTCAAGTCCCCCGCCTTCCCACCATGCAAGCCCGATTAGAAACGGATACGTTCCCGTCCCGCCGGCGAGTCCCGTCGTCTCCGTGTCAAGAAAAAGCCACTGCTGAGCGTCCGCGACATCTTCCGGAGCATCCGGTGCGAGTAATCGCAGCGCCCCGGCATCTGGAGTGCACGGGGCATGGTCAGCATGCCAACAGTGCAGTGACAGATGCTCGCCGTGGCGGTTCCGCTTTACCGAGGCCCCCAGAATCAGCGCAAGCTTCTCGGATCCCATGGCAACACCCGAAGCACGACCGATGGATTCCTCTTCGACGAGATTCCCTGCCGGCCCGACCTCGTGTCCTGATAGGGGCAGGGTCGAAGGGCGCTCGAGCGCCTTCAACCGGGCGAAGCGATCTGGTGTCGTGCGGCTCACGTTAAGCTGAATACCCATCATCCTTATTAATGATTAATACTGGGCGCTCCGCGGGACTCTTAGGAACACAGCTGCCCAAAGATCGCCAAAGCTACTTCCTTAGACCGCTCGCTCTTGTCGCCTACCGGCCCGACACACGATGGGCATCCGTTTTCACACGGACAAGCCGCGATGAGTTCCCGCGTCCGCGTCAAAAGCACGTGGCAGACGCGGTAGAGAGGTTCGCTGAATCCAATCCCTCCGGGATACGCGTCATACAGGTACAAGTTCGGCTCAAAGAGTTCCTTCTCCGTACCTGTCGCGGCCGCGAACTCCTGCCATTCAAGGCCAGCGCCCGCACTCGGCGGCCGCTCGCCAACCGCCGTGCCAAGGTCTCGACGGTCGCACATCAGCAGCAGCGTCGCCATGGAGGCGAGCGCGTAGACCAGCCCGAAGATGCCACTCTGCCGCTCGGAAAGCGTGAAAGGCAGCGCCGCCAGCAGTTCGTGTTCGAGCGTCACCCAGAACGCAGTCGTGTGCATCTCGTTCTCCGGTAATTCGAGATTTCCGGAACCTACATTCTCATTCGTGAAGAACTTGATTTTCTTGAAACCTACGACCTGCGACCGCACGAGCACGTCGCCATGCGCGCGTGCTGCCGGACCGGAAATACTCGCTTCCTCGGCGATTTCGAGTACCCGCACCTGCGTGTAGCGAATGGCGTCGGTGAAGTAGTCCACGTTCACGCGCTTCACGTATGCTTTGCGCTGGCCGAAATCAAGCCGCTCGACGTGGTACTGCTGCCCTTGATGAATGTAGATCGCCTTGGGATGGACAGTGGTCAGCGCGGACGAAAAATCAACCTCTCCGATCACCTCCGGCTCTCCATCGTCTTCACCCGTGGTATCGATGATGACGAAATTGTCGGACGTCACCGAACGCAGGCTGATCGTATCTGCCGGATAGCCCTCCTGGACCCAGTGCCAGTTTCCTCCGCTACGCTGTAGGTATCCTGCTTCAGCAAGTCGCTCACAGAGCTCAGGCAATTCCACGTTACCGAATCGCTCATCAGGCGACAGGGGTAGCTCGAACGCGGCACACTTCAAATGGTTGACGAGAATCTCGAGGTTGTCCGGCTGAATGTGAGCGTGCTCGGGCGAACTTCCGAAAAAATAGTCTGGGTGCTGCACGATGAATTGGTCGAGTGGCGCCGAAGACGCAACGAAAACCGCGCAGGAGGTCCCGCTGCGGCGCCCCGCACGCCCGGCGCGCTGCCAAGTGGAAGCAATTGAGCCCGCGTAACCCGCCATCACACAAGCATCAAGTGACCCAATGTCTATGCCCAGCTCGAGTGCATTCGTCGTCACTACTCCGCGGATCCGGCCCTCGCGCAACCCACGTTCGATCTCGCGCCGTTCCCCCGGCAAGTAGCCCCCGCGGTAGCCGCGGACCGGTTCCGCCTGGCCAGGCTTCGGCCGATTCGCCTGCTGCAAATACGTGAGCAGGACTTCCGTATGTAATCGGCTATTGGCGAAAACAATCGTCTGCAGCTTGCGTGCAAGCAGTTCCTTGGCTACACGGGTGGCTTCATTGATGTAGCTGCGCCGAATGCCAAGATTCCGGTTGACCATGGGCGGATTGTAGAAAACGAAAAGCTTTTCCCCAGCGGGCGCGCCATTCTCCTCGACAACGTCGACTTCGCTCTCGATGAGTTGCGAGGCCAACTCGCCGGGATTTGCAATCGTAGCGGAACAGCAGATGAACTCCGGATTTGAACCGTAGAACCGCGCGACGCGTCTCAATCGCCGTAGCACATTCGCAAGATGGCTCCCGAACACGCCGCGATAGGTGTGCAATTCATCCAGCACGATATAGCGCAGGTTCTCGAACAGCCGCATCCACTTGGTGTGGTGCGGCAGNNATTCCGGTGTGCAACATGTCCGGATTCGTCAGGACAATATGTCCGCGCTCTCGGATCGCTTTGCGCGCGTCGTTCGGTGTGTCGCCATCGTAGGTGAACACTCCAAAGGAGTCACCGAGTCGCTTGGCAAGGTCGTGCAATTCAGCAAGTTGGTCCTGGGCCAGCGCTTTGGTCGGAAATAGGTAAAGAGCACGGGTATCGGGATTCTCCAGCACGGCATTCAATACCGGGAGGTTGTAGCAGAGTGTCTTGCCTGATGCCGTTGGCGTGACCACGACAACGTTCCTGCCGCTTTGTACTAGCTCGGCGGTGGCAGCCTGGTGCGAATACAGTTCTTTGATCCCTTTTGCGCGGTACGCCTCAGAAAGTTCGCTTCTCACCCAGCCCGGCATGGGCCGAAACTCCGCCTCGCGGGCTGGGATTTTTCGCAGGGAAGTCAGCACTTCGTCGGTGCGGTGGCGTGCCACCAGCGCCCCTAGAATCTCCTGAACGGTATCGAGAGTCGTGCTGAATGGTGGGGCCAGGGCCTGTTGGGACGAGGTCATGCAATGCTCCGCGAGTATATTCGCCTTTTATTCGCTTCAGCCTAGCACCTCGCCGTGCAGTCTTGCAACATCCAAATCCCGCTATCTGAATCCTGGCCCACAACAGGCCTACTGGCTCTTTCCAATGAAGTTCCGCTATTCGGCGGGGCGTCTGACCGACAGTCAGCCAGGTCAGTCACCTGCGCCCCCGAACACGGTCTTCCAGATTTAGCAGACCTCTCGCACACAAACCCAACCGCAACGAACCGGCGTCATGCTTGCGGAAAGGCAAAACGAGTTTTTCGGGTTTGTTGTGTCGGGCGGCCGTATTTTCTGGTGGTCGATAATTCGAAGCCTTCGTTCGCACTTCCCACAAGCCCGTTTCTGGCTAACTTCCGAATTACCGACCACACGCCAAGAACAGTACCTATCTGGCGTGGGCGGCGCTGCCTTGCGAAAACCAGTCTGGCGGTCTAGGTGCCTGGCCGAAATCTCTGCTTCGAGCTGTTTAATTGGTTGGTCCCGCTCATCGGAGAAAGGAGTTGAGTCGCGCCCCGGGATTTTCACTGGCCATGAACTTGATTCGTTGGCGCAGCAGACGCACTCTTCAGCGTAACTTTTTTCGTGTTGTCGTCGGGAATGCGGTCGATCAGCAGCAGGAAGGGATCGACCCCGGCTTCGTCCGGCAGTTCCGCCGTCGCAAAAGTGTACGTGCACTTGCTATTCGCGATGTACACTCGATCGCGGTAGAGTGTCTTGCCGTACTTCCGGCCTTTTTCTGGTTTGGCGAAGGCGCCGATGTCGATCCAATCATCCATCGGCACCTCGGTCTCGTTGCCCTTGGCGTCCGCTTTGTATTTGTGCGTCTCCACGTTGATGGTGACGTCGTACTTGCCATTCGGGCGTTTCACCGCCGTGGCATCCAGGGTGCGATTGGAAAACAAGGTGATGTCTTCGAACAAATCCTTGATCAAATATTGCAACTGGGGCGGGGTCTCCTCGCGCAGCGCATCCACCAGCGCATAAGACGTGGGATACGGCGGCGCATTGTAAGCATAGCGCTGGATCAGCTTGCGCAGCGCACGGTTCACCGCCTCTTCCCCGATCATTTCTCTCAGGTAGTACAGAACGACGCTGGCCTTGCGGTAGTGGACATATCCCTGCTGGGATTCCACCATCAGCAGTGGTTCTTCCTTGTGCCGCTCCCGGCCTCGCGAGCGGAGATAGTTGTCCATTTCATACTTCAAGAACTTCCGCATCATGTCGCGGCCGTATTCTTTCTCCATCACCATCAGCGCCGAGTATTGCGCCAGCGATTCCGACAAGAACGTGGCTCCCTGCATGTCGGCGCCTATCACCTGGTGCGCCCACCACTGGTGCCCCATCTCGTGCGCCACGACGTAATAGACCATGTCGATGTCGTCGGGATGGTTCAGATTGGCGATGAAACCGATGGATTCCGAATAGGGCATGGTTCCGGCGAATGCTTGGGCAAATCCCGCGACCCGCGGAAATTCGATGATCCGCGCCTCCTTGTGGTAGTACGGGCCGAAGTTCTGCGTGTAATACTCGAGGGACTTCTTCAGCGATTTCATCATCCGCGGCACGTTCCACGGATGGTCTTTGTCGTAGTACACCTCGAGCTTGATGCCATTCCACTCTTCGCGCTGAACCTCGTAACGGGCCGACATGAACGAGAAGAAGAGCCGGGCGCTGTGGTCGAGCTTGTAATCGAAATAGCGCCGTCCGTTTTCCTGCCACTCCCGCACCAGCGATCCGGGTGCAATCGCAATCTGGTCCGGCGTTGTGCTGATGACGGTCTCTGCGTCCACCCAGTCCGAGTGGCGCGGGAAGTAGGCATCTTCGCAATCGACCGTGCAATTGCGCTCCAACGGCCGCATCAGTTCCTGCTCACCTAAATGGTATTTGCGGCGGTCGTTTGGATCGTCCAGTTCGCGGAACGCGTCGTAACCGATCACCGGAGCGACCGTGTTGTTGAAGAAGGTGCCGTTCTGCACGAGTTCGACATTGCTGACGGAGTCTTCGAATCCACGGTTCTTGCTCGTGACGGTAAAGACTGCCGTGCGCGATTCTCCGGGCTGGAGCGGGGGCGTGAAGTGGTAAATGCGATAGCTCAGCCGGGCGTCGTTCTTGGCCAGTGTTGCGCCGGGAATCTGGATGTCGGTGTCGTACCGCCGGTCAACGGAATAATGGATTTCAGTGAGCGGCTGCGGATACGGGTTGTAAAGCTCTTCCTGCACGCGCATCGTCATGTTGCGGGTCTGGGGGAAGATATCGACCCAGTACTTGTCGCTGCGGACGCGTGGCTGCGGCAGCCTGTCGAATTGCTTGTAGTTTTTCTCGTAATCCGCCTGGAGGACCAACTGATCCTTGGGCCCCATCCGATGGTTCAGGACTTTGGTGTTGTAGAAAATCCAAGTTCCAGCCGCGGCGAACGACACCAGGCAGGCGAGCGCAAGCGCCGGCCACGGGCTGGAAAAGCGGAGACGGGCGATCCGCCAGCGCTCGGCCCATCGGCCTTGTTTGCCACGCGGCCAGAACATGACGGTGGCAATGGCAAGCAATCCGCAGAACAGAATCCAGTACAGCGCGAACCAGCGCCAGGCCGTGATATACGGCGCATCGCCGAACATATCCGAGTAGGTAACGTCTGGAGTGGATCCGAATTGAACCAGGTTCGAAGATACGTTGAGCGGCTTCCAGATAAAAAGATTGACGATCAGGAAAGCGACATAAACGAAATAGCCCACATACTTGTTGGGCGACAGTGCGTGGATAAAGAACGCGAGCACCCCAAGAAAGAAAAAGAGCGTGAGATCGCGCACAAAGAGCTGGTTGAGATAAAGTCCCAGTTGATAGCGATGGTACCCGTAACTGGTCTGGACAATGACCGCACTGACCAGGGCCAGGAACTGCACCAGCATCACCATGGCGGCCAGCGCCGTGAAGCGGGCCGCGTACGAGATCCACTCCGGCGCCGGGAGCGAATCCGTAATCTCGTCCATGTGCGCATCGCGATCCTTCCAGATCAGTACGCCCGCGTAATACGTGATTAGCCCAATTAAGAACAGGTACAGTGAACCCGCGATCATCTCCAGCAACCAATAGGTGACGGGCAGCGTACTGTTTCCGTATCCCTCCCGCGCACTGATCGCCATGCCCGGCACGCAATTCAGCAGCCCCGCCAGCAGGACCACGATAAAGACGGTGCCTTTGAAGATGCCCGCGAGGTGAATCTTGACGGAAGAGAGATACATCTCCCAGGAAGTGGCTCTGGACGTGAACGTGGGAAGAACAACCGACGCCGGGGCAAGTTGCGGAACTTCTTGCGTCTTGCGGGTTTTTTGACGCCTCTCGGCGAAACTGAACCGGTAATAGGCAAAGATCAGGAAAAGCACTCCAACGGCGATCCACAGCAGCCGATTCCAGAGCATCAACCCGCTCAAGCCCAGCGAGTTTGAGTTCTTCTCGGCCACGGTCCAGTACTTGGTGGCGAGGGCAAAGGTACGAATGGCGAACGGATCGAGCAGGGCGGCGATGTGCTCACGCTCAATGTCACTCAGCAGGGCAGCCGAAACGCCGTAGCCTGTGAGCAGCAGCAATGCTCCCACGAACGAGACGATCTCATTTCGCGCCAGCACCGCGATGGTGAAAAGAATCGCGGCCATGAAGAAAGCGTTCGGCACCGCGAAGACAAAGATCCCTTTCAGGTGGGCGCTCCAGATGACCCGTTCCCACCGGTCTGGTTCCACCCAGGGCATGTGTTTGGCCAGCAGAATGCCGATGGAAACCCCGAGCATGGGAATCACGGATACTAAAGTTGCGCCGAAGAATCGTCCGAGAAGAAAGTCGCGGCGGCGGAGCGGAGTGGTGAAGATGATCTGATACGTGTTGTGGCTGAAGTCGCGCGCCGCCGCCGAATTCACAAAAGCCGTCACCATCAAAAGCGCAAACAGCCCAACGATCGCATAGTAGTTCTCGATCACGTACGGCGCATTGCGGTAGGTGTTGCTGAGCGCCTCTCCAATCGTGATATGGTCGGAGCTGACCGCGCCGAAAAACATGGCGGCGGTGATCAGAGTGAAGATCCAGAGCATCCACGAACGCAGCCAATAGCGGATTTCGAACCACGCGATGTGCAGGAACATGGCGGCTCTCAGTTCCACCCGCGGATGCAAGTGAAGAAGACATCCTCAAGGTCGGGGACACTGGGTGCGAACCCGTCCTCCGGTGACTGGGCGCTCAAAACGTGAAGATGAGGACGGCCACCCACCAGACGGTTTGAGATCACGCGATAACGCTGCTCGTAACTGGGCAGTTCGGCTTTAGCGATGGAGCGTTGCCAGACCCGGTCCTTCAGCTGCGCGACCGCGTCGTCGGGCTTGCCCTCATACAGCACCCGCCCCTCGTGAATGATGGCCATCTTGGTGCAGAGGTCGGTTACGTCTTCCACGATGTGCGTGGAAAGTATGACGATGACCTGCTCTCCAACCTCGGCCAACAGGTTGTAGAAGCGGTTGCGCGCTCCGGGATCGAGACCTGCCGTGGGCTCGTCCACGATAAGCAGCTGCGGGTTGCCGATCAGTGCCTGGGCAATTCCAAAGCGCTGCCGCATGCCGCCGGAAAAACTGGTAAGAGCTTTCTTGCGGAGATCGTAAAGATTGCACCGCTTCAACATGGATTCGACCAGTTCCTTCCGCTCCTTGGAGCCACCGATGCCCTTCAGGACGGCCAGGTGATCGAGCATGTCCTGCGCCGAAATCCGCGGATATACTCCGAATTCCTGCGGCAGGTAGCCCAGCCGCTTGCGCAACTCATCCTTCTGCTTGAGGACATCGATCTCTCCCAACCGCATGCCCCCCGAATCGGCCTCTTGCAGCGTGGCGATGGTCCGCATCAGCGTGCTCTTGCCCGCACCGTTCGGACCAAGCAGGCCGTACATCCCGTGCGGGATCGTTAGTGAAACGTCGTTAAGAGCTCTTACACCGTTGGCATATGTCTTGGAAAGGCCGTTGATTTTCAGTTCCATACTTGTCCTAGTTGACAATACGCGGCTTCAGCGCGCAAGGTTCCCGAAAATACTGAATCAGAAATGCGGAAGGAGTATACATCCCTAGAATGACACCGATTGCGTCATCAGACCTGATTCCGGTCGTGTAACGGGCGAACCGGAAGTTAGCCCATAAATGATGCGAGCCAGAAGTCGACTTGGAGGAAGCGTGATGGTGTTGACCGTCGTCAGTGTTCCGATCTCCCCGAAGCCCGTTCCGGGACAGCCTTCTGCGAAACGGAACCATTGCCGCTTACGAGGCGATGCGTTCTATGTTCTCTAGTTCTGTCTGCACGGCCTAGCTCTCACGCATCATCAAAGAGGGCGCGCGAAGTCACCTTCAATGCGGAAATCACTGATGGGATACACCTAGACCTGAAGAGTGCTGCACAGTCATAAGAGCACCATGCGAGATCTTTGAGAATCAGATCGAGCTCACGGGTTGATCCTCCAGATTGCATGGTCAGGTGCACTTTCGTTCCTGGCGCGTCGGACTTGAACCTCAGGCGCACAGCGGGCAAAGAGAGTTGGCTCACTGGGCGTCCATCGATCGATTGAATCTTGTCTCCGACTTTGAGGCCGGCCGCTGCCGCGGGACCGCCCACAATCACGTCGACCACTTCGAACGCATCGCCGGACAGGTTGATCCACATACCAGAGCGGTCAAAGACGTCCGCCTTGTCGTAGTTGGCATTGCGTTCGAAGATGAGCTGCTGATGCGGATAGTCAAAAGTGATGTTGAAGCGCTTCAGCACCCCAGCTCCGACATTCCCCGCCACGTAGGGGCTGCTGAAAGCGCCCTTCTGCTGCAGGGACAACTCGGTAACCGGATTGCTGACTTCCACCGTGCCAAGGCGAAGGACTTTCGCCCGCGTCACCAGTGCCTTCGCCGCTCCACCAACTCCCCATCCGGTTACCGCCTCGACCTTCGCGCCGTAATGAGCTTTGAGATCGTGCTTCTCGGCAAACGGCCTGAGCAAGTCGACGGAAGAGCGGCTTCCGGTATCGATGTCAAATTTGCCAGGGATACCGTCAATTTCGCCCTCGACCTGCGGGATGTGGTCGTTGAACTGGAACGGAACAACTGTGCCATGGCCGTGGTACTCGAACGCGGAGGGTACGTTTAGCGTCAGCACACTATGCTCGTAATCGACTTTCACGACAAACCGTTTGAACACTTCATAGCCGATCAGACCAGACTCGTCGACGCCTTCCACGCTGGCGAACGACTCCATGGGATAAACCGCGAAAACCTGATTCGACAGGGTGGCACCGCCGACTTCGAGGCTCTGCATTTTGGCCAAACCGACGTCTTCCGATTTCTCGCCAACGCCTCTTCCCTGCAATGCGCCTTCGGACTTCAGGCCGAGTTCCTTCGCCAGAGCCGGCGTCACGATGTTGGCACCGCCGGTGTCGCACAGAACGCGAAACGGTCCTTTGCCATTCAGCCTCACCTGCGCGTAGATGTGGTTGTTGATGAGCTCAAACGGCACGGTCGTGGAGGTCTTGCCGCCGGCAATCGCGAAATCTGGCGCGGGTGGCTGCGGGATCCGAAATTGCGCCTCCTGGATGGGCTGGTTGAATTCGATTTTGTCAACGGTCACGAATTGGTCGTACTTCGTGTCGCCATTCGTCGAACGCACGGAGAAGGGGACCTTGACTCCGCTGACAGTGCGGTAGTCGGCAAAATACGACGTGCGGGTCTCGATGTCGGTCTTTTCCACTGTGTGATCGAACAGGTAGGTGGCCGCATCGACCCACAGATCGAAAGGACGTCCGTCTTTGGGAGTGATCCGCAGAACATAGAACGCCTTGCCTTGTTCTTCTAGTTCGCCGGAATATTCGACGTCCGCCGGCCAGCGCTGCGGGAACCAGTAGGCTAGGCAGCGCCGATAGGCTTCGTCGGTTGCACCTTGGCGGGCGTTGTCGCCGCCTTCCGGACGCGGCTGTCCCGACGAATCCTGCGACCAGACTTGCTTGCCGTCGAAGCCCTCGGCGCCGCTGGCCGGGCCAAGTTGAAAGCGGTCGACGTATCGCCCGGTCAGATTATCTTCCCAAGACTCGCCTTCCCCGTTGAGACCACTGGTGACGAGCTTTCCTTTCATGTAAGTTGTGTGGACCGTATCCCACGCATCTCCACCCATCGCCTGTTTCGATTTGTTTAGAATTTCCTGCGCGGATGGAGTTTCGGCGACAGCCGGCAATACAAAGAACACCGCAAGAAGCAATCCCAAGCAACATCTTCTATTCATAGATTTTCTCGATGTGAGGTTCTCAAATTATGGCATCACTTTAGGGTGATAGACGACTAGGATTGGCTCTTTGCCGATGGCCCAGAATTGATCCCGTCTCTCCCAAGTACGGAAACGGCAAGGCGAAAGTTCCGACCCGACTGCATCGGCGACGGCAACCTCGCCCACCTCACAAACAACACTGTCCGGAAGTCGGCATCTGGGACATCTCAGAAGTCTGGCGCCGACTGACCGACAGTTAGTGGGCGAGTGGCGGTGACCCAACCATCAGACCAAAAAACCCGAAAGACTGACAATCACTAAGGGCTTCGTCGCTACGAAACGGAGTTGAACTCGCGTTTCCATTTACATCAAGCGGCTGAGGGGTAGTCGAAAAGAAGCCTGTGGTTGCCCCCACTTTTGCGCTTCCCACCCTGCCGTTAGTAATCGTGATCTCTCGTGACTCATGCGGAGCCAAGTGGGGTACAAATATCGAAAACACAGGACGCTGATAGCTGTCGTGACAAAGAAGACCCTGAAGGTCGACAAGACGTTCCGCCCCGACAACCCCCTCGCCGTTTGCTTTACGACTTGCAGTTGGGATATCTATCAGGAAATCCTTGCCGGACAGCGTTCGACTATGGATACGAAGCTTCAGTTGAGAACCATAAAGATCTTTGTCAGATCGATTAGTGAACCGAAAACTATAAGCCTGACCAGCAGAACCTCCGTTTGCAAATCTGACGTTGGTCGGACTGACATTCAACGAATAGGGCCAAAGTATCCACCCAAGTGCTGCTATTCCAACTGCAACGAAACACAAAACAATTCTGCGAGTGCTGTTGCTGTGCAGCCAAGGTGAATGCAGCGTCGGATGGATGCTACAGGCAAAGATAGCCACTGATATCACCACGGTGACCACCCTGCCAGTGTTATCAGCGCTTAACTGCGGAGCTAATAGAAAGAGCAGGAGAGCCATGACACCGGCCGAACACCAAAGCGCAACATCCCCTCTCGATGTTCGGCCCTCTGGCATCGCGCGCACCGCCTTGATCTCCGAACGCGTCACCTGCGACAAGCCCCGCCGACCCACCAACTGCTCCTGAGAGCTGCCGGAAGCTATGCCGCTTTCGCCTGCGTGCCCTTTATCTCTCGCTCGGCCTGAAGCCAATCGTCCAACTCGTGACCGTGTGTCCTTCCGCGTTGCTCGTAAAGTTCGTAGGCGCGTTGCTGAATCTGCTGGTCAATCGGGATCAGGACGGTCGGCTCGTCCGACTTCGGTGCGAGTGTTGATGGCTTTGGTTTCATGGGGGAATACCTCGCTCCCATTAGCCTCGCCCGAAATCGTCTCTTCGTCAGTGATGGCGGTCACTCGACAAAATCAGAGTCCTGACCCTAATTGTTGAACGCGTCCGATCTGAGGTCTAGAATTCATCTAAAGCTTGTTCCGCGGGAGGTGGTCAT
>PKXK01000254.1:0-8935 GCA_003132325.1 Acidobacteriaceae bacterium
TCGGGTTGACCTGCTGGAGTACACTTGGGCGGAATTTGCGCCAACACAAACAGGGGGCACAATGAGGCTGAATACGACTCGGGTGTGGCTGGGTGGTATTGCCGGCGGTGTGGTGTGGAACGCATGGGGCTTCTTTATTCAGACGCGACAGACCCCGTTCTACGAGGCCATGCAGAAGCAAGGGTTGTTCCTCAAGGAATCGCGCTATCCATTTTTCGTCGGACAGTGGATTTTGCTGGTGTTCGTNNNCAAAATCGGGATGATCGTGGGATTCTGCGCGGGTGTGCCGGGCAACTTTGCGCAAGCCGCCTGGTCGCCGGTCCCGCGCATATTGCCGCTCGGATGGATGCTGGAAATGTGGGTAGGCGCAATTCTGGCTGCGGTGGTCGCAGGCTTCTTGTACAAAGACTAACGCTGACGCGAGCGCCCCGAGGCGGTTCGTATCAGGGCATCGCTTGAGCGATGCCACACGTCCCTCGAAATCAGACGCCCTTTAGGGCCTGTCGGCCGAAAGTCGACTTTTTCCGCAGCAGGTTCAGGCCGGGGCATATCGCTTGATTGAGAGGGCCCGTGCCTGCTCTCGCGTTTTCGCCACGTCATAGGCGAGTTGCATCCGAAGCAGGTGGTCCATGTCCGGGCCAAACGCCTTTTCGATGCGCAGGGCCATTTCCGGCGTCAGCGCAGCCTTGCCATTCAGAAGATCGGAGAGCGTGGCGCGGCGCACCCTTAAAATTTCCGCCGCCTTCGACACGCTAAGGTCGAGGGCCTCGATGACTTCGGTTCTCATCAGGTCTCCCGGATGGGGCGGCTTCTTCCTGGGCATTTCGGTCTCCGAGTGGTGTTTCACAATTCGCGTTCTTTGCGAATGAGTGGGATTGTTCCTGAGCTATTTCGCAGGCTCCACCAGCACCGCCGTTCCGTACGCCAGAACCTCCGTGACGCCCTGCATCACCTCGGTCGCGTCATAGCGAGCGCCAACCACGGCATTGCCGCCGAGTTCCGCGGCGTGCTGCAGCATCAGGTCAAATGCTTCGGCGCGCGTTTTCTCGCATAGATTGGTCAACAGGGTGATGTTGCCGCCGACCAGCGTCTGCAGCCCGGCTCCGATGGTTCCGAAGATCGACCGGGAACGCACTGTGATTCCGCGCACCACGCCCAGCGTGCGCACTACACGAAAGCCATCGAGTTCGAACTGCGTGGTCACCATGTTGTGGGCAACCATGCCCGCGCTTACTGGATAATTGCTCATTGCTCCTCCGGAAAAGGCTCGCCTGCGATACTCGGACTCACGGTTTCAACGGGCTGCTGTAATGGGAACAAAGCACACGCCAACCGTTCCCAACCTTCACCCAAACGTCGGTCAGCCGGTCGTGGTACTCGTAAGGCTTGTGGTTCGACTGTCCCCGCTCGTGATAGGCCCCGGTCACGACGGCGATGTTGCCGCGAATCCGCACCCGGAGATCCGACAATTCGGCGACTTCCACGTGAACCGATGAATCGGCGCTGTGCGTGATATAGCCCGATTTGCTGTAAGTGCTGCCATCCTCCACCGTAATCACAAACTCTTCGGTCAGAAGTGACGAGAGAATATCGATGTTTCGCTCTTTGTACGCTTCCGCCCATTTTTCTTCCAGCTTGCGCACTTGCAAAGCGGCGCTCGCCGGTTCTTGCGCCGACAAGCGAATCGTCAGACCAACGAGCAGGCAGAGAATCAGTCTCGACACCACGCGGGTTCCCATGGCCTCTATGGGACACCAGATTGGCCGACTATGACAAGTTCCTACTCTGGCCCCCGGCGAGCGCTGGCAGCAGAAGGCCGCTCGTTTCCTGAAGCTTACTCCACCACCCATTCCCGCAAGCGCCGCAGCAGCGATGCCGGCGCTTCCGCTTCCAGCACCACCAACCCGTCCTGATACTGGCGGGAATAGATGCGGGCGCCGGCTTCCAACTGGGCCAGCAGCTTGCCCTGGTTTTGCGGGACGCGCAGGCGAACGCGGCGGGGGCGGTCTGCTTCGAGCAGGGCATCGACGCGGTCGAGCAGGGTGCTGAGCCCGATTCCCTTCGCCGCCGAGACGTGGATGGTCTGATGATCGTCGCGCAGCGACTCGCGCTGCTTGGGAGGCAGCAGATCGATCTTATTCATCACCCGCAGCCGCGGCTTCTTGTCGGCCTCGAGTTCCTTTAGGACGCTTTCGACTTGCACGTCCTGCTCGCCGGAAATCGGGCTGCTGGCATCCGAAACCTGGATGATCAGCGTGGCGCGTTGCACCTCTTCGAGCGTGGCGCGGAACGCCGAAACCAGCGTATGCGGAAGATGCCGGATAAAACCCACCGTATCGGAAAACAGAACTTTGCGTTTCGAAGGCAGATCGGCGGCTCGGATGGTGGGATCGAGCGTGGCAAACATGCGCGACGATGCCACCACGTTCGACTTAGTAAGGGCATTGAACAGCGTGGACTTTCCCGCGTTCGTGTACCCCACCAGCGCCACGGTGGCTACCGGAACCGATTCGCGCCGTTGCCGCTGTTGCGCCCGGATGCGGCGCACATTTTCGATCTGCTGCTTGACGTGCCGGACGCGGCGGGAGATCTTGCGCCGGTCGGTCTCGAGCTGCGTTTCGCCGGGACCGCGAGTGCCGATGCCGCCGCCGAGTTGCGACATTTCCACGCCGCGTCCCGCCAGCCGCGGAAGCATGTACTCGAGCTGGGCCAGTTCCACCTGCAATTGGCCCTCACGGGTGCGGGCATGCCGCGCGAAGATGTCGAGAATCAGCTGCGTGCGATCGATGACGCGGGTGTGAACGACGCGCTCAATATTGCGCTGCTGCGAAGGCGAGAGGTCGTGATCGAACAGAATCACATCGGCGGAAACCGAAGCCGACGCGCCCGCAATTTCCTCCAGCTTGCCCTTACCGATCAGCGTCGCAGGATCCGGCCGGTCCTTGCGCTGGGTGAACTCGCCCGCGATCTCGGCGCCCGCGCTCGTCGCCAAGGCGCGGAGTTCGTCGAGCGAGTCTTCGGACGTAAAATCGGAGGTGAAACCGGAGCTGAAATCCGGGGAATCCACGGGCCGGGACGATGACGAAGCGGCCACGCTCGTGGCGTGATCGCGAGCTGCCTGAGCCCCCGGCGTGATGGCCGCAGAACTTGTCTTCCCGGAATGGCCAGCGCGGCCTCGGGTGCGAAACTCCACCCCCACCAGAAAAGCGCGCTCCCGCCGCTCCGCTGGATTCAGCAGGGCCTTGGGCTCTTTCCGCGAACTTCTTCCTGAACTATCGCGGCTGCCCACTCTGGAGTTATCTCGGCGCAAGCAAACTCACTTCATCCTTCGGTGCCGGAAGCCGAGCTTGGGGCCGCCGCCTCCCCCTGGGACTCTACCGCCACCGGCTTCGATTCTGCGTGGCTGTGCGCTCCGCGTGCGATGACGACCGTCGAAATCGCGTGTTTGAAGATGAGCTGTTCCTGGCTGCCGGTTTCGAGGACCACCGAATACTTGTCGAAGGATCGGATACGGCCGGTCAGCTTCACTCCGCTGACCAGATAGATCGTAATATTGTGCCGTTCCTTTCGTGCCGTGTTGAGGAAGGAATCCTGAATATTCTGTTGTGCCGGCTTGGCTTCCATTTGCCGATCTCCTTATATGCTTGCGGGTGCGATGCTGCGCCATGAGCTTTGGGGAAGGGCAATTGGCGGCAGCTCGGTCCCTGTCGGCTCCTACAATACGGCCTTGTCTCGCGCTTTTCAACTTCCGGAAGAATTAAATTCTTTTTCAGCGGTTTTCTTCACCTGGCGCGCCCAAATGGGTCGTTTTCATCCACCCCAAAATCGGCCAGGTTTCATTTCCCGCGCCAGCCATCTACAATCGTCGCGTCCGGAACAGAATCTCAGAATAGGAGCTCGAACCTTGACCGATATCACCTTCCCCACCGACTTCAACACTAACCTTCTGATGCTGTTTCGTTGGCTGCATTTTGTTGGCGGCATCACCTGGCTCGGCCTGCTCTTCTTTTTCAATCTGGTCAACATTCCCTTCATGAAGGGACTGGATCCCGCGACCAAAGGCAAAATCCTGCCCAGCCTGATGTCTCGGGCGCTGTGGTGGTTCCGCTGGGGATCGGTCGTCACCGTGCTGACGGGCTTGGCCTACTGGGGCAGCATCGTCGGCTCCGACGCCAGAAACGGCGGTGTAACTCCCGCCGGTCCCATGGGATCGTTCTTCGTGATCTGGACCGCTGCCTGGGCCTTGATGTATGCCTGCCAGATTCCCGGCAAGGGTCCACTGGACAAATGGCCGGTGCTGGCGGGGATTTACACCGTCATCGTGGTCGCGTCCTCCTGCCTGTTTCTGCGCCTCAACGATCATGGCTGGGAGGGCAATCGCCTGCTCGCCATCGGCATCGGCGGCGGGATGGGTTGGGTCATGATGCTGAACGTCTGGGGAGTGATCTGGCGCGCGCAAAAGAAAATCATCCGGTGGACCGCCGACAACGCGGCCAATGGCACGCCGATGCCCGACAAAGCAAAATATCTGGCGCGCCAGTCCTTCCTAACCTCGCGTGCAAACTTCGTGCTGTCGTTCCCCATGCTGTTCCTGATGGGTGCGGCAAGTCACTATCCCATGTTTGTGAAGTAGCGAGGAGAGCGACCACCACAGGGGACACCGAGTTGCACAGGGGAAGCTTTGGATTTCCCCCGTGAAACTCTGTGTACCCTGTGGTTAAGATTTAGTTTGCGGAGCCAGCGTCCACGGCTTGCCGTCAAAGTGCGCCGGCAGTGCGAGCCCAAACAGTTTCAAGATAGTCGGCGCCACGTCCACAATCGCGGGCTTCTCTTCGATGAACTTGTGGCTCGAAAACAGCACTCCGGGAACGAGTCGCGGGTCAATGCAGTGGTCGCCGCTCCAGGCTTTGGTATTGTCCTCGAAAATCTGACTAGTAACTTTGCCCATCACCGAGTCCCACGAGGCGCGATAGCCGGCTCCGTAGCCGACCAGTAGATCGGGCGCGTTGTCCGTGTACGGCCCACGATAAAACTCGTCCGTAACGAACACGCCGGTGACGCCTACTGTGCCCGATGCCGGATCAACTAAGCCATCCAACTTCTGCCGCAGTTCGTCCTTCAACGCGCCGGCTTCGGCCGGATCCACAATTCCCTGCTTCTCGCGGCCTTTGATGTTGAGATAAAGTCCGTTGAGGCCCATGGTGTAAGCACGCGTGCGCGACCAATCCACGTCCTCAAACCAGTCGCCGCTCTCGGTCTTGCCATCCTTCAGCGCCAGATATCCGTTCTGATGCAACCATGCATTCACGTTCATGCAGCGCGCAAACGACTTGAAGCCGTGATCGGAGATCACCATCAGCAGCGTGTCATCGTCAATCTTATCCATGACGCGGCCGATGAGGCGATCCATGCGCTCATACAAATCCTGAATCACGGGAGGATGCTGGCTGTGCGGCACATCGCGCGCCGCCGGATGATCTTCTTCGAGATACCGCCAGAACATGTGCTGTACGCGGTCGGTGGTATCGAAAACACACGTGCACAGCCCCTGCTTTGTTTTGTCGAGCGCGTCAAAGAGCATGCGCTCGCGATCTTCGTGATTGCCGTAAGCCTGCGCCAGGAAGGCATCGTCATCGAGCACCTGCTCGTTGAGCGCCCACGTGTCTTCCGCCAGGCCAAGCGTCGCGTAGGGTCCGAAGAGCTTGGCCAGATAGATTGAGTACGTGACAGGGTGCGAGATCGGCAGATCGGGATGCCCAGGATCGATGTTCACCGGCGTGACATAGACTTCAACCTCCGGTGAAAGTTCCTTAAGATAGAAGCGGCAGATACCGTGCGCCGTGAATCCCAAGCCAGCCTTGAATTCCGCCGGAATCCACTCCGAGTATTCCCCGACTTGCAACGTGAACTTTTCAGAACCAACCACGATGCGCGCCGATTTTGATCCCGGCTCCGGGCGAATTTCGAAATTGACCCGCAGTTCGGTGCCAGCCTTCTCCGCCAGCGGACTGTCGGGCCCCGGAATGTACGACCGGCAGACACCGTTCTTGCGCTCGATGGGCACGCGCACGCCGCCTTCGCGAAACTTGTCGTTCGAAGCGCGAGTCGTACACAAGCAAAACGTGCCCTGGCTGCCCTTCAGGTCGGGCACACACATCCCGGAAAGCAGCACGCCCTGAAACTTCTCCGGCGGAAACGTGACCGGAACGCGAATCACGGAACTGAAAATTCCCGCGTTGCCCAGCCAATGCCAGAAGGGCGTGCCCTTCCGCATTCCCCTGATTTCTGTTTTGCCGAACGGAATGGAATATTTTCCGATCTTAATGTGCCGCTTTGGCCCCTTGATTTCAGCCGACGAAAGAAATGGAAGATAGGTGCTGGTATCGCGCGCCAGGAAGTCGTAAATATTGTGTTTGCCAGGATTCACTCCGGTCATGAACGTCGACCATGCCACCGGAGAAATCGGGGGAAACGTAGTGCGCAGCTTGCTGAAGGTTCCTTTGTCGCGCAACTTCGCCAGGTTCGGTAATCTGCCTTCTTTCATGAACCGGTCGGCGAGTTCCGGGTCCATGCCATCGAATCCCAAGATCACCGCTCGCTCAAATGTCGCCTTTCCGTATGCGTTTCGCCGCCGCATAAAACGGAACAACTGACGGACGGGCCACGTCATCAGCGCATAGAACGAATAGAGGAACGCAACAAAAATCGCCCAGAACGACGACAATACCGCAAATCCCGCGCCCGGCCCGGCGTAGGCATGCGCCAGCGCAGGAAAGAAGATCAACGCGATCAGCAGGATCTGTGTGGCGCGGGCGCCCTCGCCCGCGAAAAGCCGGCGCTTGCGATGGACTAACTGGCCACAGCGCTCGTCCCGCAACTTGATCGCCGATGCCAGCAGGCGGACAAGAGTGTCCGCCCCACACAGTTGCTTCATATCTTGATCCCCAACAATTCCTTGAAAACAAATCCCGCCACCATCGACAAGATGAAAAACAGCCAAATCCAGTTGATACCATAGCCCGCGACGTCGATATTGCGATCCGGGTAGTTAATCGCAATGGACTTGATCGGACTATTCCGCGGCAGCGCCGGCTCGGCCGACGAGAACATACGCCGCCAGAATTGTCCACGCAAGCGGACGGTCGAAATTCGCGGCAGGTCGCTCCCCACGCAAACCGCCTTCGCGGCACTCTCGCCGGCTGCGGCGATCTTTACTTCATATTTTCCCTCTCTTGAGCCCGCCAGTCGCCACACAATCTCATTGGATGCCGGAATATGCACCGGAGGCGCCGTCATCGTGATCTCAGGCGGGAGGTCGAGCGCGACATCGTTCAGCGCATCACCTGCGGTGGCCTGTCCGGTAAGTTGAATCGTCAGCAGGAACGGCGCGTTCGGAGGAATCGGGGTAGAACCCAGATAACGATCGACCTGCACCATCAGCAAAGTAATCGGAACGATAACATACAGTAGTGGCTTGAATGCGAGTTTCAGGTAGCGCCCCGTGCCGCGCAGGATCTTGCCGTACGAGCCCATCACCACCGGAATCTGATCCCGATACAAGCGCACCGCCAACAGATGGGCCTTTAGTTGGTCCTTCGCAATGCCGATAGCTTTCTGATCCGACGTGTAGCCGAACAAGACGACCATCGCCAACCCGACAACCAGCGACAAGACCACCACAATCGCCAGCGGACCGGTCAGCAGAAAGTCCCGGAACAGAGCTACTGCCGCCGCCTGAGCCATCGGACTGGAGAGGACAGTCAAGCTACTCGATGTACCCTAATCCGCGCAGCCGTTTCTGTATCTCTTCTTTCGCCGTGCTGCTCTCGTCCGGCAGAATTTTCTTGGTTTCTTTTTCCAGCAAGTGGATTACGAACTCGTCGATCGATTCGTATCCCGCGGCATCCGAACACTGCTTGACCTTCTCCAGCAGGTCGCCTTCGATCTTCACTTTGTAGGAACCAAACATGATTTCTCCCAAATTCCAGCTTCTAATAGGGTAGCGCCGGCATCTTGCCGGCTGTCCCGAGGGCGTCTCGCCCTCGGCGCGGCGGGCGTGACGCTCGCCGGACAGCCGCCGAGACGGCGGCGTTACCGTCGGCAGACAGAAAGAGCACTAGCGCGCCTGCAACACCGACTGCCCCATCATATCCTTCGTTTTCGCGATTCCGAATTCAGAGAGAATCGTCGGCGCCATATCCGTCAGCGCCGGCGCCTGCGCTTCAATCTTGCGGTTGCTCAAGAGCACTCCCGGCACTTTGGTGAAGTCCATGCAGTGATCGCCGCTCCACGGATTGGTGTTGTCTTCGAGCACCTCCGCCGGGAATGCACCAAGAATCGTTTTCCATCCGGAACGATACCCGCGGTTGTAGCCGACCAGCGCATCCGGGCCCGTGCGCGCGTATGGGCCTTGATAGACTTCGCTGGCCAGATCGATGCGCGTAATCACTTGCGAACCATCCTTCGGATCGCGAACCTCTAAAAGCTTCTGGCGAATTTCCCGCAGCAGCGCATCGGCCTCGGCGGGATCGACCATGCCCTCACGCTCGCGTCCACGCACATTCAGATAGAGTCCGTTAATCCCCAACCCGTACGCCCGCGTGCGGCTCCAATCCACATCGGCAAAGGGCTCGCTCGAATCCCCGCCGGCGTCTGCTTTTCGTGTGACATAGCCATTGTTCAACAGCCACGTGTTCAGATTGAAGGAGCGCCGGAAGGGAGCAAACCCGTGGTCCGAAAGCACGAGCAGCGTCGTATTTTCATCGACCTTCGGCATCACCTCGCCTAACACCTGATCCATCTGCTCGTAAAACTCCTCCAGCGCCGTCCCATTCTGAGCGGCGCTCGCCGCGTCATACGCGGGACTCTGCGGATCAGTCAGCCGCCACAACATGTGCCCGTTCAGATCGAGGCTCGAAAAATAGAAGAAGAACAG
>PKXK01000254.1:8943-39708 GCA_003132325.1 Acidobacteriaceae bacterium
GCCAATCTGTTTCGCCAGATCGCGCGAGTAACCGGACGGTGTGGAGATAGGCAGAGCGGGATTTTCCGGATCAATATTGATGGGCGAGACGTAAAGCTGAAAACGGGGATGCGCCTGTTTGAGATAAAAGCGGCAGATGCCCTTTACATTGCCGATCCAATTGCCCAAGACGGGCACGAGGTGAAATTCCACCGGGACCCATCCACTCCATTCGCCTTCTTTCAAAACAAACTGTCGATCCTCGAGGCCGATGCGCGCCACCGGTTCCAGCGGATCCACGTCCACCGTAAACGGCTCGGTAGAGGGAAGCGAGTTCCGGCGAAACGAGTTATCCGGACCAATCAGATTCGTCGCAACCCGATTATTCTTCACCTCGACCTGCACGATTTCTCCGCCCTCAAGGGCTCCCACCGCCGCTGTCGGGTCGTCGGTGTAGAAAGTGAATGTGCCATAGGTGCCGCGAAGATCGGGCGTGCCCATACCAGAAAGCGTTTTACCTTTCGCCACGATGGGAGGGAAATTTGCCGGAATGCGGTAAACATAATTGGGCACGCCATGTTCGTCCAGAATCTCCCAGAAGGCCTTGCCGTGCCGCAACTGTTCCGCCGTGCCGCCGCCCAGCGGAATTACCCAACTCCCGATATGAAGGCTGTGCTTGGGACCTTCGACCTTCGACGTGGAAAAATATAGCTGAAGGGTCTTGGGATCGCGGTGGATGAAATCAAACACTCCATGTCCGCCAGCATTCATTCCCGTGATCATGTTCGACCACGCCACCGGGCTCTGCGGCGGGATGCTCGTCGTCAAGCGCCGGAACGATCCCTGCGCGGCCAGCCGGGCGAAGTTTGGCATCTTGCCCTCGGCCATGAACTTCGTGAGCAGATCCGGGTCGAGCCCGTCAATGCCCAGAATGATCATCTTCCTGGACCCGACCGCTCCTCCGCGCGCACGCTGGCAGCAGAGGAGCAGGCTCAATCCCGCGGCGCACAAAGCCAGCAGACATAGCAGACGAAGACGTTTTCTAAAGGGCGCGGTCACGCAAGTATGATCTGCAAAATTTGGCCCGGCTTCCTGGCTAGCTTCCTAGCTAGCTTCCCGGCGAACGATGGGCGGCGGTCACGACATCGCCACAAGAGGATATCCCGAGGAGCAGGTACATAGATTGTACGCGGCGTTCGGTGGACGTCAAGACTGCAGCGTCTGGCCGCGTCCGCGCCAGGAGCGCTCTCCACCCATGTCATTGTCACTGCCATTGTCATTGTCATTGCAGGTTTTGATCATTGCAGATTTTGATCAATGGCGGCGCGGCCTTTACACTTACTGTCATGATCCGAAGAGTCGTTGCTGGCGTGAGTCTGATCTTTCTTTGTCTCAGTTTTTCTTTTGCCGCGGCTGCATCCAAACCCAACCTGGTGCTGGTCACCCTCGACTCCACCCGCGCCGACCGCATGGGCTTCCTGGGCGCCAAGACTGCACATACGCCGAACCTTGATCGTCTTGCCGCGGAAAGCATCGTCTTCGAGCATGCCTATGCCCAGGCGCCGGGCAGCGTGGTTTCGCACGCGACCATTCTTTCCGGAGCCTACCCCCAGAGCACCGGGATGACCGAGATTGGCGGCACGCTGCCGTCATCGCTGCCTTACCTGCCAGACTTGCTGAAGTCGCAAGGCTATCGCACCGCTGCCTTTGTTGGCTCCATCGATCTCGACCCGTGGAACGGGCTGGCACAAGGCTTCGATCGCGGCTTCCAGACCTACGACGCAGGCTTTCGGCCCGCGATCCCCGGCGACGCCCGTCCTCCCTTAACCGAGCGCCGTGGAGATCAGGTTGCCGCCCGCGCCATCGCCTGGCTCGACCACAATGCGCAGCAGCAGTTTTTTCTATGGGTTCATATCAGCGATGCGCGCGCACCCCGCGCTTCGTACAATTCCGCCATCACCGCGGCCGACGCAGCCATCGGCAAACTAGTCGGCGCCTTGCAACAACGAAAAATCTACGAAAATACCGCCGTGATGGTCGTCGCCGACCACGGCGAGAGTTTGGGAGCCCACGGCGAAGCCACGCACGGCGTGTTTCTCTACGACGAGACGATCCACGTCCCGCTGCTCATAAAGCTCCCTGCGAGCCAGGCCGCGAAGCCACCGAGCGTCAGAGTATCCGCGAAAGTCAGGCTCGTGGATATCGCTCCCACGCTGCTGGAAATCGCCGCCATCCCGATCCCCTCGCAAATGCAGGGACAGTCCCTGCTGCGGATCGCAAAATCAAAGTCGCCTGGCGGCAGCGGTAGTGGGATGAATGGCGATCAGCCTGTGTATTCCCGAGCCGATCTGCCCCAACGCGCCTTCGGCTGGAGCCCGTTAGAATCCTGGCGCGCGGGAAAGTACCTTTACATTCGAGCTCCCAAGCCCGAACTCTACGATCTGACCGTGGATCCGGCCGCCGCTCACAACCTGGCGCAGAGTTCGAAGGCCACGCTCGACACGATGGCCGCGCAGTTGGAAAGCTTCGACCGCCACTTCAGCGGCGAGGCCGGCAAGTCTTCCGCGGAACTGAGTTCTTCCGAGATGCAGAAACTGGCGTCGCTCGGATACATCGGCCTGCAGAAGTCGTCAGCGTCCGCCACCGCGGTTTCCGGAACCGATCCCAAAGACAAGATAGCGACCGCCAATAAAGTGCTCGAAGCAGTGTCGGCTGGCGACCAGTCGAAGGCCGGCGTTGACGTTGCCATTGCCGCGCTCACGCCCCTATTGTCCGGAAATGTCTCCGCCGATCCCAACCTCTACCTGGCGCAGTACGCCCTCGGAGCGGCGCTGGCCCGCAAAGGGCAATACACCGAGGCGGCCAAGCATCTGCACAAAGCGATCGAACTCCAGCCCGACTCCGCCTGGGCGCACTACGAGATCGGCGCGGCGCTGGTGAAAGCCGGGGACTTCAAAACCGCCATCGTCCACCTCGAAATCGCCACCGGACGCCTGCCCGCCTTCGCCCCGGCACACCTCTCCCTCGCCGAAGCCTACGAACACATGGGCCGCACCGAAGACGCGAAACGGGAGCGCGCGCAAGCAGGGCGATAAGAACCTTGTGGTCCACAGGATTGAGGGCCCGAGTTGCTCTGTCAGGAGCACGCGCGACCGGCGTTACGAGCCTGGCAGAGCATGGCCGTCAACGCCATCATCCGTTTCTCACCTTCCGTTTCTCCAGAAACAAATGGGGGAGCCCGTGAAGGCTCCCCCGGCCTCAGGTCTGTTTCCGATTAGAAGGTGTACTTCAACACCAACGTCATCTGACGCGGATGGTTCGAGAACACGGACTTAGGTTGGTTGAAGCCTCCTACGTTGCCGGGTTCGAGGATGGCAAGTATGTTGGCGCCAATATAGCTCAAATTATACACGTCGCTTATGTTGCCCGGCAGATACTGGGCGTGGTTGAACAGGTTAGATGCCTGGGCCTGGAACTCAAGCGACTGCCTTTCGGTAAAGTTGACGCGCTTTACCACCGTCATGTCAAAGTTGTTGGTGTGTGGCATCGCCAGCGTGTTACGCCCGGCATTCGGCCGCGTGAATATGCCGGCTTTGACGTACTGCGCGGTTGAGCTATTCGCATAGTACCCTACGATTTGGCCGTAAAGCGGGTTGCTTGAATCGGTGTTGTACAGCGGCGTGGAGCCGGTACCGGTCCCCGGCACACCGGCAGGGTTAATAAAGGCACGGTCGCCGGCGGTATCCCCATTGCCATTGACGTCGATGCCGGACTGCACGGTCACAAACTCCGGCGACTGGAAGGTGTAAACCGGAGCCAGCTCCCAGTTGCCGACTACGTTCTTCATCATCCAATTGTCGGCCTTCTTGTAGAAGGGCAGGTCGTACAACATCTGGAAAGTAACGCGATGACGGCGATCGAGGGCAGAGGTGCCCCAATCACAAGCGAAGCAATTGGAGTCCTGCGCACGGCGCGGCGTCAGATAAGTCGAAAAGACGTCCGCCGTCGAGTTGTCCGTGGCGTGACTCCAGGTCCAGGCAGCCTGAAGCTGCAAGCCATTGCTGAAGCTGCGCCGGACCTGCGCCTGTAGGCCGTTGTACTTGGAAGCGCCCCAAGGCATGAATCCAACCACGTTGGCTCCGTTGAATCCGGCATTAGAATACGCCGGCACGAAACTGGGATTGGCGTTGATCTGGTCGTAGCCAACCGTCAGGGCATTAGCCGCCGCTTGCCCCGGGTTGGTGAAGAACATCGGAAGGTAGTCGGTCGCCGAGGTCTTTGCCTGCCGGTTAAGACGAGCTTGTACCGGCAAGTGGATGCCGCGGGTTCCGACATAACGAACTTCAGCCGTGTACTTCTGGGCGAAGATGTGCTGAACGCCCAGCGACCACGTCTCCGAATACGGCAGTTTCTGATCGGGGACATAGCCTGACGTCACTTGGCGAGCATATACGGGATCGGTAATCGGCGGGATTGTGTTTACGGTCGGCAAGCCGCCACCGGCCAGGAAACCAGCCCCTGTCCCATTGCTTACCGGGTCGCTCCACGCGCAAGAAGCGGAAGTGGACCCCGCGCCCGCAAACCCGTCGCAGGTCTGTTGCGCCTCCGGCGGCAACGAGAGCAAGCCCAGGTTGTCGTAGAGCACGTCCTGAGACATCGAGAAGCCGCCGCGGACAGAGGTATTGCCGCTGGACCCCGGCGACCAGGCAAAGCCAAGACGCGGCAGGAAGTTCTTTTTCTGCTGCGCCGGTGACGCGAAGGTGATCACCCCCGGCACATTGGCAATCGCATTCAGCGGCTGATATGTTCTTTGCGCGAGCGGCACCTGCGTGAACTCATAGCGCAGCCCCAGGTTGATGGAAAAGTTCTTCAAGATATGCCAATCGTCCTGGGCGAAGCCGTAGAACATGTTCTGGTTGCCGTAGTAGGTGACGTTGCCGACCGAGCGTTCCGCCAGGTAGTCTGGCGTCTGATCGGTTAAGAAAAGCCAGTACGTCGAGTATTCGTAATCGCCGCGCTTGCGCTGGGTGAAGTACTGCGGGGAGATATATTCGCGATACTCGGCGCCGAACTTGAAGTTGTGGCTCCCTTTCACCCAACTGATGTTATCCACAATCTGATAGAAGTTTTGAATCCCACCCTGTGGAGCGTTTGGATCCGGTCCGAGCTGGACCCCTGCGCTCTCGCCGATTCCAACATACAGGCTGGGGTAGGAGTCAAGGCCCGGGTACGAGAAGCTGCCGGCCGTGTAGACGGCGTAGTTGCGGTTAAAGCCTAGGCGCACCTCGTTGTTCAGGGTGGGCGTGAAGTTGTGGAACTCGCTCAACGTAAAGAGGTGGTTAATAACGGGAAATGTCGTGAAGAACGAGGAAATCTGAGCGCTATTATCGATAGCGCTATACTTCGAGTACGCGTAGCGTACACGGAGCTGGTCCTTCGAGGAGATGTTCCAGTCGACGGAGTTAACGCCGGTCAGAGTGTTATTCCAGGCGGCGCCGGTGTAGCCAACGTCACCGATCTGTACGAGGGGGCCAGTACCCTTAGTGGGGTCAACAATCTGAGTCGAAGTCCCATTAACCGGAGTAGTCCAAAAGCCTGCCGCCCACTGGGGGCAGTTGGCGTCGCCGGCGGGCGCCTGGGCTCCCGCGGTACCCGCAGCTTTCTGGAACTGCGCCAAGTTGGTCGCGCTGATAGGCAGGGCGATGTTGACGTAAGGACTGTTCGGGTTTTGGGCCTGTGTTATGTTAGCCTGGGGCATCGAGGCCAGTGCGGCGTATCCCGCTGCGGTTGGCGCGCACCCCGTTGAGGCCCCACCCACCAGGCCTACCGGCAGGTACTCCCAGTTGGTGAAGAAGAACAGCTTGTTCTTGATGATCGGTCCGCCGAACTGCCCGCCGAAACGGTTGTCGTCGAAGCGGGGGTTGAACGGCTTGAGTCCGGAGGAAACCTGTGACAGCGCGACCTGGGAATCGATCGCGTTCAGGTTTCTATTCTCGAAGTACTCGTATGCCCTGCCGTGAAAGGCATTCGTACCCGACTTGATGGTCTGGTTGAACTGCCCGCCCGAGGAGTGGCCAAACTCCGCCGCAAACTGGTTCTGGAGCACCGTGAACTGGTCGACGGAATCGTTGGGAAGCTGAAGCAGTGGTCCGGTGACGCTCTTGCTGTTGTTGTCCACGCCTTCAACCGTGAAGTTGTTGTTGCGGGGCCGCTGCCCGGAGATAGACGGACCGGTGCCTACGCCGATGCCGCCGCTGGTTGCCACACCGGCGTCCAGAAGCGAGAGATTGATGACGCCGCTGCCGCTTCCACCGCCGGGAAGATCCCCCAACTCTTTCGAAGAGAACGTGGTCTGGATTTGCGCCGAGGTCGTATCGAGGACCGGCGGCACGCCAGAAACTTCCACAGTCTCTGTCGTCGCACCCGGCGTCAGCGTCAGGTTGCGAGTGCCAGTCTTGTTCAGTTCCACTGTAACCATCTCGCTGATCGCCTTGAATCCGGCCGCCTTTGCCGTAACCCGGTAGGTTCCGGCCGACAAGTTATCGAAACGGTATTGGCCCGTGCCATTCGACTTCGCGGTCGCCACCACATCCGTGGCCGTGTTGGTGGCGGTCACTTCGGCGTCCACCACAACTGCGCCTTGCGAGTCAATCACCGTGCCGAGGATGTTGCCACTGATGGCTTGGCCATATGCCATGCCAGCGCCTAGCGCCAGCAAGCCGAAGAGGGCTAACACAAATGCCGCAAGTCTGTAATTTCGCCCGCTTTTTTTCATAATCAGTTTTCTCCTGAACGCTGCTTTAAACTCAATGATGAAACCCTAACGAAAGAATGGCGAGTTCGGCGCACTTCCCAGCGCGCGGACCCGCGCGAACGAGAAACTAGTGCAACTGACGCTCCATCACAAAATGTTTGTTCGATGTTTGTTTTCAACTGTTTATGTACTGCGTTGTGGTCTGATCTATCAAAATCCATATAGGATGATTGGGTAAACTATGGTTTTTGGTATGTACCTGGACTGATGTCGGCACTCTCCAGTTCGCCGGTTGCGAACTGATCGTGCCTGTTCGACCGCGCCTGCTAGAATCTTGATTCCTGTGAAATCCAGTCTCTCATTGCCGAAAACGACACCACGAACGACGCCAAAAGAGGCGGCACGAAACACCGCGCCGCAGTCCGTTCCACTTCTTGACTTGCGCCGCCAGTACGAGGGCATCCGCGAAGACGCGCTGGCCGCCATCGCGCGTGTGTGCGATTCGCAATGCTTCATTCTCGGTCCCGAAGTCGAGGCGCTCGAACGTGAGATTACCGCGCTGACGGGAGCGGCTGGCGCGGTCGGTTGCGCGTCCGGGACGGAGGCGCTCTGGCTGGCGCTGGTCGCCGCCGGCGTCAAGCCCGGAGACTCGGTCATTACCACCGCATTCAGCTTTTTTGCCTCGGCCAGCGCCATTGTGCGGGCGGGCGCGACGCCGGTTTTCGTGGACGTCGATCCCGGCACGCTGAATCTCGATGCGGCACTGGTTACTCAACAACTACGGGATCGCAAGGTGCGTGATCGGCGTCTCCGCAAGAAACGGCCCGAGAATCTTCGTGCGATTCTTCCCGTGCATCTTTATGGACAGTGCGCCGACATGGACGCATTCGATCAAATCACTCAGGAATTCGGAGTTGCGATTGTCGAGGACGCCGCCCAGGCCATCGGCGCCGAGTGGAGCGGGCGCGGCGCGGGCTCGCTCGGGGTAACGGCTGCCTTCAGTTTTTATCCCACCAAGAATCTGAGCGCCTACGGAGACGCGGGCATCGTCACCACAACTCGTCCGGAAATGGCCGAGCACATGCGGCGGCTCCGCAACCATGGCAGTCCGCGGCGTTACTACCACGACGAATTCGGCTGGAACGGACGCATGGACGCCATTCAAGCGGCGGTGCTGCGCGTGAAGCTGGCTCACATCGCCAACTGGAACCAACGCCGGCGGCAGCACGCCGCGACCTACGACCAGTTGTTTGCCGGCGCCGGGCTCACGTCCAGTCAGGCTTCTAGTCACCGCGGTGCACCCGTGCGCTTGCTCTCGCGGAGTCCGCAAGCCAAACATGTGTTTCATCAGTATGTGATTCGCGCCCAGCGCCGCGACGATCTGCGCAAATTCCTTGCCGACCGGAAAATTGGATCGGAAATTTACTATCCGCTCCCGCTGCATTTGCAGCCGGCCTTTTCCTACCTCGGGCTGAAGGCGGGAGATCTGCCCGTCGCCGAACAGGCCGCGCGGGAAGTGCTGGCCCTGCCTATGTTCCCGGAGTTGACGGCGGGCGAGATCAAGTTAGTGGTCGAGAGTATTGCCGAGTTCTACACCTAAGTCATTACCGTCTCCGCTTGGCTTTCCGACTCACAGTCCGCACCGGCTCTTCTCCCGGCGCGTACACTCGGCGCACGATGGGCGTGTTGAGCTTGTATTTGCGCTCGGTGACGTTTCCGCTATCGTCCTTTACGCGAATGGTGAACGCAGGCAACAGGCCTTCCTTGTCGAAATTTTCTTCCGTAACGGTCACGGGCAGAACGCCTTCCATGCGCTCGCGATAGGCCGTCTCATAGCGATGGCGCTTCACATTCCAGGTAAAGACGCGAATCTGGTTGAAGTCGAAGGGCAGGCCATCTTTGGGTTCGGTGACGACGGTCAGGTACTGCGCGACTTTCTTGTCTCCATCCTGGACCTGATTCAGCACGAAGAATGCGACGATGCGCTGGCCTTCCGCATATTGCGCAACGTCGAGCGGGATGTCGAGATCAATCATGCGGGCCAGCACCCAGCCCACACGGTGGTTGGAGTCGCGCACCAGCCACCAATCCTCATCCACCGGCACGGGCTCTTTCTTGTCGTTATTCGGATTGCCGCCCGGCATATTGGAGCGAGAGGTCGAGCGCGACGGCGGCGCGACCGCTCCTGGCTTTTCGGCCGTGCCTCGCTTCAACAGCGATAGCTTTTCGCCCGACGAAATCTGATAGAGATGTTCGGTATCGCGTCCCGGTTCGACGTGCAGATTGGTGTCATTGCGCGTCGTGCCCTGGGCCTGCACGGGATCGTTCTGGTTGTCCGCGGTCAGCTTCTGGATCTGATCAAAGACGTCTTGACCGACGAGGTAGCGCTGCTCGATCCATCCCATCGCACCGGTTGCGGTGCGCACTTTGACGAAACGGCGGTCGTGGTCGAGCACTTCCACGCGCTCACCGTTCTTGACCACTCCGGCTTTTTCGTACACTGCGGCCACGTGGTCGCGCAGGTTGGCCTGGACGGCGGAGACGTAAGCGATCTCAAGGACTCGGCCGCGACCGCGATGGCAGGCCGACAGAAACACGAGGCAAAAGATTGGAATGAAAAACAGAATGAACTTCAGAGTGGACGGCGGAACGAACGACACGAACTGCTGTAGAAGGCGTTTCACGGGCTCGCTATCAATATAGCGCGAGCCCGCTTCCGCCGGTACTCACTTCACGATTTCGTCTGCAACGCCCAAGCAACGTTCGACAGGCTGTTGTCCGCTTTCCCGCCAAATACAACTGTCGGTTGCGCCGTTGCAAAAGTGCCCGGAATGCACTACACTGTAGTGCATGAAAACCGAAGTCTATAGCTGGCGCCTATCGGGGGAACTCAAGTCGGACCTGGAGCGGAGAGCGCGTCTCCATAAGGTGCCGGTTTCGGCAGTTCTGGAGACTGCCGTCCGCGATTGGCTGAAGCATAGCGATGCGGAGGTTCCGGAAGACGAGGCGCAGCGCAGACTTCAGGCCGCTGCCGCTAACTGCCTCGGAACCCTCGCCAGCGGCAACGCTCGGCGCGCGGAAACAGCGCGCGATGTGCTGCGCAAACGCCTGCGGCGGCGCCATGCCCGCTAATGCGCCCGTTGCCAACGGACTCATCGACACGGGCGCGATTCTCGCCCTCCTCGACCGGACCGATCGCTGGCACACCGTCTGCGTCGACGCGTTCCGTCAACTGCGACTGCCGCTGTTGACCTCCGAGGCGGTGCTCACCGAGGTTTTCCATTTGGCCGGCGGCTCGCGCCACGAAATGGAAGCCGCGTGGAAGTTTGTCCGTTCGGGAGCGCTCACTCTCGGCATCATCGAACCTGCGGAACTGACGCACCTGCACAGTCTGATGTCGCGCTATTGGGAAAGGCCGATGGATTTCGCCGATGCCACACTTGTGTATCTGGCGAGGCGCGAATCTCTTTCCGTCATCCTCACGGTCGATCAAGCCGACTTCGCAACCTATCGCATCGAAGGGAAACGCCAATTCCGGGTGTTGCCGAACAAACGACCGTAGCGACGTGTGAAGTCCCAGGTCTCGAACACCGCGAGACCTGGGGCACCCAGCAAGCAACGCGACGTTAGGGGCAACCTCATGAGACCCGGCTCGGCCACCCGCCGCGATCCTAGGTACCGCTGATGTTCGCCTTCGCGCTTGCCGTCGCAGTTCCGCCGGAAGGCGTCGGGTAGCTCATCGTGATCGTATATGGACTTCCCGTGCTCGCGTTCGTGATCGCCTGGCAAACTTCTGCCGGATTCCCCTTGGCGTCGGTGCCAACCGTGCACGTGAAGTCACTATTTGACGGCGTTATCGTCAACGTGCCACCGTTGCCGACGGTAATGTACGTCGGCGGGCCCGGACTCCCCGTAAAAGTAAACGCAACGCCCGGCGCGTTGACCGTTACGGTTGCTGTCGTGGGGCTCACCGACATGGACGTGACGTCTCCGATCACGTTGACGGTGGCTGTGCCATTCAGACCCTGGGCAGATCCGGTGATCGTCGCTGCGGCGCTAGTCACGATCTGAGCAGTTGCGAGTCCCCCGGCGGTAATCGTCACATCCGGTGAATCGCTGGTCCACACCACACCGCTGGTAATCTGCGACCGGGTGTTGTCCTGATATGTTCCCCACGCCGAGAACTGCTGTGTGGCATTCACTTGAAAATCAAGGGTGGAGGGCTGAATNNGCAACCAGCACCGTGAAAGCAAGCGTCAACGCCAGTTTGCGCCCAGTCAACATAAATGATCGCCTCGATTAGCGTGATTTTAGCAGAACGCCTGGCCCTTGCTCGATCCCCGATAGTGCATGGGTGGAGTCGTACCTTCGCCCAACCCGCGCACCGCGTGCTCGCAGCGTTCCCGAATATAAAGAACGGGCCGCGATCCCGAACTTGCGCAGTGTTTTCCAGTAAGCACGGAAGACAGGTTTTCGACGTACAGCCCCTGAAGGGGCGTCTAATATCGAAGAATTAACGGCATCGCTGAAGCGATGCCCTGATACGAAACGCGGGTTTTACTGAAAGCTGATAGCTGAAAGCTGACAGCTCTTCCTTACTTCGTCCGCTTCTTGCCCGCCTTCGCGATCCTGTCGTCAATCGGCTTGCGGGCGGCGAAGCCTTCGTTCGTCCCGTGCCAATGGCCGATCGCTGGCTCGCCCAGCTTCCAGCACAGCAGGAGAATCTCGCCTTCCACCTTGCAGGGGAAATCGAGCAGTCCGATGTCGAGATCTTTCACCTGCACGCCGGTTGCGTCAATTTCGGCTAGGGCGTCCTTGATGCGGCGAATCGCCTTCTCGCGCTCCGCCTTGCGCCGCGCCAGATGCACCACGTTCAGCAGCGTGCCGCCGTTCAGAAAAACACGGTGCGCCGTCTCTTGCAACTCGGTGTCCACGGCTTCGATCAGCTTTTTGCCGTTGATTGCCTGCCGCAGCAACGATTCCAGAATCGGCAGGAGCATCTGCGCTTCATCGAGGGTGAAGGTGCGGTCGGACATGTGGCTCTATTCTACCGGAACCGGCCAGAGAAGAGGTGTCAGGTCTCAGGTCTCAGGTCTTAGGTCCTAGGTGACTGATCTCGACTGGTGCGGATTGCGCCCATTCGGGCTTCCCTGCGAACCGGCCTTTGCATCCAATATTGCAAGTCTTGTGGCGTCGTCCGTTGTTCTAGAATAGTGGTCAACTGGGAATTGTGCGGAGAAATCGACATGGCACTGGCGCGCGCATTGTGCACGATCCTGCTTTCGCTCACCTGGGCCTGCGCTCTTGAGGCTCAGGAAGTTCCCATTCCCCAACTCTCGCCGGGTTCCGAAAGAAGTTCGGAACGCAAGCCTGCGCCGCCGTCCAGTGAACCCGCTCAGCCCGCGCCGCCGCAGACGGTTGTTCTGACCGTCGCGCAAGGCTCGCCCTTGCAGGTCGCCCTGGATCGGGAAGTCCGGGTAAGAAAGGTGGGGCAGCCGGTCCACGGACGCATTGTGGAACCGGTTTATGCATTCGATCGCATTGTCGTGCCCGTTGGTTCTGAGATCCTCGGAAAAGTCACGAAGATCGAGACGCTCTCGAGCGGCAAGCGCACACAAGCGGCGCTGAACGCGGATTTTACGCCTCGACGGAAAGTGGAAATCGGCTTCGATGAATTGGTGCTCGGAGACGGCAGACGTTTTCCGCTGCATACCAGTGTCACTCCCGGTTCGGGCCAGGTCATCGAGTTGGTGACGGCGGCCAACGAAAAAGCCAAGAAGAATGTCGTGAACGACAAGGCGTCCCAGAAAGTAAATGAGGCGAAGCAACAGGCCCACCAGGAATGGGACAACGCCATGAAGCAACTGAAGACGCCGGGGAAAATCCAGCGTCTGGAACGCTACAGTGAAGCGCAATTACCGGTCCACCGGCAATACATCCCCGCCGGGACCGTGTACTTTGCGGAATTACAAGACCCCCTGAATTTCGGCAGCGAGGTGATGACCGTGCCCATGGCCTCTTCCATGGGCAGCGAGATTCCCGAGGGCAGCGTGGTTCACGCCCGCCTGGTCACACCATTGTCGTCTGCAACTTCCCACAAAGGCCAGGACGTGGAAGCAGTCCTGTCGCAACCTCTGATGGATGGCGACCGCCTGATCCTTCCCCAAGGCAGCCGGCTGAAGGGCACGGTGAAGCAGGCGCAACCGGCACGCCGCATGAAAAGAAATGGACAGCTGCGTATCGCATTCTCGGAGCTGGTTCCGCCGGATGGCATTGAGCAGAAAATCGTATCGACGCTGCAAGGCGTACAAGCCGGCAAAGATGCCAACGTGAAGCTGGATTCCGAAGGCGGCGCGGAGGCCACCACACTGAAGTCGCGCTACCTGGCGACGACGTTATCGGTTGGCTTGGCCGCTCTGGCACAGGACAATGACACAGGCAATCAGGCTGCCGGCGGTTTGGGGGGATTCAAGGTGGTCGGTATGGTGATGGGTGCGGCGGTGCGCTCCCGCGCCTTCGGCGCCACCATGGGGGCGTACGGAGCCGCGGCTTCGATCTACTCGCATTTCCTTGCGCGTGGCCGCGAAGTGGAGTTCCCGAAGAATACCGCCATGCAGATTGGAATCGGAACGCGTGTGCCAACAGCAACGCCACTGGCCCGGCAGGAACCACCGCCCGCAACGCCCTCCGAGTCCGCCGATCTGGTTCACTAGTGTGGCGTGCCGTAAGTTCCTCCGTCCCCGTGATACTTTCAATAAACGGACATGGACGCACCGCCCCCACCGCCTGCCCAATCGACTCCCCGAAATGTTTTCGCCTTCGGCCTGACTTCGCTCCTTAACGACACGGCCAGTGAAATGGCGTACTGGGTCCTGCCCGCCTTTCTGACATCGCTCGGCGCCGGACCGGCGCAACTTGGGATCATCGAAGGCATCGCTGAGAGTGTGTCATCCTTCGCCAAGCTTTTCTCGGGCTATGTGACCGACCAGGCTGCGCGCCGCAAACCCATTGTGGTTGGCGGCTACTTCGTCGCCAACGCGGTGAAACCCTTGCTGGCGCTGGTTTCTTCGTGGTGGCAGATTCTGGGAATTCGTTTCGCCGATCGCTTCGCGAAGGGCGTGCGCGGGACGGCTCGCGACGTGATGGTGGCGGAGTCGGTCGAGCCATCGAGAATCGGCTCCGCCTACGGCCTGATTCAAGCCATGGACTCCGCCGGCGCCATCGCCGGTCCCCTGCTGGCGCTGGCCGTGATCGGACGCTTCGGCATGCGCGGCGTGTTCGCGTTGGCTGTGGTCCCGGGAGCCCTGTGCGTCATCGTCGCCTGGCTGGGAATCCGCGAAGTACACCGCGCCCTGCCGGTGGCGAGACGGGCGCCCCCGCGAGCCCACGTAGGGACAGCCGCCCTCGGCTGTCCAGCCGAGCGCAGCTCGGCAGCCGCCGCGAAGTCCGAGTGGCTTCCAAAATTGCCGCTCGGCTTTTACTACGTGCTGGCCGTGGTGACACTGTTTTCGCTGGGAAATTCCAGTGACATGTTTCTCGTCCTGCGCGCCGGAACAATCGGCATTCCCGCGTCGCGCGCGCCCCTGCTGGGACTGGTCTTCAACCTCATGTTCACGCTGTTTTCGTGGCCCGCCGGCAAGTTTAGCGACCACTTCTCGCGCTCGGCCATCGCCGCCGCTGGATATTTCGTTTTCGCCATCGTCTATTTTGTGTTCGCACTCGCGCCGTCGCAACTGGCGATCTGGCTGACGATGGCTTTCTACGGACTCTTCTATGCGCTCACCAATCCGGTGCTCAAGGCGCTGGTGGTTGAAAGCGTGGCCCGCGACGTCCGTGGGCGGGCGCTGGGAATTTTTTCGTTTCTCACAAGCCTGACGACGCTGCTCTCCAGCATCATCACCGGAGCACTGTGGAAGATGTATGGGCCCGCGGTGCCATTCTATTTTTCGGCTGGAATCGCTGCCGTCTCTGCGTGTGCGTTGCTCGCCCACCGCTCGACGGCGCGAGAGTGAACTGCTGCCTGACTTCAATCAGCGTTTCAAGTAATCCGCCGGCGACAGAATCGCAATGCCACGCCACGGGTTGAGGGTGAGCAGGTCGGCGTCGCCAGTCAGGATCAGGTCCGCCTTTCCGTTCAGGGTAACTTCCAGGAATTTGTCGTCCTTCGGATCGCGGCATTCGCGGACTGGGTAGCCCGTCGTGACGAATTCAGCGATGCGCCCGAGCAGCCGTAGAAATTGTTGGCGATCTTGCATACTGACATAGCGGTCGAACTTTGGGCGGGAGAGAACGTCGGCCAATTCGTCCATCGTGGCTTCGGAAACCAGCAGAAGCCCGAAATCAGCGGCATTGCGAACCGCGCGACTGGGAACCGACGATGGGAGCAGGAGACGGCTGACCAGGCAGTTTGTATCGGCGACAATGCGCTCGCGAACCTGCATCAATCCTTTAACAACTTGCGCAGCGCGGATTCCGTCAGGCCGCGAGCCTTGGCCTGAGCTGCAATTCGATCGCAGAAGCGTTGGAAATCGGCGGCCGCGAGGTCGCGCATGCGCTCATATTCCTGGGCAGACATGATGACGGCAACATCGCGGTTTTGGCGGCGAATGACGACGGGTTCGCGCTGGGCAGCGTCCAGAAGAGCGGCCAGACGCTGTTTGGCATCGGTGGCGGAGACGGATCGCATAAGGTCTATTATAGATAAAATAGACAATTTGTCCAAAACGACATTGGGGTGGATGACGGCCTAAATTTGTCAACGGCCGGCGGGGGGCAATCGCTGTCCCTAGGGAAAACTGGGCGAACCTTTGGGCCGCCGGCGTATCCAGAAATACGCGGCCAGCAGGAACACCAAGCCCGCCGCGCTATCGAGCACCACATCGCGCCAGGTGCCGGTGCGCGATGGAATGAAGCTCTGGTGCCATTCATCCATGGCAGCGACAAAAACGGTCCCCAGCCACGACAGCAGAGCGGTGCGCCCCAACCGGGTATGATCGTGATCGAGCGTTGCCCGCCAACCCCGCAGCATAAGAAGACCCAGCATGCCGTAACCGACTACGTGCCCAGTCTTGCGCAGGTAATGATGAAAGATGAGGAAGTCGTAGAGATTGATTTGGCCGAATAGGTGCGTCAACAGCGTGTACAACGTGCTGCTGGTGTTCTGCGCGGAGAAGAAATCGGTGGACTCAAACGCGATGAGACCGACCCAAACGGCGGCCGGCCACCAAGCGCGCAGAAGATTGGGACGGGACGCAGTCAAATCGGTCTCGTCACTCTGCCGCATAGTTCGGAGCTTCGCGCGTGATCATGACGTCGTGCACGTGGCTTTCGCGCAGGCCGGCGGCGCTGATGCGCACGAATCGCGCCTTCTGCTGCAGTTCGGCCACCGTCTGGCACCCGCAATATCCCATGCCCGACTTCAGGCCGCCCACCATCTGGTGCACGATCATCGCCACCGAACCACGATAGGGCACGCGTCCTTCAATTCCTTCCGGCACCAACTTGCCCAAGCGATTCGACTCTTCGCCTGTCATTGTCGTCATTGGCATCGCCGTTGACGCGTCTCCATCCGAGTTCTGGAAATAGCGTTCGCTGGAACCCGCAGCCATGGCTCCCAGCGACCCCATGCCGCGATAGGACTTGAAGGTGCGGCCCTGATACAGAATCAATTCGCCCGGGCTTTCATCGGTTCCGGCAAACATCGATCCGATCATCACCGCGGAAGCGCCCGCTGCCAGCGCCTTGCTGATATCGCCGGAATACTTGATCCCACCATCGGCAATCACCGGAACGCCCGAATCGCGCGTGGCTCGCGCTGCCTCCGCAATCGCCGTGATCTGCGGAACCCCCACCCCGGTTACGATGCGCGTGGTGCAGATCGAGCCCGGCCCGATGCCGACTTTCACTCCGTCCACTCCCGCCCGCACCAGGTCGCAGGCGCCATCGAAGGTCGCCACGTTGCCCGCGATCAGTTCCACCTCCGGCAACATCGCTTTCACCTTCTTGACCGCTTCCAGCACCAGGGTGGAATGCCCATGCGCGCTGTCAATGGCCAGCACATCGACTTTCGCCTTCGCCAGTTCTTGCGCGCGCTCCAGAAAATCGCCGGTCGCGCCGATCGCCGCGCTCACCCGCAGCCGTCCCTGTTGGTCCTTGGCGGCGCCGGGATACTTCAGTTTCTTCTGGATGTCCTTGACCGTGATCAAACCCTTCAAGTTGTACTTGTCGTCCACCACCAGCAGCTTTTCCACGCGGTGCTCGTGCAGAATCTCTTCCGCTTGCTCCAGGGTCGTTCCCACCGGCACCGTGATCAGATTCTTCTTGGTCATCACCTTATCGATCGGAATATCAAAGCGTGTCTCGAAGCGCAGATCGCGATTGGTCAGAATGCCGACCAGTTTTCCGTCCTTCAATGTGATCGGGACGCCGGAAATCTTGTATTTCTTCATAACTTCGAGCGCGTCGGAAACCTTGGCGTCCGGCGACATGGTGACGGGATCGACGATCATGCCGCTCTCCGACCGTTTCACCTTGTCCACTTCATTGGCTTGCTGCTCGATGGTCAGGTTGCGATGAATAATCCCCAGGCCGCCCTGTTGCGCCATGGCAATGGCCATGTGCGACTCGGTCACCGTGTCCATGGCGGCGCTGATGATGGGAATATTCAGCGGAATGTTGCGCGAGAGCTGGGTCTGCGTGTTGGTGTTGGCGGGCACGACGGTCGAGCGCGCCGGCAGCAGCAACACGTCGTCGAATGTGAGGGCTTCGGGAACGGGAAAATGGATCATAGGATTTTGGATTAAGTTTCTATTGTAGGGAGCGCGGATACGATCAGGCAAATGCAGTTGGCCTTTGGTCGTGGGCTGCTTTAATTTTCACCGAGCAATGTGGCGAACGGCGTGGTGCCTCACTAGACTAAGAAAGGCGTCCGTTTCCGGACGCCCTTTGTGCCTTCTGAAAATATCCCTTTGCTAAATCTGAAACTGCGGCGATTACTCTTTCTTGTCGCTTCCCTCAGTCTTACCCTCAGCCTCGTTAGCGGCCATGTCCTTCTGCGCCTGCGCTTCGGCGTCGGCGTGTTCCATCGCCTTGCGGTTTTCTTCAGCACGTTTGGCGCGGATTTCTGCGCGCTTCTGGCGCTTTTCGTCGATCACCTGCTCGCTGCCCAGCAGTTCGATGAACGCCTTTTCGGCCCCGTCGCCCTTCCGCCAGGCGGTGCGAACGATCCGCGTATAGCCGCCTTTGCGGTCTCCGAAGCGCGGAGCCACCGTATCGAAAAGTTTGGTGACCGCTTCTCCGGTCATCAAATACGACGCTACCTGACGACGCGCCGCCAGATCGCCCTTTTTCCCGAGGGTGATCATTTTCTCGACCGACGGACGCACCGCTTTCGCTTTGATCACGGTCGTCTCAATCCGTTCTTCCATGATGATCGACGTGACCATGTTGCGCAGCATCGCGCGGCGGTGCGAAGTGGTCCGTCCTAATTTGTAGCCTGCAACTTTGTGACGCATGTCTAAACCCCAGTTGTCAGTTGCCAGTGGCCAGTTGCCAGTGGGTTGTCAGTCAGCAGCCAGTCGCTCGATGGTCAGGGTTTTACTGGCAACTGACCACTGGCAACTGGCAACTGCTTTTCTACAGATCGTTGTCGCCGTATGCCGAAGCGGGCAGCACTTGGTTCGAAGTCGGTCCGGGAACGGCGTTTCCGTGCTCGTCGATCTTCATGCCCAGGCTCAAACCCATCGAGGATAGGATCTCCTTGATTTCGTTCAGCGACTTGCGGCCAAAATTCTTCGTCTTCAGCATCTCGGCTTCGGTCTTCTGCACCAACTCGCCGATCGACTGAATGTTGGCGTTCTTCAGGCAGTTATAGCTGCGCACCGAGAGTTCGAGTTCCTCGACCGAACGGTTCAGGTTCTCGTTCTTGATCTCCGGCCGGTGCTCTTCGCCCGCCGACGCGGTTTCAATCTCTTCTTCGAAGTTGATGAAGATATTCATGTGATCTTTAATCAACTTCGCGGAAAGTCCCAGCGCATCGCCCGGAGTGATCGAACCGTTGGTCCAGACTTCCACTGTCAGCTTGTCGTAATCGGTGATCTGTCCCAAACGCGCCGCTTCGACCGTGTAGTTGCACTTGCGCACCGGCGTGTGCACGGAATCGATGGGGATGAAGCCAATGCCCAGGTCGCCCTCGAAGTTCTTGTCGGCGGAAACGTAACCGCGGCCGCGCTTCAGGCGCATTTCCATGTCGAGCTTGCCGCCCTCGCTCACCGTCGCGATATAAATTTCCTTATCCAGCACTTCCACATCGCCGTCGGCTTCGATCATGCCGCTGGTCACCACGCCCGGCTGATCGGCGCGGAGGTAAATCGCCTTCGGCCCGTCTCCCGCGAGCTTGAACGGAACCTGCTTCATGTTGAGGATGATGTCAGTCGCATCCTCAACCACGCCCGGGATCGACTGGAACTCGTGCAGCACGCCTTCGATCTTCACCGCGGTAACGGCCGCGCCTTCGATCGAACTCAGCATCACGCGCCGCAGCGCGTTGCCAATGGTGGTGCCAAATCCGCGCTCAAACGGCTGCGCCCAGAACATCCCGTATTTGTCGGTGAGCGAAGTGGTGTCGCTCGCCAGTCGTTTCGGTTTTTGAAAACCTCTCCAAAGCATCTGTGTTTCTCCTCTCGGCCATGTGGCTCCGCAGCGGCTCTCCGAACCGGCCCGGGTTCGGATCAGGCGCGCCGCAGCGGGCTGATCTGGCGCGAATAGTAGGCCAACAATCAGTCGCTGGTCGCTCGCGGGCCGTTGGTTGCCAACGACTATCGACCAACGACCAACGACTTCTAACTATTACTTGCTATACAACTCCACAATCAGCTGCTCGTTCACCGGCAACTGGATGTCTTCGCGTTTCGGCAGCGCAATCACGCGCCCCTTGTAGTTCTCGCGATCGATCTCCAACCACACCGGGGCCGGCTGATGGCTGGCAAAATCCCTTGCGATTTCCAGAATCGGAACCTTGCGGCTGCTCTCGCGGATCGCAATCTCTTCTCCCACGCTGACCTCGTACGAAGGGATGTTCACTTTCTTCCCATCCACCTGCACGTGCCCGTGACGCACCAACTGGCGCGCCTGGCGGCGGGAGATGCCAAAGCCCAGCCGGAAGACCACGTTGTCCAACCGCCGCTCGAGTTGCTCCAGCAGTTTCGCACCCGTGACACCCTTGAACAGGACCGCCTTCTCGAAGTAATTCCGGAACTGGCCTTCCTGGGTGAAGTAGATGCGTTTGGCTTTCTGTTTTTCGCGCAACTGCAGACCGTAGCCTACAACCTTGGTCTTCCGGTCTTTCCCGTGTTGTCCGGGAGCGAAGTTGCGCTTCTCAATGGGACATTTGTCGCTGAAGCACTTGGTGCCTTTCAGGAAGAGCTTGATCCCTTCCCGGCGGCAAAGACGACACACTGCATCGGTGTAACGTGCCATTTTTCTCCTTTTCGAAATCGGTTTACGGGGTGGCGACCCTTTCGTCCCGATTGAAAAAATCAGCTTTCAGCCATCAGCCTTCAGCCATCAGTAAAACCTGCATACTATCGAACTAAGGTTTCACTGATAGCTGAAAGCTGAGAGCTGACAACTACCCTTACACTCTGCGCCGCTTTGGCGGCCTGCATCCGTTATGCGGAATCGGCGTCGTGTCTTTAATGGACCGCACTTCGATTCCCGCCGACGCCAGCGCGCGCACCGCCGATTCGCGCCCCGATCCCGGACCGCTTACCCGCACATCCACCGAGCGCACGCCGTGGTCGCGCGCCATGCTGGCGGCGGTCGACGCGGCCTGCTGCGCCGCAAACGGAGTTCCTTTGCGCGACCCACGAAAGCCCAGCGAGCCCGAACTCTTCCATGCCAGCACGTTGCCGGTCATGTCCGAAATGGTCACGATGGTGTTGTTGAACGAGGCCTGCACGTGCACCAGTCCATGCGGAACGTGTTTGCGCTCTTTCTTTTTGAACGTCTTCTTCTTGCCCTTTTTCTCGGGCGCCGCGGCGCCGCCTGATGCTGCTGCTGGTTTTGCCATAAATTCAGTTTCCAGTGGCCAGTGGCCAGTTGTCAGTTCGTGTCTGCCTGTGCCAAGGTCGGTCCTACTGGCAACTGACCACTGGCAACTGGCAACTACGCCTTAGCTGTCTTCTTCTTCTGCGCGACCGTGCCTTTGCGCGGGCCTTTGCGGGTACGCGCGTTGGTGTGCGTGCGCTGTCCGCGAACCGGCAGGTTCCGGCGATGGCGGAACCCGCGATACGACCCGATTTCGATGAGGCGCTTGATGTTCATCGAAACGTCTTTGCGCAGATCGCCTTCCACCGAGCCTTCCGCCTCGATCACCTGGCGGATGCGGTTGACCTCGTCTTCCGCAAGGTCGGAAACCTTCTTCATCGGGTCCACTTTCGCTGCGTCCAGAATGCGCGCCGCGCGCGATGTGCCGATGCCGTAGATGTAAGTGAGCGCGATATTCGCGTGCTTGTTGCGCGGAAGATCGACGCCTGCGATACGTGCCATGATCCCTCTCTTGTTAGCTGTCAGCTGTCAGCCATCAGCTCTCAGTAACTGCAACCCCTTTTACTTAGCCCTGACGCTGTTTGTGCTTGGAGTTCTCGCAGATCACCCGCACTACTCCCTTGCGGTGGATGACCTTGCACTTGTCGCAAATCTTCTTAACCGATGCTCTTACTTTCATAAATCAGTTCTCAGTTCTCAGTTGTCAGTTCTCAGTAACTGCAACTGCGAAATCGTTACCTACTGTAGCGCCGGCGTCCTCGCCGGCTATCCGGCGGGCGTCTCGCCCGCCGCAACTGTCTCGCTCGGTCGGGATGACGCTCGCTGGCTCCCGCCCGCAAAGCCACGTCACTTATAGCGATACACAATCCGTCCGCGATTCAGATCGTACGGAGAAAGTTCGACCGCGACCTTGTCTCCCGGCAATATTCGTATGAAGTTCTTCCGCATCTTGCCGGAAACATGCGCCAGTACCTGGTGTTTGTTTTCAAGCTCCACCTTGAACATGGCATTGGGCAGAGGCTCGACGACCACCGCCATCACTTCAATCGCGTCTTCTTTGCTCATCGACTCCTTAAGAAGCTGTCAGCTATCAGCTGTCAGCTCTCAGTTACAACTTTCATCTCATCGCCTTAACTGACAGCTGAGAGCTGACAGCTCTACTGGGTCAAAATCACCGGCCCTTTTCGCGTTACCGCCACGCAATGCTCAAAGTGCGCGCTGTAACTGCCGTCGAGCGTTACGGCCGTCCACTTGTCGCTCAAAACTTTGGTCTCGGGACCTCCCGAGTTCACCATCGGCTCAATCGCCAGGACCATGCCCTCGGTCAACTCCGCGCCCTGGCCCTTCCTGCCGAAGTTCGGAATCTGCGGTGCTTCATGCAGCTTCGTCCCGATGCCATGCCCAACAAATTCCCGCACCACGCTGAACCCGTTCGCTTCCACCAGCTTCTGAATCGCCGACCCAACATGCCCTACCGTGTTGCCGACCTTTACCTGCTCGATGCCCTTGTAGAGCGAGGCCTCGGTTACCTCCAGCAGCTTCTTCAATTCCGCGGTCAGCGAATCACCGACCGGCACCGTGATGGCCGCGTCTCCGTAATACCCGTCGAATACTACGCCGCAGTCGATGGAAACGATGTCTCCCGTTTTCAGCGCCCGCTTCTCTGACGGGATCCCGTGCACGATCTCTTCATTGATCGACGTGCACAGCACACAGGGATAACCGTAATATCCCTTAAACGCCGGCACCGCGCCGAATTCCGCGATCATCTTCTCCGCGGCCTTCTCCAGGTCCATCGTCGTAACGCCAGCCGCCACTATGCCCTTCAAGTGGTTGAGAACCTGGCGGACCATCTGGCCGCTCCGCCTCATCTTTTCGATCTCTTCCGGCGACTTGCGGATGATCCGGTCCTCTCCAAAACTCATAACTAACTCTGCGTCGTAGTTCCGCTGCGGGTATCCACCCTGCCGTGACTGTCGTTGCCGTGGCTGTCTATCACGCCGAAAATCTGCGCCGTAACCTCTTCCACCGGCCGATCCGCGTTGATGGCCACCAACCGCCGCTGCGCCCGGTAGTAGTCCGTGACCAGCCGGGTCTGCGTCTCGTAGGCAGCCAATCGCCCGGAAATGACTTCCTCGCGATCGTCATTGCGGATCACCAGCTTGGATCCATCCACATCACACAACTCGTCAACGAGAGGTGGCTGAAAGTGGATGTTATAGAGCCGTCCACAGGTGGGACACGAACGCCGACCGGTAAGCCGCAGTAGTAATTGAGTATAATCCACGAGCAACTGGATCACAACCGGTGGACACTTCTGCGGATATTCCGATCCCTTGTCCGATCTCTTTTCCGATCCCTTGTCAAAGACCTCTTTTTCCAGGAAAGCATCCAGCCATCCTGCCTGGGCGGCTGTCCTCGGAAAGCCGTCCAGCACAAATCCGCGTTGACAATCGGCTTCCCGCAGCCGGTTGGCCACGATGCCGTACATCAACTCGTCCGGAACCAATTCGCCTCGCGCCATGATCGCCTTGGCTTCAAGGCCGAGCTCGGTGCCACGCGCTACATGGTCGCGTAAAAGATCGCCCGTCGATATCTGCGGGACGCCGTAACGGTCGACAATCCGTTTGGACTGGGTGCCCTTCCCGGCCCCGGGAGGCCCCAGAAGAATCACGGGTCCAACGTTTCGCGCGGTGTCATTGGCCTTCGAAATGGCCGTCTCGTTGGCCATCGAAATGGCCCCTTTTACTCGTATTTCCCGCCGCGGAAATATCGCCCANNACCAAGTCCGGCGTCCGCGAATCCGTCCGCTCTTCGGCGTGAATCCGTCGTAATGCCGCATGATCAGCTGCGCCTCAATCTGCGTGACCGTATCCATGGCGACCCCGACCACGATCAGCAGTGACGTTCCGCCGAAATAAAAATTCACTCCCAGGCCGTTCGTGATCCAGGTCGGCAGGTTTTCGAAGACTCGTCCCAGCAGCGGAAGATGGTTGAGCTTGATGCCCGCAATCATCCACTCCGGAATCAGCGAAATCGAGATCAGGTAGAGCGCACCCACCAGCGTGATCCGGGTGAGAACATCGTTGATGAAATCCGAAGTCCGCTTCCCGGGCCGGATGCCAGGAATAAAACCTCCCCACTTCCGCATGTTGTCCGCAACCTCGTTCGGATTGAACACGATCGAGATGTAGAAGTAGGCAAAGAAAACGATGCCTGTGCAATAGAGCAAGGTGTACAGTGGCTCGCCCCAGCGCATCGCGTCCAGAAGCGGGCCGACCACCTTGTTATTATGGAACGCCGCACCCAGCATCTGCGGCAGAGCCAGAATCGAAGACGCGAAAATTACCGGCATGACGCCGCCGGCATTCACGCGCAGCGGCAGGTGCGTGGATTGCCCACCCATCACCTTCCGTCCAACCACGCGCTTGGCATACTGCACCGGAATCCGCCGCTCGCTGCGTTCGACAAATACGATGAACGCCACCACCGCGATCATCAGCACCAACAGCAGAATCAGGGCTGGCGCCGTAAACACTCCCCAGGCGGAAGTCTGCGCCTTCTGGTATAGATCGATCACGCCCCGCGGCAGACCGACCACGATGCCGGCGAAAATCAGCAGCGACATGCCGTTGCCGATGCCGCGCTCGGTGATCTGCTCGCCCAGCCACATAATGAACGCGCTGCCTGTGGTCAGGGTCAACATGGTCATGAGGATGAAGGCGGGCCCGGGAGTGTTGACGAAATCGCCCGCCTTCTCCAGGCTGAGGGCAATGCCGAACGACTGCACCGCGCTCAAAATCACCGTGAGATAGCGCGTCCACTGCGTGATCTTCTTCCGGCCCAGCTCGCCTTCTTTTTGCAGCTTGGCCAACGGCTCATACACCACCGTCAGCAATTGCAGAATGATCGACGCCGTAATGTACGGCATGATGCCGAGCGCGAAAATCGTGAGCCGCCGCAAGTTGCCGCCGCTGAACAGGTCCACAAAGCCCAGCATCGAGCCCTTGTTCTGCTCGAAGAACGCCGCCAGCCGGTCGCCGTTGATCCCCGGCGTCGGGATGTGGCCGCCGATGCGATACACCGCCAGCATGCCGAGCGTGAACAGCACGCGCTTGCGCAGATCGGGAATCCGGAAGATGTTCGCCAGCTTTTCCAGCATTACTGCAAGACCTCGAACTTGCCGCCCGCCTTGGTGATCTTTTCCTGCGCCGTCTTCGAGAACTTGTGGGCGTGAACCGTAATCGCCACCGTCAGTTCGCCGGTGCCCAGGATCTTGACCGGCGACTTGCCATTCACCACGCCCGCCTTCTTCAGCGACTCGGGAGTGATTTCGGTTTCGCCGAGCGATGCCAGGCGGTCGACATTCACGACATCGTATTCCTCGCGGAAAATGTTGGTAAAGCCGCGCTTCGGCACGCGCCGGTGCAGCGGCATCTGTCCGCCCTCAAACCCGCGGATCAGCCGCGCTCCCGATCGTGACCACTGCCCCTTGTGACCGCGCGTGGAAGTCTTACCCATGCCAGACCCCATGCCGCGTCCGACTCGCTTCTTCTTTTCCGTTGACTTCCTCGGTGCCCGTACCGTCGATAAATTCATGACTTTCTCTCTGTAGAGACGAGGCTTGCCTCGTCTCATCTCGCCCCGGAGACGCGGCAAGCCGCGTCTCTACAACTTACTTTACGATCTCCACTAGATGCGGAATCTTCTTGACCATGCCGCGGATCGCATCCGTGTCCGGACGCTGAATCACCTGATTCAGCCGGGTGAACCCGAGCCCCTTCACAACCTTCCGATGTTTTACGGGAGTGCAGATCATCGACCGCACCCACTTCAACTGGATCATGCCGCTCGCCACCGATTTCGATGTCTTGGTTGTCATTTCACTTCCCCGTTTAAACATTTGTATTTGGTGATTTGTAATTTGTAATTTTCAAAATCCTGGCTCTTAAATTACAAATTACAAATCACCAATTACAAATTGTGGCTATAACTCCTCCACCGACTTGCCGCGCAGTTCCGCGACGTGTTCCCGGCTCTTGAGCTTCTTCAGCGCCTCGAATGTCGCCTTGATCACGTTATGCGGATTGTTCGTGCCAATCGATTTCGTCAGCACATTCTGCACGCCAGCGGATGTCATCACCGCGCGCACCGCACCGCCCGCAATCACGCCCGTGCCTTCCGGCGCCGGCTTCAGCAGCACCATGCCCGAGCCAAAGCGTCCCAATACCGTATGCGGCACCGTCGTCTGCGTCAGGTTGATCCTGATCAGGTTCTTCTTCGCCGCCTCGATCCCCTTGCGGATGGCCTGCGGAACTTCCTTGGCTTTGCCCGATCCGAAACCCACCACCGCCGCCGAAGGATCGCCCACGACGACGAGCGCCGCGAACGACATGTTCTTGCCGCCCTTAACCACCTTCGTCACCCGGTTAATCGAGACCACCTGGTCTTTTAACTGGAACGAACCCGCATCGAGTTTCTTGGTAACTCTAGCCATTCTGAAATCTCATTTCTGTCGTTGGTCGTTGGTCGTTAGTCGTTGGTCGTTCGCGCTACTGTGCTCTCCGAACGACTAACGACCAGCGCCAACGACTAGAATTGCAATCCCGCTTCGCGTGCCGCATCGGCGACCGCTTTGACCCGGCCGTGATAGATGTAGCCGCCGCGATCGAATACCACTTTGGTGTAGCCCTTCTGTTTGGCCAGTTCGGCAATCTTCTTCCCAACTACTTTTGCCGACGCTACGTTGCCGCCGGTCACGCGCGCGCCCTTGCGGTCGTCGGCCGTCGAAGCCGCCACCAGCGTCACGCCCTTCAGGTCGTCGATCAACTGCACGTAGATATGGTTCAGCGACCGGTACACATTCAGCCGCGGACGCTCCGGCGTACCCATCACCTTCTTCCGGATACGATCATGCACCCGCTGCCGCGTTTGATTCTTTGAAGCGATTCTTAGCATAATCCCTCAGCTATCAGCTATCAGCCATCAGCTAAACCTTTCAGCCCGCAGACTTCATCCTGTGAAATATGAAGTAACTGACGACTGAGAGCTGACGGCTGACAGCTACTTTGCTCCCGTCTTGCCCACCTTCTTCTTCAACCGCTCGCCGGCGTAACGCACACCCTTGTTCTTGTACGGATCGGGCGGACGCAGCGACCGCATTTCCGCTGCCACCTGGCCGACTTTCTGCCGGTCGATCCCATTCAGCGTCAGCTTGGTCAACTTGGCATCGATCGCGCAATCCACGCCGGTCGGCAGCGGATACTCAATCGGGTGCGAGTACCCCAGACTGAACACCACCGTCCCCTTGCCTTTCATCTCCGCGCGGTAACCGATGCCGACGATTTCCAGATCCCTCGTCCAACCCTTGGTCACGCCATCGACAGCGTTATTGACCAGTGCGCGCGCCAGCCCATGCACCGCCGCATGCGCATCATCCGGGCGTATTGCCACCAAGTTGCCGTCCTTCTGTTCCATCGTGATGCCGGACGGAAGAGATGTATCCAGCTTGCCTTTCGGCCCCTGGACCATCACCGTATTGCCTTCGATCTTGACCGTCACGCCCTTCGGGATCGCGATCGGCTTTTTTCCAATTCGTGACATAAGATCAGCACCTGGCAATTAGCACTTAGTAACTTCGCGATTAGCACAGCGCTTTAGCTAACTGCTAAATGCTAAGTGCCAACGGCTGCTTTTCTACCAAATCTCGCAAAGCAATTCGCCGCCGAGTCCCTCGCGGCGCGCCTGGCGTCCCGTCATCACGCCCTTGGGCGTGGTCAGGATGTTGATTCCCATCCCGCCGAGCACGCGCGGAATCTCGGTGCGGCGCACATAGACGCGGCAGCCCGGACGCGACACCCGCGCCAGGTTCGTAATCACCGCCTCGTTGTTGTTGCCGTACTTCAAATACACGCGCAGGACCTTGTGGCCCTCTTCTTCCGCCGGCTTGAAGTTCGCGACATAGCCCTCTTCTTTCAGGATGCGGGCAATCTCCGTCTTCAGCTTGGAAGCTGGTATATCCACTTTCTGGTGCCGTGCGCGGATCGCGTTGCGGATGCGCGCCAGCATGTCTGCGACCGGATCGGTCAACCTCATTGTTTGTTTCTCCTCGAGCCGCCCGTTCGCTCCGTATCCACCGGAGAACCTGTCAGCAGCTTAACTGCGGTCGTTAGTCGCTAGTCGTTAGTCGTTAGCGAACGACTATCGACCAACGACCATCGACTGCTTTCCTACCAGGACGACTTCGAAACTCCTGGGATCTCGCCCCGCAGCGCCAACTGCCGGAAGCACAGACGGCAAATGCCAAACTTCCGCAAAAAGGCTCGCGGACGTCCGCAAATCTTGCAGCGGTTATGTTTGCGCGACGAGAACTTCGGCTTCTTCGCGTCCTTCACTCGTTTTGCTGTAGTGGCCACTTAGCTTCTAGCTCCTGGCTGCTTGCTTCTAGCAACCCATTTGTTCGATCTCGGTTCCACTTCTTCAATCTGACTTCTTACTTCTGACTTAAGCTCGGAACGGCATCCCCAAATGCTTCAACAGCGACCGCGCCTGATCGTCGGACCGCGCCGTCGTCACAATGGTCACGTTCATTCCCTTCAGCTTGTCCACCTTGGCGTAATCAATCTCCGGAAAGATCAGCTGATCGTGCAGGCCCAGCGTGTAATTGCCGCGCCCATCGAACGACTTCGTCGAGACGCCGCGGAAATCGCGCACTCGCGGCAGCACAATGCTCACCAGCCGGTCGAAAAATTCGTACATGCGGTCGCCGCGCAGCGTCACCATCGCCCCAATCGGCATGCCCTCGCGCACCTTGAACGCCGCAATCGATTTCTTCGCCCGCGTGACCACCGGCTTCTGTCCCGCAATCTGGCCCAGTTCATTCACGGCCGGGTCGATCAATTTCGCGTTCTGGGTCGCTTCGCCCACACCCATGTTGACGACGATTTTGTGCAGCCGCGGCACGGCCATCGGGTTTTTGAGTTCAAGTTCCTTCATCAGGGCGACAGCAACTTCCTTCTCAAACCGAGCCCGCAGCCGCGGCCGCTCCTTCGCCGCGTGCCGTGGAGCGTCCGGACTAGGCTTCGCCTCGACCTGCGCGTGCCCCTTGTCGCCCTTGGCCGGCTTCGCCTTCTTTTGCTGCTCGCCTTTTTTCTGCTCGTCTGCCATTTGCCTATGCTGCCTTGTCTCTCACGGTTTCGGATTGCCGGGCCTGAGCTCGACGTATACCGGTTCGTAAGTCTCAAATGTTTGTCTGTGCAGTTCGCATCTAGTGCACTAACTGAAAATTGACAACTGATAACTGACAGCTACTTATCCAGCGTCGTCCCGCACTTCTTACAAACTCTCACCTTGCGATCGCCGCGCACTTCATGTCCAATTCGTACCGGGCCGCAGGTTGCGCACACCAACGCCACGTTGGACAGGAAAATCGCCCGTTCCTGCTCGGCAATTCCACCTTTAATGTTGCGCTGCGGATTCGGCCGCACGTGTTTCTTCACCGTCATCACGTGCTCCACCAGCACCTTGCCCTCGTCGGGAAACACGCGCAGCACGCGCCCTTCTTTTCCCGTATCCCGCCCGGTCATCACCTTCACGGTGTCGTTTCGCCGGATATCCACTCGTTTATGGTCGGTAGTCGTTGCTGTTCCCATACTCAATCCTTCCAAATCTCTTTCTGTAGAGACGGGGCTTGCCCCGTCTCAGGCGCGGCAAGCCGCGTCTCTACAGCGGCGCTAGAGCACTTCCGGCGCCAGCGACACAATCTTCAAAAACTTCTTCTCGCGCAGTTCACGCGCCACCGGACCAAATACGCGCGTGCCCACCGGTTCGCCGGTTTCATTGATCAGCACCGCTGCATTCTGATCGAAGCGGATGTACGTCCCGTCCCGCCGCCGATGCTCTTTCCGCGTCCGCACGATGACCGCCTTCACCACTTTGCCCTTCTGCACCTGACCGTCCGGCGCCGCTTCCTTCACGCTTGCCGTGATCACGTCGCCCAAGCCCGCATGCAGACCGGTCGAGCCGCCCAGCGGCATGATCATCTGCAGCTTGCGCGCGCCGGAGTTATCGGCGACCTCGAGCATGGATCTCATCATTACGGCCATATCGGTCTCCTTATCTCCGCGTCCTAATTCTTAGCGGAAACGTCCAAACCAGCGTCGATGTCCACTTCCGGCACCAGCGCCGTCTTCCGCACGATCTCTTTCAGCGTCCAGCGCTTGAGCTTCGACAGCGGCCGCGATTCTTCGATCTTGACCGTATCGCCGCTGCGCGCTTCGTTCTTCTCGTCGTGGGCGTAAAACTTCTTCCGGATCGAGATCACCCGCTTGTACATGGGATGCGCCTTCTTCCGCGTCACCTCGACGACGATCGTCTTCTGCATCTTATTCGAGACGACGGTGCCGATCAGTACTTTGCGGTGCGACTGCGTTTCGGCCCGGACTTTTTCGGATTGCGCTTTTTCGGATTGGCCCGTGGTTTCCGCCATTATTTTTTCTCCGTCTTCGCGCCGGCCAGTTCCTGCTCGCGCAAGATGGTCTGGACGCGCGCAATATCCCGGCGCAGCCCGCGAATCTTTTTCAGGCTCTCCGTCTGTCCCATATTCATCTGGAACTTCAGCTTGAAGAGCTGGTCCGCCAAGTCCCGCTCCTGGTGCTTAAGCTCGACGTCGGTCAAGTTGCGAATCTTTTCTACCTTCATAAAATCAGCTCTCGGCTCTCAGCTGTCAGCTCTCAGTGCGTCCCGGTTTCCTTCGCGATTGGAGCCTTAGCTTCTAACTTCTGCAATCTGACTTCTTACTTCTGACTTTCCTACAGCACTTCCCGTTTCACAAACGTCGTGCGCAACGGAAGCTTGTGCGATGCCAGCCGCATTGCCTCTTTCGCGTCCGTGATCGAAACGCCTTCCATCTCAAACAAAATCTTTCCCGGCCGCACCACCGCCACCCAGTGATCGGGTGCGCCCTTGCCCTTGCCCATGCGGGTTTC
>PKXK01000254.1:39752-40025 GCA_003132325.1 Acidobacteriaceae bacterium
GCCTTCCCGGTCATGCGCCCGCGCTGCTGCTTGCGGTACTTCACTTTCTTCGGCATCAACATAAAATCAGGTCTCAGTTCTCAGTTGTCAGTTCTCAGGAAAAGCTTTGAATCCTCCGCTTTTCACTTCTGCAATCTGACTTCTGACTTCTTACTTTCTTTAGAACGCTCCCGTGGTGCTCACTTCCCGCGCAGGCGTCGCTTCACGCTTCTTCGCCGGGAGAATCTCTCCCTTGTAAACCCAGCACTTCACGCCAATCACGCCGTAAGTCGT
>PKXK01000245.1 GCA_003132325.1 Acidobacteriaceae bacterium
GCCAATTCGATCCTGATCAAGCTGAACCAGATCGGCACGGTCAGCGAAACGCTCGACGCCATGGCCTTGGCGCGGCGGAATGGATACACCTCGGTGATCTCGCATCGGTCGGGCGAAACCGAAGACACGTTCATCGCGGACTTTGCGGTCGCGACGGGAGCGGGACAGATCAAGACCGGCTCCGCCTCTCGCACCGATCGCATTGCGAAGTACAACCAGCTAATGCGGATTGAAGAAGAGTTGGGCGGGGCGGCGCGGTTTCTGGGGGTGAAGGCGCTGAACTATAAAGGCTAGTCCGCCGGGTCAGGAACAAGGGATGCAATGGTCTATTTGTGGCCAATAGCGATAGTCTTGGCCGTCTACGTCGCCCATCTGGCGAGAAAGCAATGGTTGCGTAAGAGGATCGCGGAATGGGCCAAGAACCGCGAACGCCTGACCGACGATGCATTCTACATTGCCTTGAGCTTGCCTTCGATCCCCAAAGAAGCGGCGACCCTGGTTCGAACAACAGTTAGCCATGCAGTTCGGATTCCAGGAGAACTGATCGGTCCGAATGACAATATTTGCGAACTTGAAAAGGTCGGTGATCTTTCGCATCCCTCAACAGTGGACTACTTCGAAGACATGTGGTCGGTTGTCAGCCCAAAGGACAACGCCCAACTGATCACGGTGCGCGATTTCGTGATCGAGTTCGGGCCGAAAGTTAAGTAGCTTTCGACTGTATGTAAAGTCCTGTTGCTTCGCTACAATTGTCATATGAAGGTGGACGTTCACGAAGCAAAGAGCCGGTTTTCCGACATGCTCGACCGCATCGCCATCGGCGAAGAGGTCGTCATTACGGACAGAGGTGAGTCCATCGCAAAGCTCGTGCCGGTGTCTGCGACGACGAAGAAACGCAGAAAGTTCCGGTTTGGCTCGGCGAAAGGCAAGTTCACAGTGCCGGATGATTTCAACGGTCCCCTGCCCAAGGAGATCGAGGACCTCTTCTGGTGATCGACACTCGCGGCATCACACAACGAACCGGTGGAGTGGACCTCCGGATCCCTCAGGGGCTAAAGCCCTTGTGTTTATTGGCTCTTAGCGGCACGGCTGAAGCCGTGCCCTTCCCAAAGCCTTATCAGAAAGCCGACCGCTAAAACCCCATCGTGTCGTCCGCCGAAGGCCCGTAAGTCGCCGGCACCGGCTTCTCGTTCAAGCGCAGATACACGCCGAGTTGAGCGCGGTGGTGCACCAGGTGATTCAGGAACATCTGCCGGTAAGCCAGAAAGCGCGAGCCGTTGAAAATGGGCTTGCCCCCGAAGCTCAGCTTCCAGTTTTGCGTCCAGGCGTCATCGGGAGTCTTCTTGAGCGCGGCGCGAGCTTGGGCTGCGCCTTCGTCGAAGGCCTTGACCAGTTGGGCTGCGGACTCGAACGGCACTGGCTGGATGCTGCCCTTGGAAAAATCCAACCCGGGAGTGGTCAGCACCGTCACACCGAAGCCGGAAAGCTGCACGATGTGCGGCGCGAGCTTGCTGAGCGGCATGGATTTGGGATGCGGCGCGAAGTCTTTCTTGTCTTCCGGAACGCGTTCCAGCATCGTATGGGTCTTCTTCATTTCTTCATCGAATTCCAGCAGGAGCAGTTGGCTGATTGGCATGATTATCCTCTGTGACAGAATTCAGATGCCGAGTCGGGCCGCTGGGATTCAATCTCCATCTTTTTTCTCGATCCGCGCTTGATTTGAAAAGCTGCGCTGGCTCCTATAGATTCTTCTTTTGCCCTTTTCTCATTGTTTCCGGTGCCTACGTGGTGGATTTTCTCGGAAGCAGATAGCTAACAGCCAAAAGCCAGGAGCTAAGAGCTGAATTATGTCCCGTCCTAAACCTCTCGTCCTCATTATTCTCGACGGCTGGGGATACCGCGCCGAGACCAAGGGTAATGCCATCGCCGTGGCGCGCAAGCCGACCTATGACCGGTTGCTGCGCGAGTATCCGAACACGCTGATTCACACCAGCGGGCCATTCGTTGGGCTGCCGGAAGGGCAGATGGGCAACAGCGAAGTCGGCCACCTGAATATTGGCGCCGGGCGCATCGTGCACATGGACATCACGCGCCTCGACCTTATGATCCTGAACGGAGAATTCTTCTCGCATCCAGTGCTCGTCGAAGCCATGAAGAATGCCCGCATCGGCGGCCGCAAGCTGCATCTCTTCGGTCTGCTATCCGATGGCGGCGTGCATTCGCGGCAGGAGCATCTCTACGCGCTTCTGAAGATGGCCAAGCAGAACGGAGTCGATCGCGTTTTCGTCCATGCCTTCATGGATGGACGCGACACGCTGCCCACCAACGGCGCCGGCTATCTCGAACAACTGCAGCAGAAGATGCGCGAGTACAACTCGGGCAAGATCGCAACCGTGAGCGGACGCTATTACGCTATGGACCGCGACCGGCGTTGGGAGCGCGTCGCCAAAGCCTTTAGCGCGCTGGTCGAGGGTAAGGCCGAGGGCGGAACGCAAACCGACGCCGTGCAGGGCATGAAGGAGTCCTACAACAAAGGCGTGACCGACGAGTTCGTGCTGCCGTTTGTTTGCACGGATGCGCGCGGCGGCCCGCTGGCAAAGAACGGTCTGGCAAAGATCGGCGACGACGATTCCTGCATCTGCTTTAACTTCCGCGCCGACCGCGTGCGCGAGATCACGCGCGCCCTGTGCCGCAACAGCGGGTTGAACGCTAAGGGTGGAAGCGATTTGCCAGGCGCCGCCGATCTCGACGCCACTATCGCGCGCGACCGCGCGCCGAAAAACCTGAAGTACGTTTGCATGACGCGATACGACCAGAATTTCAATCTGCCCGTGGTGATCCCGCCGGAGTCGATGGCCAACATTCTGGCCAACGTCATGGGCGGATTGAACATGCGCAACCTGCGCGTGGCCGAGACGGAGAAATATGCGCACGTGACGTACTTCTTCAACGGCGGCGTGGAGCAGCCTTTTCCGGGCGAAGATCGTGTGTTGGTGCAGTCGCCGAAAGTCGCCACCTACGATCTGAAACCGGAGATGAGCGCCGCGGGAGTTGCCGCAGCGGTCGTCAAAGCCACGAACGACGGCACCTTCGACGTGATCATCGTCAACTTCGCCAACGCCGACATGGTCGGGCATTCGGGCAAAATCGAGCCGACAGTGAAGGCGGTCGAGGCGGTCGATGCCTGCCTGGGAGAAATCGAAAAGGCGGTGCGCGCGAGGGGCGGTGCGATGCTGATNNGACCACGGCAATGCCGAGATGATGATTGACCCGGCGACTGGCGGTCCGCATACGGCGCACACGACCAATCCGGTGCCGTTTATCTTGATCGCGGAAGATGCTGCACAATATTCGCTCAAGCCAAACGGCTCGCTGCGAGATATCTCGCCGACGATGCTTGGGATGCTTGGCATTACCGAGCCGAAGGAGATGACCGGAGCGGATTTGCGGACACCACGAAAATCTTGAACCGCCGAGACGCAGAGGACGCCGAGAAGGTTTTTCAAATCACCCGATGACACGATCACCCGATGACCCGATCCGTATTCTGATTTGCGTTCGCCATCCGTTTGATCAATGGAACGTGCCGGATTGGTTTTCGGAGCGTCTGCAAAGGGAATTTCCGCACGTCAAGGTTGTACATTTGCCGGACTACAAACGCATGGACGAAGAAATCGTCGATGCGGAAATTGTCGTCGCTTGGTCGGTTCGGCCTCAACAGATTACCGCCGCGAAGAATCTCCGATGGATTCACTCCACGGCAGCGGCGGTTCATCAGCTGATCTTTCCGGAGCTCGTCCACAGCGACATCGTTCTCACCAATGCGCGTGAAGTGCACGGCCCGGTGGTGGCGGAGCATGTCATCGCTCTCATCTTTGCGCTGGCCAAGAAAATTCCAGACTCGGTGCGCCTGCAGGAGCAGCACGTTTGGGGGCAGCAGATCCTGTGGGACGAACTGCCTCGCATCCGGGAAATTGCAGGTGCAACCGTCGGCATGGTGGGCCTCGGCAGCATCGGAAGGCCGGTGGTCAAGAGCGCGAAGGCTCTGGGCATGCGGGTGATTGCGGTGCGCGAGCATCCGGAGAAGGGAAGCGAAGGCGCGGATGCTGTGTTCGGGGAGGCGCAAATCGACGAAGTCTTTCGGCAGGCGGATTACATCGTGCTGGCCGCGCCGGTTACCGCCAGCACCAAGGCAATTGTGAGTGCCGAACGTCTGGCGCTCATGAAGCCGGACGCCTGCCTGATCAACGTCGGTCGGGGCCCGCTGGTGGATGAATCCGCGCTCGCCGCTGCTCTACGGGAAAAGAGAATTGGCGGTGCGGCGCTGGATGTGTTTCCGAAAGAGCCGCTGGCTGCTGATTCTCCGCTGTGGGACGTGCCCAATCTGCTGATTACTCCGCACACAGCGGCGCTGACCGACAAGTTATGGGAGCGCCAGTACGCGCTGTTTTCGGAGAACCTACGCCGCTACCTGAAGGGCGAGGCGCTGCTGACCGTCGTGGACAAGCGCAAGGGATACTGAATCGGCGGTCCCTTTTCGTGCTCCGGTAGTTCGTGTTACAAAACCTAAATTTGTGTTGCGAATTCACGGATACTGGGACGCACTCAAAAGCGTCCTTGCCCTATCGCGTATCGATCCCGAAACCCAAGAATGCATTTACTTCCACCGGCTCATTTCCCCGAAATGCCGGACGGAATTTCCAGTTATGCAAAGCCACCAGAATCTTTGAGGTAGTTTCGGTGGCGCCGGGCTCGAGTACCTTTACGTCTTTCAGATTTCCGGAGCGGTCGAGGATGCAGGCGAACACCACGTAAGTCGGACGCAATCCCTGGGGCAGGTCATCGCGTATGGCCTCCGGCTTGGTGAGGTCGCCGGAGTAAGGGTGCGCGGCGGAGGAAGCATCAGCATATTGCATCACGGCCGTTCCGAGCGACGTTGGGATGTAGATGGAGTAGTTGTCGCCCTTCAATTGGCCGTAACGATTGAAGACGCCGCCGGAGCTTGAAGTGGCTTTTACGGTGTAACTCGGCCCTCCATGAGCGCTGGTCGAAGAGTGGCCCGGCCCGTTGGATCGGGCATCGCCGCCGGGATCTCCGAAGCTCGGAAGCGTGATGCTTTGCGTGGCGCCGCCTTGCACGGATACGCCGGGTAGGGCGGGAGTGCCGCTGGTGCCGGATCCCGCTCCGCCTAGGCCGGGATACGGCGAGATTCCACTGTGGGCGTTGGGATCGGAACCGCGTCCTGCGGCTGCTTTTCCCGCGCCTGAGCCTTCTCCTTGTAACCCGCTGCCGGGGCCATTGCCTTTGCCGATGCCCGCTCCGCCGCCGCTGCCGCCGAGGCCGCTTTTGGCTGTGCCGGCGGGCGACATGGCGAGCGCGCCGCCGCCGGTCGAGTTCGGGAGTCCTGCTTTGGTTCCGGGCTGGCTGGACATGACGACCCCGTTGCCGGCAGCGTTCCCTCCGGCATTACTCGGCGGAGCTACGGAAGAACCGAGGTCGAACGGACCTCCAGCGCCAGTTCCTTTGTTGCCGCGTCCGCTGCCCGTGAGGGCTTTGCCGCCGCCTAAGCCCGGTGGAGGCGGTACGACGTTAGCCGAGCCCAGGAGCGCACCCGCGGAATTACCGGACCGTTCGCCGCCGCTTCCTCGCTGAGAGCCCGCTCCGCCAATGCTGGCTGGAGGCGGCACGACCTGGGGCGTAAGCCTGGCTGCGCCGGATCTTGCCAGTGAACCTCCGCTGGACGCGGTGGGTGGCGGAGGCACGGGCTTGGCGCGCAAATCGCCAGTGTTGGAGCTTCCCCAACTGTTGAGATCGCGGCTCACCTGCGACGGCGGCGGTGCTATGACGGCGGTGGCTGGCAACGCCAGCTTGGATGTGGACGACACATCGCGCTGGGGCGCGGAAACCGGTGGAGCAACTACGTCCACAGTTTGCGCCATCGGGACGCGGGAACTCGCCAAGTCGCGCTGCGCATCGCGCGGAGCCGGAGCGATGACGGCAGAGGCGAGCGGGTCCGCGGTGCGCATTTTGTCTTGCGAGACATTCGGCGCGGGCGGAATGATGGTTGAGCTCAAGGCCGGCGAAGTGCGCGTGCTGGCGTGAGAAACTTCGGGTGCGGGCGGCACGATGTTGGTCGCGAGGGCGTTCGCGTTGTGTCTTGCCGATGCGTTCAGCCCCGGCGCGGGCGGCACAGCTTTCATCTCGGGCAGAGTTGGCGCTGTGAGAGCGGAACGCAATCCCTCGGCGGGCGGTGGTCCAGGACTCGCTTTGAAGGCGAGCAGATTGGCGACGGCGGAATCGGAATGAGGCAGATTGATCTTGGGAGCGTCCACAACCTTCTCGACGGGCTTATCGCCGCGCGCCACGCGGATGGTTTGGGTGCGATGGTGGGCTTGCTGTCCGCCGGCGCGTCCTGACTTGCCAGCTTCGGCTCCGCCGCGGTCTTGGGTTTGCGGCAGTTCGTCGGCGGAGTAATAGATGACGTCCCATTGCAGACGAACGGGAGGTCCCGGCGACTGAAGACTCGCAAAACGTTCGGGGAGCACGATGATCGCGATCACGAGCAGGCACTCCATCAGCCAGCAGGCGATCATGCCGCGATAGGGGAAGATGCCGATGGGCGCTTCTCCGGCCAGGGCTTTCGGAGGGCGGGCGAGCGCCGGGCGCAAGGCGGACTTGAACTCGTCCCATCGCGACGACCACTCCACCAGCAGGCGCGGCGGCTCGGGCCACTGCGTGTCGACTTCGGGAATGGTGGCGACTTCGGGCATTGTTTCTGACTACGTTTTGGACTTCGTTATTTCTTGGGGATTCGTACTAGTGTAGTGTGCCAGAAGGGGGTCTCTGATTTACTTCGGAGGGAGTGTTTTTTTTCCATCTTTGGGAGCTTCGAAGCGAGATGTTTACCAGTTGGTACTCCCCTTACCCCCCCTTTCCTCCGGTCTTTTGGAATCAAAGACTTAGGAGGTGGATCCCGCTAGGTCTTTGGGTTTAAAGGACTTGGGAGTAAAGTCTTTAAAAACCAATGAGTTAACTCGACACAGAGCACTGAAAGTTGGTTTGGGACGGTTTGGTACCCCTACCCCCCTTTCCCAGGGTCTTTTGGAATCATTGACTTAGGGAAAAATTCCTGCCGGGTCTTTTGGGAATAAGGACTTATAGGTAAAGTATTACGGAATAAGGACTTACTAGATCCATTCCCCTTCGACAACGCTCAGGGTCAGGATTTCGGCAGCGGGCTCCCGCTTTGCTCGCGGGCCACTGAAACAATGGCCGATTACAGCTTGGATTAGTTGATTAGTTGTCAAGGAGCAGGTGGTGCTTAGGCAAATGCTTGTTTGCTATGAATCTATTTTAACAGGGAAGTCAAGGGCGTTTTTGTTCCGAAACCATTTACGCGAAGAGTTCTAACGCGCTTCCGGAAAAAGGATCTTCCGCTCCGCAGCCTCATCTCGACGGCTAAAGGATGTGATGAAAAACGTCAGGGGTCAGATGGCGGAAGTGAAGACGCCCGCGGCATCCCACGTCTCGAAAACCGAAGCTGTGAAAAAACCTATCTGTCGAATTTTGACCAAGTTTTCGGGTGACCCAAAATGTATCCCAACATCGCAAACCTCGCTTATAAGCGATCTCACTGCTGTCCGGTTAAAAGTTGAAGAGAA
>PKXK01000146.1 GCA_003132325.1 Acidobacteriaceae bacterium
AGTACCGCCGCTGCGGGCGGTCGTTGCGGACCGCGATGCCCAGAGCTTTCTTCTGCCCGATCAGCACGAGCAGCCGCTTGCCCCGCGTGTTCCCCGGAAGCTTTATAATTTCCCTGTGCTTGTAGGCTTAGTCAGGACTTTTCCGTTGGCTCTCGCATTCGCTGGGTTGCTCCAAAGCAGCCCTGCGGCCGTTCAGCAGGCATTCACGCCGGAGGACCAAGCCACGGCGACGGAGGGCCAGGAAATGAAGCAGGGCGTTGAAGGGAATCTGGCTACTATAATTCAATCGCGCTCCACCAACACCCGTGGCTATAAGGTTGTGATACGCAATGACGGCAGCGCCACGGCAGAAATCAGTGCCGGCAGCTTGGCTTTTCGTAGTGAGCCACCGCGATCGCAACAGTTTCCTCCTGGAACGATCGATACAAAAACACTGCAGCGCCTGCTTACAGAGATTGGCGATGTCAGCAAAATTCCGACCGGAGGCTGCGCGAAATCGGTCTCCTTCGGAACGCGCACTCAGATTACGTATGCGGGCAAGACGAGTGGAGATCTGCAATGCATCCGGCGGCAAGCATCGGGCGGCGATCAGGGGCCACTGCAAGCATCCGAAGACTTAGGCAGATTCGTGCAGACAACCTTGAGTCAATTAAAGATTATCGACAGGCGCATCAACTCGAACCAGTAGAACCGACGGAGCCAATCAGACTCCCGCCGCCATCCTTAGATCGATGGGAAAACAAAGATCAACAGGTCAGGCATAATGTCGCTGGGAGTCAGAGCCAGGCGTCTAGTTGCCCTTGGTCGGGGAGCTTGCGCGGCAACGACGCTTCGTGCGGAATGGACTTCCGACGACGGCACCAGCGAAAGGTTCTTCGACCACGTCACTTTGTCTCACCTGAGACAAGGTCGCTGATGCGGGCACTTCGTCCTTCTGCGTCCTGAAGACGACAACCAAGAATTGACCCGCCGCATGTGCGACTGCGCGGCTGGGTTCGGACGCCCTTCAGGAAGCCCCTTCTGCCCGGACTTGCCTGCCCGGAGGAGGTTTCAGGTCGGCTGGGGCGTTTCAGAGGCGCTGGCAGCCTTTGTGACCACCTTCCTGCCCCATCACCCGAGGCGGGCTTAAACGACCGCTACTGAACTTGCCGCTTCCCCTCAGTCTAGCCAACTGGTTGTACGATAACCCGAATCACTGATCTGCTTCCGATCACGCGAGGTGACCGAAGTCAACCACCACTGCGGTTCACATGCTTCAGCAAAGCGTGACAGTGCTCCCCGTAAGTTTCAGAGGCACTCGCACAGGATGCCCCTCGTAGCAGCGTGCGGTCACCGCATTCCACTTCTCAATCGGCAACTTCGGGTGCCGGTTCTCCGCAAGCGTATGTACAGTCGCGTGAGCAGCGCAGCGTTCCACTGTGCAACGCAAGAACGCATGGAACACAGGAACTTCATAGTGCTCTGTTGCGCTCGTAAACTCTCTCTGCGGCACATCTGCCGGGTTGAACCGGCTGCTAGCGCCACAAAGACAACAGACCCAATCCACAAATCGTTCTGGTGAGCCTCTCTCTTCGAGCGCAAGATCAGCGAAGAGCGAGGGACGCAGCGGAACGGAATAACCACAGGAACAACGGACTTCACAGAGCATCATAGGTAAGCGTCCGGCGAAGACCGTCTGGACAGGAGTGTGAAGAGAGGACAGTCTGGCTTGGTGGACACGGTTGGGAAAGTGTCCACTTGGAGCGGAGATGGACACTTCCAAGCCAGCAGTGACAGAGATCGCAACGAGGGGGAGTTCTACCGGGAGCAGGCCGAAACGGCAGCAGCGGACGGTGGAGGAGAAGCGGCGGGGAAACCGTCGAGGAAAAGGGATCGTCGCGGGGAATCGCATGCGTCGCCAGAATCAGTTGCCCGGTGCGAATGTGCCAGCCGATTCCGGCATCGCCCAACAACCGCACCGATAGAGTGGTGAACACCAACAGACCCAACAGCGCCACGAAAATCAAGTCGCCCGCCGAGGGGAAAAGCCACCGCACCCACGCCGGACGCAAGTCCGCAGCCGAACTTCTGGAGCCGATTGCCATCGCGCTGAATCTTATAGAGTAGGGCAATGAACGGCAAGGCTGCACATCGGGTGGTGATCGTGGGAGCGGGCTTCGGTGGCCTGAACGCAGCCGAAGCGCTGGCTGGTGCATCCGTAAGAGTCACTGTCATTGACCGGAAAAATCATCACACTTTCCAGCCTTTGCTCTATCAGGTGGCCACTGCCGGTCTTTCCCCCGGCGAGATCGCTGCTCCCATCCGGTCCATTCTGCGCCGCCACCGCAACGTCGAGGTGCTCATGGCCGAGGTTACGGGCTTCGACCTCGAACGTCGCGTGGTGCAAACGGCAGATCAGGAAGTTCCTTACGATTCCCTCATCGTCGCCGCCGGCGCTAGCCACGCCTATTTCGGCCACGACGAATGGGAAACTCTCGCGCCCGGCCTCAAGACCATCGAGGACGCGCTCGAAATCCGCCGCCGCGTTCTCCTGGCCTTCGAACTCGCGGAACGCCACGCCTCCGCCGGCGAATCCCGCGATCCGTTAAACTTCGTGGTCGTCGGCGCCGGGCCCACCGGAGTCGAACTCGCCGGAACTCTCGCCGAAATCTGCCGTCATGCTCTGGCTCACGATTTCCGCTCGATTGATCCGCGGCTTACACACATTCATCTCGTCGAAGGCGGCCCGCATGTGCTCCCCGCCTATCCCGAAGATCTCTCCCGCAGCGCGCTTCAACAACTGCAGCGCCTGGGCGTAGAAGTGCTTACTTCTACCGTCGTCACTCAGATTGAGCCCGGCATCATTTGTATGGGCGAAACGCGGATGAAGGCAGCAGTCATCCTGTGGGCCGCGGGCGTAGCGGCTTCGCCGCTCGGCAAAAAGCTTGGCGTTCCCGGCGATCGCGCCGGACGCGTGCTCGTCGAGCCGGATCTCAGCATTCCCAACCATCCCGAAGTCTTCGTCATCGGAGACCTCGCCGCCCTGAAAGACGCATCGGGCAAGATGCTGCCCGGCGTCGCGCCCGTGGCGATTCTGCAAGGGCGCTTTGTCGCCAAGCTTATTTGCCGGCAGATTCACCGGGAAATGGAACTCGCCCGAACTTCGCCTGCCCAGCCCGAACCCGCGCCCCGCCCGGCTTTTCACTACCGGGACAAAGGGAACCTCGCCACCATCGGCCGCGCCGCCGCAGTCGCCCAGTTCGGCAAGATTCACATCTCGGGCTTCATGGCCTGGCTGGCATGGCTATTCGTCCACATTCTTTTCCTGATTGGGTTCCGCAACCGCGTGCTTGTCTTTATCCAGTGGGCGTGGTCGTATGCCACCTACGAGCGTGGCGCTCGCCTCATCACCGGCAGCACCAGTCTTCCCGGCTGGAGTGGACTGCACTCCGAGAATCCCGGCCCCAGCGAGGCCGAACAAGAAATGTCTGTGGCGATTCACAAATGAGAGTAAGAATATTCTTGCAGGCGTTCGATTCGGATCAAGGCATCGGTTCCGCCGCCGCAGATGAAAAGTAAAGGCGAGAATATGAAGATGAAAATGCGGCCGGACCCACCTGCTGGAGGACCCAATATTTTTGAGACTGACCCGCTGATTTCAACCGCATGGCGCGGCGATTGGAATCTGACCACGGTTCTCCAAGATGAGGCTGGAGGCACAAGCACTGGCGGGACCCTTTACCTGACGAACATTCACCGCCGACACGTCCAAACGGCGCAAGAAGGAGAAAGGCGCTCCCATTGCACCATCGGTGGTTGTTCGCACGTTTAAGAGCGATCTCCGCGCCTTATCGAAAAGGAAGCCTCCAAAAAAAGCAGACCTGGAAGTTCTTGAATCCTATGGCGAGATTGCATCGCCATTTCAGCGGAATCTCCGACGGGTTGAAGTCGTGGAGAGCAAATCGAAGGTCATCCCAATCGACAACACCTTTTCCGAAAAAGTTGAGCACGTCATAGGACCAGACAGCTTTGCATACGGCTCCATCGCTGGCAGGCTAGAACGAGTGAATCTCCACAATGTTTCTAAGTTTCAGATATTTCCTACTGTAGGAGCGCGCCGGGTGACGTGCGATTTCAGGCCCGGCGACCTCCGGCTCCGGGCGCAAGTTAAACAGGCTTTAGATACCTATGTCACCGTTCACGGTCGTCTACGCTATAAGAAGTGGGATCAATATCCACATGCAATCGACGCAAAAAGCATCGATATTCACGAATCCCCAGGGGAATTACCATCTTTGAACGATTTGAGAGGAGTCGCGCCGGACGCTACTGGCGACGTTTCTGCGGAAGAGTTCGTGCGCACTATTCGAGATGCCAACTGGTAAGCAGCAAATCATCTACTGGGACACGTGCGTGTTCTTGGCGTGGATGAAAGACGAAATAAGGCAACCGGGAGAAATGGAAGCGCTCGCTGAGGTTGCAAAGCTAGTACAGCGGGATCAAGTAATACTCATTACTTCGATGCTTACGCGTGCCGAAATTCTGGAGAGCAAGCTAAAGCCAGGAGTGATGGACAAATACGATCTTCTGACACGGCGGACGAATGTCGTTCCCCAAGCTCTGGATCTTCCGGTTGCGAAACTTACCAGCAAGATACGAGACTTCTATCTTCACACTGACTTTGAATTGCTCACGCCAGATGCTAGCCAAAGCCCCCGCGAGACAAGAGATACAAACGCTGTGGGCTGCTGTTGCTAGATAGTAGTGTTGCAGGATATGAGTTGAAAGTTCGCAAGCCAAGCGCTGAGCAGTATGCATTGACATTAAAGCCGATGGCTGAAACTACCGGAGCAGACGATGATGAACCAGCAGCAGTCAACCCACAAGAAGGTGACAAACTCCAAGCCGATCCCGCACATCCCTCTGCCATTCAAGGAAGTTATAGCGGACAGCTCAAGGTGAAGCCCCCGGAGAAGGAACCAAAAAGAGCAGCGGCGGCTAAACGGAAAAAGTAAATGTCGCTGTCGCTCCGTGCTTAGGCCCGGTTCTCGTCACAAGCTGTATCCCGCGGTCAGTCTCAAATTTATATACGTCCAAAGCATCGCAAACGCGAGCAATCAGGTTTTGGAATCCTAGTGCGATGTGTATTGGACCAGCCGTGAACGTCACGCTTAGATTCCCCGCCGCTCTGGCTGGAAGGATGTACTCTCGGTAAGCGTAATCACGGACTTCGTCTGCAGGATTCATAGCCATCAATAATTATCGATCTCTGACGCTGGGTTTGGCAAAGGCATAATTCCGGAAAAACTACTCCTCTTCCACAGGCCAGTCATGATAGGAGTGGAAGCATGCGAGGGATAGATCATCAGCAGAGTCAGATGTTCAGTTATTTGTCGCCGGAGACACGGGTGCGCAAGGATCATCCGCTGCGTGCGATCCGGGTAATGGTGGACGAGGTACTGGCGCAGTTGTCGCGGCGCTTCGATGCCATGTACGCCAGCGCCGGCCGTCCGTCGATTCCGCCGGAGAAGTTGCTGCGGGCGCAGTTGCTGCAGCTGCTGTACTCGATCCGCAGCGAACGTTTGCTGATGGAGGAGATCGACTACAGCGTGCTGTTCCGCTGGTTTGTGGGGTTGAACTTGGACGAAGAAGTTTGGGATGCGACCACGTTCACCAAGAACCGGATCGCTCGGCGTGCGGGAAGACGTAGACCAGCTTCCTTCGGTCGGGCCTGCCCGCGTGCTTTCACTCGCAGGACGCAAAAGCCGCTTTCGTCGTTGTGGAAGGTGACGCGCTCGATGACGCCGGAGACTTCCTCGGTCGCGGGTCTGCGTTCTGGGATTGCGGCGTTCATGTGTGGGGATTCATTTTCGCATGGGCGGTCGGCCTTGGTGACGAGAAGTGCTGCGTCTGGCTGCTGAGTTTCGGCTGGAACCCGCGAACGCCGCAGTCAAGGCACATCAGGATGTCCGGCGCTCATGGCCTTCCAGATTTCATACCCCGGAGCCTTGTTTCTCCCGTTCATGGAAGCTTGAAAGGGGCTAAGGGCCGCTTTGCTGGCGTTAACCGTTTGGCTCATGGATTGCTCTGAAGACCCCAAGCAGACAGTCTATGCCACCCTATGCCGCAGGAAATCTCAGTCTCGTACCAAGCGATCAAGAACAAGGTCTACCGGTTGATCGACGCACTGGTGGTCAGTGAGAAGACAGAAGCGGACGTACAGGAGTCGATCCGCCGTTGGTGGGATCTCATCCATCCTGCGGACCGACCCATCGCTCAAAAATATCTTCTGACCGTGCTGGGACGCTCTGTGTCTGCCTTGGACGCCATCAGAGACGGTCTCGCGTCTTCCAACGGTTGCGAAGCCACATACGGACCGTTGCCTTCCGAACGGATGAAGGTGATGGAACGAATCGTCAAGGAAGCCGGGGTTCGCTCGGCGGTTTGAGCCGCGGCCACTGGTCGCGCTTGGATTTTGCAATTCTTCGGTTGCCGTGCCTTTCCTCGCCCTGTACCTTCGATTTCGTGATGACAGCCGGTCGCTACGTGGAGCGTGTGTGTTTTGGATAGATGAACTCAAGCTCAAGGCACGCGTCAACCGCTCGGATGCCCGGACGATCCGGCACGCCCTTGGGCAACTGTCTGCGAAAGGCTCCGTCACGAAAGCGGGCGACGAGTTCGTTGTCGAAGCCGAGGTGGACGGAGCCAGCGCAAGAGAGTTGAATCGCACGTTTCTTTCCGCCTTGAGAAAGGTGGAGAAGAGAGCGACGCCCCGTGCGGAATGTCTTTCTGCCCATCACTCGAACAAAAGTGTTGGAGTCGACAGGACCACGAGCCTGCTCCTCAATGCAACTAGAGTTTTTCTTCCCCGCCTTCATGAACGGGCAAATCCTCGCCACCAAGCCGTGCGACTATTAACGACGATTGAGGCTTGCATTCCCGCATGCGGCGGGGACGCGCCTGTTGTGGCACGAATATCGCATGCTGGAACAGCTCTAGCCGCGGCTTTAAGGTCTTTCCCATTCGCCCGCGGGAGCGAAGAAAAGGTGTGCCGCGGCGTATCCCACCTGATGTCGCCCAGCCCGGCTTTTCTCCCGCCTGGCTTCACCCTTCAATTGTTGCACTGCGGAATTGACCTGAGGGCTCCTCGGCTAGCGCTGAAGGAACCGACCTCGATCCAGTCCACCACGCCGCCACAGATCAGTGTAGATGCGACGTCGCCGATCGCCAGACTCGTGGTCATTCCAAAACCACCTGGGCCCGAAACGTGGAACAACCCGTCGATGTCTGGATCCCATCCGATGATGGGTCGCCGGTCAGGCGCAAAGGTCCGAAGGCACGCCCAGCTACGGCGCAAGCTGATGTCCGCCAGTCCGGGAGCATGCTTCAAAAGCTTATCTGCGAGGAGAGCCTCGGCCTCGGGATCAACTGCAGGCATTCCGGGCGGATGCTCGGTTTCATCGCAGGGACAGAGAAGCAGGCCCGCTCCTTCGGGCCTCACGTAATATCCGACGTCCAGATCCCACACCAGCGGAGCATCCCGGGGAAGGAATTCGGCGTCGCCGGAGACGAACAGGTGTCGACGAAAGCATTTCAGGGGGAGTGGAGCGAACAGGCGGCCAAGATGCCCGGCCCAAGCGCCTGCGGCATCGACGACGATGCGAGCACCGACTTCGCCATGCGGCGTTCGGACACCACGCACGACCGATCCGTCAAGGATCAGGGATTCACAGCCGCAGTCAGTGATGACCTGAAAGCCGGCGCTTCTGGCCTCTTCCAGCAAATCGGTCAGCAGCGCATGGATATCAACGACGCCATCGGTGGGGCAGAAGAGCGTGTAGTCAAACTCAAACCGGCTCAGAAACGGGAAACGTTGCCGCGCTTGGGCAGCTGCCAACAATTCGGAGGGTACGCACCATTCGTGCAGTTGCGTACGCCATTCGGTGGCTCGGTCTGGCTCACCATGAATCAGGTACAGACCCCCGGTCTGGCAGAGGACCGGGCGTCCAGCAACCTCCTTCGCACGAAGCTTACGAACGCCTTCAATGGTGAGCTTGAGAAGCGTGGGATCCGTCTCCAGTTGGCGCGCCATCGCGGCGTTGCGGCCGGACGCGTGGCTTCCGGGCAGCAGCTCCCGTTCGAGAACCAAGCCGCTCGTCACGCCGGCTCGCGTCAGCGCTGCGGCAACTGAGGCGCCCGCGAAGCCGGCGCCAATCACGACGACGTCCACCTCAGATGGAATACGGCCACGCGGTGCCATACCCTCAGTATACGGAGGGACTCACCGGCCAGCCGCAGGCGGTGTGTGCGTGGCAGAGGAGGACATCTTGGCGGGTGATGACATTCAAGCGGTTCGTTGGTGGTGCAACGCCGTTCCACCCGCTCCGACTTTCGTCCGAGCTCGGCCGGAAGTGTGGCGATTCCTTGAAAATCACGGGCCATCGTTCCCCTGGAATGACTCGGGTAACACTTGTTGAACGCTCAACATGTCACGTGCAGAATCGCATTAGTGTCGTCGGGGGCTCGCTGCAACACCTCGATGGCCTGGATCGTAGGAAGAATGAGTAGCTTGACCCTGTGCCGCTCCGCCTCGCGCTGTACTTCTTGCATCACCGGTAATCGGCCATATGCACCACTGCCGATGACGAGTTGGCGGCATTTCCATGGTATGTTTTCCTCAACGGAAAGTGGCGTGTGCCCAAACTCCTCGCGGAATTGCTTGGATGCTTTTTTCTTGCGCTTGGAGATCTCCCCGCGGTCGATCACGACATCATGTTCATACGTGCTGCCATCGATCTGGATGGAGCCGAAGGAGAAATTGTCAAACTGCATAGGCGCCTCCTTGGTCAGGCGCTCTTCTTGGAAGTGATGGCGTAGAACGCGGACCAACTCTGTTCGACGTTATCGCTGCCGCAATGCGGACAGAGGACTTCGCCTTCCTCGTATTCGGCAAGCGTCAGCACCTTTGAGAATGTTTTCTTGCAGGCGTGGCAGTAGAACTCGTAGTGAGGCATAGACCACCTCCCACGGAATGGTTTCTAGATGAATTCTAGACCTCGGGTCGGTCAGGTTCAATCGCGGACTGGGTCACGAATTGTTGCGTGGTTGGGTCACGCTACGCCGCTCAAGGTTGCGTCTACGGTGATGCCCCACTCCTCAAGAGCCATTCGGGGATGTAGACACGATTCCTGTTTTGCTCGCACCAGGTCCGTAGCTCAACCGAGGACGTATACATCTCTGCCATGAGTTGCAGTTGCCTGACCCGCATTTCAAATTCAGTAGGCAGAGCGAGCAACGGCGAAATGGGACGCCCCGAATTGGGGTTTCCGCGTTTGCGCGTCGTGGCGGGGTGAGCACCCGGTATCACCCATAGGCCCCGATCATCCTCCGCTCTGGGTGACGGTGCGGCAGAATGCTCGCACGGGTGGCGGATGGTTTGCGGGAGCAGGAGGCGCGTTGATATTTTCGGGCGGTATGGCAGTTTCGGTGGAGATGCAGCACACGGGAGATTCTGGTCTACAGGCAGAGGTTCGAGCGATCATCGAACATGTGCTTGCGGATAGGCCCGGGGATTGGCGGGTGTCAATCATGGGGTCTCAAGCGAATGATCGGTGGGAATTGAAGATTACGGGAGACTAGCGAACTCGCTCGGCGTTTGTTCTCCGAGAGCCCTGTGAGGATGGCTCTCATTGTATTCCCTTCGCCACCCCTCGATGAGTTGTTTGGCCTCGGCGATCGTCGTGAACCAGTGAACGTCGAGGCACTCCGCTCTCAAGGTTCCGTTGAATGATTCGACGAACGCATTGTCCGTCGGCTTGCCCGGCCGGGAGAAGCCGATGCGCACTCCGTTCCGATAGGCCCACAGGTCCATCGCTGCGACTCAAAATGAGCGCAGTCGCCGCCAGCACGCTGAGGAGAACTTGGACCGCTTCGGATCCGACATGGAAAGAATCAATGAATCACGGCGAGCATCTTGAAAGGCTGGCCGATTTCACATTCCTGAGTTGAGCCTAGGCTGCGGCAGTCTTTGCGTTCTTGGCCGTGATCTCAGCTTCGGCGCGGAGCCAGTCGTCGAGGTCATGACCGTCCTCCCTACCGCGTTCCTCATAGAGTTCATACGCCCGGCGGCGGATCTCTTCTTCAAGACTCTGGCTCGGCTCAGTTGCGAGCGTTTTCACCGTCAAGATCGGTGAATGCTCATGCTGCGTGGCTTGATGCTTTTTCAGTTCTTCGGCAATCTGTTGTTCTTCGGCTGCTAGTTTCTCCGTGGCGGCGTCCGTAAGCTCTCCCCTGCGCCACAGATTTGAACGACGCTCACGCAACTCTTTCAGACCCTTTTCGTACCGTTCGCACTGTTTGCATCGCTCGGGCATGAGATTCCCCCTTCTGCTCCTCTCAGGGAACCTGGCGAGATGGTTATCTGCGAAGTCTCCTTCGGTAGCGTCGCCACGTCAATGAAAAAATTCACCAATGCCTGGGCGTCGCCGCGCTCAAGCCCGCTGGGCCTATAGGGGTCGAGCGCTGCCTTTCGGTCGACTCCCGCCTGATTTTCCTTTTAGCGCGGTTTGGGTGTGGATTTCGGTGATATGACCGGGAAGGGTGACCTTGCCTTCGACTGATGTGAAAGAGTCCGAGAGCTACTGGGCGCTTGAGTGCGTAGTTGGGTTGAGATTACGCAAATGGAATAGACCGCGGAGAGTACAGTAGGAAGTGGCTCTATCTGATGCTCCGCAAAATTCCCCAGGAGCTCGTCAGACAATGAAGCCGATAGTCGAGCGGAGAGCCGTTGCAGTCGGATACCTGGTCCGAGTTCTCACCAATGAATCCGAAAGCAGGGTCTTTGGAAACCTGGGAAAGAATACGCTTGCGACAGTGACCTCCGTTTTCGGCCACATTGTGGCTTTCGGTTGATTGTTTTGGATACCGCACGGTGCCTAACCGCCTTCGAAGGCTCGCGCGATCTCGTCTCGAACTGGGGGCGTGAGCGGCTCTACGGCCCCATTCGTCACGATCGTGATGCCCTCGCTCGACGGACGCACCTCACCAATCACCACAACCGGAACGCCTGTGGCCTCAATGGCCGTCAGGACCGAGTCCGCGCTGTCTGGCGCGACGGCGATCAGCAACGCGCCCGACGCAATCAGTTTCAGCGGATCGAGCGCGAGCGCACTGCAAATCGTGTCGGTTTCGGGAAACACGGGAATGTGCTCGCGAATGACTCGAAGCCCGAGACCGGCGGGCGCCACCAGCTCGAAGAGCCCCATCGCGAGTCCGCCTTCCGTCGGATCGTGCATCGAGTGCACGACCTCGCCGACATTGGCAGCCGCGAGAGCCGCACTCACGACACTGATGCCGGGCTCAATCAGGAAACGAGCGGCCCGCGCCAGAAGATCGGCATCAACCCGTCCCCGCAGCCGTGCGGGCTTCTCTCGTGCGAGGATCGCG
>PKXK01000287.1 GCA_003132325.1 Acidobacteriaceae bacterium
CATGGTGGCGGCGATCACCACTAACTGGTAGCTGGTGAATTTAGCAGCGCACGGAACAAGAAGCGGCGGAGCATACCAGCTCCGCCGCTTTGCATTTTTCTCGTGTCCGTCGCCGTGCGTCTACCGGGTTGTTTTCTGTTCGTGCCTACCACTTCAGCACGGACCCTACTCCCCATACCACGAACCGAACATTGAGGGAGAGTCACTTTGGTTGTAGGCGCTCCGCTGGTCTGTTGGTGGTCAAGACTGCTCAATGTGAAGAATGGTCTGAAACGGGGCGGAATTAGTGCTCGTGGTCGAGGCGGGCGATGACAAGCACAAGATCGCATGTCCACGACCCTGAATATCACTTTGATCGCCACGTACCGCCTACAACGAGTGCCGTGCCTCCGGAGCTGCCCGTCGCGGAATGGTGCTGATTCCAAAAAGGCTCGGTTCGGACGACACTTGCCCCGAAGGACAGCGGGGCTGTTGACAGGCCAACGCTCCTGAATTGGTGATTGGCGAGACGCGCCTCTTTCGCCGGAAGCGTCGCGAAACATCAATGGGAGGTGGGCGCTCTTGACCGATTGTGTCGCCTGATCCCAAGGCTCACGGCCGCCGGCAATGCGGCCGATCCCCAGATCGAGAACAGAAGCAGGTACACATCTTTCAGGGAGATACCGAGGTTCTCAAAGGACCAACGAACCACGAAAGCGCCCGTGATTCCAAGGAAAATGTCGGCTCCCGTTCCGAATCCGTCGTCCCCCGCGATCTTGCCAGCGGCCCAACCGGCCAGTGCTGCGGCGAGTAACCAAATGGAATAGAACATCCTCCGCCTCGATAAACCAATGTCGCCGCTACACAAACATCTTGTCTGGAATGCGCCGAGTGGCGGTCATTTCTTGGCCGTGACTTGGTCAGCAATTTTGTCATAATCGGTCTTCGGCATAATGCGCCGCGTCACCAATTCGCCGGGGTCGTTATAGGGACGCCCCGCAATCACCCGGCTTGCTTCTGCCGCAGTCACGCCCGGCAAGCTCAGCAACTGTTCTTTTGTGGCACTGTTCAAATCGAGCGGCTTGTCGCGACTCCAGCCCTCGCGTATCCCTGCCGCCACAGCCTGAGCATCGCGCTTCACCTCCGCCGTTGCTTGCGCGGTTTTCTCTTTCAGTTCCTGCGTGTTTTGCTGTTGAGTGCAGCCCGCGAGCGCAGTCAACAGCAAAATTGTCGAAACGTACCGGTATCGGAGGAAGGCCATTCTGATCACTTCTTCCCGCTGTCTTGGCTGATATCTCAGCCCTAAGCCCTGTCTTTGCCGCAGATCGGCCAAACGCACGGGGAAATCTAGGCGGCCACCCGCCACCGCGACTGGGAACGGTCTGGATGCTGCGGGCGCTCTTGCACCTCACACAACACGGTCACATACTGGCGGCGGAAGCAGTGTTCACAGCGCACCGGCCGGAGCAAAAATAGCGGCAAAAGAAAGCGTTCAAACGTACTACGCTTTCGTGAATGATAGGCGTTGTTGCAGCCGCAGTCACGGCACTGAAACGTTATCATGTCGAATTTCCCATCGTGAAATCACCGACGCACTCTTAGGATACTGCCCCAAGGTTCGGCAGCTGTGCAGGTCGTGTCCGTCGGCTCCCTAAAGTACGAAAAACTGAGGCAGACGTGAGGTCGACGTCCCTCCCAATTAGACGTTAACCCATGCCTGCCCAAAAGGGCTGTCCGCCTTTTCAGAGGATGCCCGCTAAACAGGCACTTACACTAGTCCCCCCACCATTCCGTGACTGTTCAAAATTGCTCACTTCCTGGGATTGTTGGATGGTGCCCGCAGCATCGGAACGACGTTTAGGGGACCGACTCCAGGGCCAGCTGTGCGGGGGAATACTTTTGTGCCGCGGCCTTTCTAAGCCACGTCACTGCGACCTCCTGATTGACCGGTTCTCCGTCGCCTTGCCTATAGCGCAGGCCAAGGTTGTATTGGGCAGCGGCGTTGCCCTCATTTGCCGGTGCTCATTCCAAGGTGGAGTCGAACCTTTCGGCACATTGGTTACGGACTTTGCCGCTGGCAATCTGTCTACCTCCTGACCTTTTCCAACGCGCGGGACAAACGGGAGGCAAGTCAAAGTGAGCTTTTTTGCACAGATTTCGAAATCTCCGGAATGAGAAAGTTCCTGTGAGCACTATTTGCGCACGAGACGGAGTCTTGAGTACGTTTCGTCGCGGAAAGCGTGCCTCTCAATCCGCGCAACCCGGAGCCGGAGAGCAAGACCGGGCGAAGCGAAGGATCGTCGGGCAGGAGGAAACACAATGCATATTCGTTTCATTCGTACGCTGTTGTTCGCACTCGTCGTGCTTTCCCTGTCGGCAGCATCGTTCGCGCAAATTGGCGTGGCCATTAGGATCGGCCCGCCCGCGCTGCCTGTCTATGAGCAGCCTCTTTGTCCAGGCGACGGTTATCTCTGGACCCCTGGCTACTGGACCTACGATTACGACTTCAACGATTACTACTGGGTGCCGGGAACTTGGGTGATGGCGCCGGAAATCGGTTTCCTGTGGACTCCAGCCTATTGGGGTTGGGGCGGCGACGGATTTGTTTTCTATGACGGCTATTGGGGGCCGCACGTGGGCTTCTATGGCGGAATCAATTACGGCTTCGGTTATTTCGGTGAGGGTTACGAAGGCGGGCGTTGGGACCACGACCACTTTTTCTACAACCGTGCCGTGAACAACGTGAACATGAATGAAATTCACAACGTTTACAACACCACAGTGATCAACAACAACATGAGCCACGTCAGTTATAACGGCGGCAATGGTGGAATCAACGCGCGTCCAAGGCCCGAAGACGAGACCGCGGCGCGTGAAAGACATATCCCGCCGGTAGCGACTCAGACTCAACATGCGCAGGCGGCCCGAGCCAACCCGCGGCAACGCGCGTCGTCGAACATGGGCAAGCCAGGCGTCGCAGCAACACCCAGGACCGGAGATTTTAATGACCGTGGCGTTGTACCAGCCAAAGAGGCAGGAGCGCCGTATACTCCGCCCAATCGGGGAGAAAATCAGGGGCGTTCAGAGAACAACGCCGCTCGACCTAGCACGCCAGTCCATCCTCGCGACCTTCCGCCCGTGGCACGGAGCACTCCAAATACCGGCAACCCGAAAGTCGACAAGAAGTACCAGCAGCAGCAGGAAAAACAAATTACGAAGCAGCAACAGGAACGCGACAAACTCCAGCAGAAGCAGGACGAGGAGCACGTAAAGCTGGATAAACAGAAGGCGAATGGCACGCAAAGGCAGCAGGTGGAACAGAGCCATCAGCAGCAGACGCAGCAATTGCAGCAAAAACACCAACAGCAGCAACAGCAGTTGCAACAGAAACAGCAGCCAGCGAGCCGGGAGCCGGGCAAGAAGTAAGATCGCCCTCCGATGCGCAGTCTGAATTATTAAGAGTTCTTGTTCTTAGCTCTCGGGTGATCAGCGCAGACATGCAGCGTGACCATCGGGGTGTACGAGACCGAAAACCACAGCGACTTCCAGCGAGTGCCCGATGACCTGACCCTTGCCGAGGCAGCGGGCATACTCAACAGACAGACAGTTGTGGCGGATAATCGCTAGCGCATCGGAAGGAGGTTCGAAAAAAGTCGGCAGCGCCATCGCGCCGGTTTTTGTCGAGCCGGCTTGTCGTTTTTTCTTTGCTCTGGCGCTCTCGCGCGCCGGTGGTCACTGTGTAACACTCCACTAGGAAGAAATGGCGCAGCCCCGGTGGAAGCTAGTCGTGCAGGACCACATGGAGCAGCGAGCTGTGGACTTGCAGCCCGCCATTGTAGTGAATGAATCCCAATTCCCGGAACCGATTCATGAAGAAGCTCACCCGGGAACGGGTGGTGCCAATCATTTCCGCCAGCATCTCCTGGCTGATCTTGGGAACTACAGGCTCAGGTTTGCCTTCCTTGCCAAAGTGAGCGAGCAGCAAAAGGATTCGGGCCAGCCTCTTTTCGCTCGAATTAAAGAGCTGATCCACCAGATCTTCTTCGTAGCGGATGTTGCGCGCTAACAAATAGGCCACGAACAGATCGGAAAATTCGTGTTCCCGATGAAGCGCTTCCATCATGGCTTTCTTTTCGATGCGCAAAACAGTGCAATCGGTCATCGCGGTTGCAGAGTCCATGCGGAGTACTTGGCCCGCGAGCGAACCTTCGCCGAAGAAAGCTCCCTCACCCACGATGCCGACCGTTGCTTCCTTGCCAGTCTTCGAAACCACGGTGAGTTTTACCTTGCCGGTCTGAAGATAAAACACCGCATCCGCCGTATCCCCTTGCGCAAAGATTCCTTGTTTCTTCTGGAAAAGCAGAGATTTCCTGCCCTCGCCAAGGGTTGCGAGGAATGCATGGGGATCGAAATCGCGTTTCTTCTTGGCTACTAGACTTGGGCCTATCGCGTTACCCGCTGTTTGGAGGATCGGCTCGTTTGAGGTTTGGCCGACGATTTTCCTTCCGCGTGGAGAACCGTTCCTTTTGCTGGCAGGAGACATAGGCAGCCCCTTCCGCCTAAACAACGAACATCCATATTTTACCGCTTTCCTGGATAGCGTCAATATCCGAAAACCACAGGTACTAGGTCAGTGTGAGTGTCCGAAATGTCGGTCTCCAGACTGAGTCAGCAGACTCTGGCCGATATGGTAGGGACGACCCGTTCGCGGGTCAGCTTCTTTATGAGCCGGTTCACAGGAAGTAACAGTGTGCACTTTTGAACAGAAAGGGGCTGGATGTCCCGGCAGAATACTCGGGAACTTCCAAAACGGCGATTTTGGTGCAAATACGATTCGCCGAGCCGGATGGTCCGAAATTTGAGAGTGCAATTGCGAAGCTTCAAGAACGCCCTGAGCCAGCACTTCGGACCGGCGGTTGTTTTATGAAAATCCCGACCTTTGTGAAAGGTGGCAATGAATAATATTGGACAGTACAACCCACCCGCTGAGCCGGACCGGGAGTTTGTAGAACACGCCATCGTTGAAGTGTTGGAGATCGCCCAGCGCCAGGGCATCACCGCGGCTGATTTTATTCAAATGTTGGACTCCGGCATGCGAATATCAGATTTCCTGACCGCGATGGACGTATTTACAAACACTGACTGCACAATCGATCGCGATTCTTCTTAGTGCGGTCCTCCGCTTCTTGACGGGACATCTTTGTCGATCTGACAGATGTCGGTGCCTGAGCTGGTGAAATCGCGGCAATTAAGCATGGGGCGAATCTGCACTCGCGGACTTAGTAATGATCGTCAACCCCTGGCCGAAAACCACCAGCCTGGTGGAACTGGGCCACCGGAGCCCGCGAATCACTGCTTGTCCAAGCTGCCCTGTCCCGTCTTAACTTGCTAGACACAATGCAATTAAAGAAATTGCTGCCCGGCGCTCGACATTGGCACTCTGCCTGCACTCTTGCAGGCAGATCTTTTTCCCGAGCAAGGTGGAGGTGCCTTGGAAATTCAACGTACATGCAGCACTCCTAGGATTCCTGATTGCGATTTCGGTCGCCGTCAACGCTCAGAACCCGGACGACCAATCGCCGGGTCCATATCAAGGCCAGCAATAACGAGAGGCAGCACAACAAGGAGCACCTTGTCATGATCGCCGCTCTTTGAGGCATTCTCTCTTGATTGCTGCTTGCCGCTGTCGTCGCGGGTGCCGAGCACAGGACAGACAAGTTGGCATCTCTGTTAGCGCCGACTTCCAAATCACCAAAGAGGACCCTTATTTATGAAGAAGCTTGCAGTGGCAGGGTTAGTGGCAGTGGTCTTGACGCTTGTCGGCTGTGGCTGGCATGACCACGGGCACGGAAACATTAATGGGACCTGGACCGCGATCCTCAGCGATTCGGATTTCAGCTTCGGAACATCAGTCGTGGTAAACGGCGACGGGACCCTAANNGGAGAGACGGAGAGCGGGTCGTTCGCCTTCACTGGAGATTTTAATGGCAAGGTGACAGGTACTTTCACTTTCAACGTAGTGTCTGGATCGCCGAGTGGCAACACGCTGAAGCTGATGGGAACCGTGAATGGGAACGCGATCACCGGTACGTGGACTCTCACTGGCGGAACCGGCTGCACGGGTTCAGGGAACTTCACGATGGCGAACGGTTAGACGCGGCTCAAGCATGTATAGGACCTCTATTGCCGGAGGATTTGTTCGCCGAATCGAAGGGCCGCCACAGGCTACAGCGGCGGTTGCAGAGGAACCAGATCATCTCTAGCCGCTTTACCGATAGTTGCTGTTAAATAGGCGTTTATTACTAACTGAGAATGATGTGCTTGGGCGGCGTGTGCTTAAGCTGTTCTTCTCCGTGAGACTCTGTGAGCCTCAAGTGTGTATCGCTTGGCTGGCTTCGATGAGCTTAGAACGGGTTGACCTGGGGAAAATGAATCTTTAGCTTATAGCAAAGGAAGAGAATCAGGATCGCGCCCAGTGTGGAAAAAATGAGGCCAGCAGGATGGTACCGTTCGTTGGTCGGGCGCGAAAACATGTGGGTAACGCCGCCGCCGATGATCGATCCGATGATGCCGAGCACGGTTGTCCAGAACATCGTCATATGGACGTGCATCACCGATTTTGCGATAACCCCCGAGATTAGCCCGATCAGGATATACCAGATTAAGTGAAACATACTTTACCTTACAGTCTTTGCCTTCAGAACGTCGCGTTGGCCTCTTCGTGCGACTCTCCCGCGTGCAGCGGAGGATCGAGGTGCGGTGTTTTCTGGGTCAGAACGAGGTTTATTTCGCTCGCCAGTTCTGTCAACTTCGCAGGATCTTGTTCGCCAAGGCAACGGGCCGCTAATTCTTTCCACAGCTCAAACTTTTTCGACACATAGTCCTGATTTCTCTATGAAGAGACAGAGTACGCCCGGAGCTAAACAGCCGTCTGTCCAATATTGACCACATCGACGGGTGATGGCGGGGGCAACTGGAAGGCGTTGTTGTAACCAGCGATTACACTCACAACCCGGCATTGCTGCCGAAATCGCCGTTCCTCAACGACCGTTTCAGCAAAAACCGGCACGATCTTCCGAAGGGAAATGACTGGCATCGAATGCGGCCGCGCTCTCCTCATTTCAAATGAAGCCACGCTGAAGGCAACCGCAACCCAGCCTCAAGTGCCCAAGAGTTGATTGTTTCCGAGGATTCTGCCCCGCAGGCTTGCTAGCATATTGCTCCATACCAAGCGGTACGCTCGCGCAAACCCCTAGGCCTTTCTCTCGACTGTGCTCAACTGTTGTAATCCGTGACTTTTCCCACTTGAAGCGCACCGGGCTTTATTACCGCCTGACGCAAAAAGTTGGATGGGAGAACACAGCGGAGCGTTCAGCATTCAACAACAGCGTAGCCAAGTCCGCAGAGTCGATAAGATTTGGTCAATCGATCCCTCAACGGCCCAAAGCATTCCCGCCTCTGCTTGACGCTGGCGTCGGCTTTAACTGCAGTATTCGCAGTTACAGAATCGTCTGCCGCATCAAGTTTTGGCCAGTATGTCTTTTGCTGGGGCATAGCCTCGATCGGCTGCCTTCTGAAGCCATGCTCGAGCAGTCGCAAGATCCTTCGAAACGCCGTAGCCGTGGTAATACATCATGCCAAGGTCCCATTGCGCAACGGGGACACCCGCCTCAGCTGCTTTTCTATACCACGCCGCTGCTTCCGTGAAATCGCGTATCACTCCCCAACCGTGAAAATAAAGTCCACCGATCATCCATTCTGCCGCCGCAGATCCCTGGTCAGCCGCATTACGGTACCAATGCATAGCTTCGTCGTAATTTTGGGACGTGCCTCGCCCATCGCGATACATGGAGCCTAGACTCACCTGAGCTTGCCGATATCCTTGTTCAGCTGCCTTTCTCATCCAGTGCATCGCCTCACCGTAGTCCAGCGGAACGCCCTTGGATTGGAGGTAGGCATTAGCGAGATAAACGTGCGCCATTAACCATCCTGCCCGTGCAGCGGCGGACTCCATATCCACACCGCGCCTATACCACCTCTCCGCCTCGCGGGTGTCCTTGGGAACGCCGTTACCTTCCGCATACATATCGCCAATTTGGAGATTTGCGCTGGCTACGGCCCCGGCCTCAGAGCGAAGATCGCTCCACTGACCCAGCAAATCCGGATCCCCGATGGAGGCGATTTTCATGTACCAGCGCAGTGCTTCGGTTGGGCTCTTGTCGACACCGATCCCATGTTGGTGCATCCTCGCAACGTTGTAGGCTCCCCACGCGGAGCCCATTTCAGAGGCCTTCAGGTAATGCATATATGCTTCGCTCGGGCTGGGATCGCCGATCGAACCAGCCTCTGCGAATCGACCCAAATAGTCCTCAGCATGCGCATCGCCGAGACGGGCCGCAGCCTGGAGGTAGCGCAACCCATTCGGGAGATCTTGAGCAGTATTCAAACCGTTCTTCAGCATCACGCCAAGGTCGCACTCGGCCCGAGCGTAGCCCTGGCGCGCTGCCTTCTCCAGCCACGCCCGTGACCCAGCGGGGTCGCGCGCCACGCCACGTCCATCGAACAGGGCCTCGGCAAATCTCGTCTGCGCCTCTGCGTTACCCATCTCGGCTGCTTTGCGATACAGCTGCGCGGCTTTGGCTTCGTCCCGGTCCACATCGGAACCGAGCCGGTACTTGTCAGCCTGCTGGAGTAGCTCCTTCGCGGAGGTTTGAGGGTGGGTGGTGCGGGGCGTGTCTGCCGACCGGCGCTCGTGCGCACCGGCCGCAGGTCCAGTCAGCCTTGCCACTGAGTTGCCATCTACCCGGGCTCGCGAACGTCCAATCTGCAGAATAAGGCTGTCGTTCGCTCCCGCACTCCGAAGCTGCCCCTTGACCACATCGCTCAACCCGAAGTCAACTCCGTACTGTTTCACCAGTGCAGCCATGCGTGCCTTCGGCACTCCGGATTTGAGAGCGTGTTCTACATCGGCGGCCGAAAGCGGCCGGGGAGCATGGTGTGCCGTTATCGTCCGACCCGCGATACTCCCCACCAGGAAAAGCAGTATGCAGCCGAATAGTAGCGTCGTAGCGCGCATGTTTACCTCCGAGCTATGATCTCGTTCTCCGCTTGCATCGCCCGACGGGCGCGCCCCAGGCGGGCTTTAGCAGCGGTGCTATTCCCATCGACTTGCAAAGCCCGTTTATAGCTGGCAATTGCCGCCATGTAATTGCCCTTGTCCATCTGTCGGCTGGCTGAATCTACGTAACTCTGTGCGGTACGTGCCTTAGCTCCGCGAGATCCAGGTGCCAGTGTCGTCATTCGGCGGGCCGATGTCGACTTCGACATCAAAATCCTTGACGACGGTGTAATACGCGAGCCCATGCCCGACCTGGACGCGGTATGTGTCGTAGCTCCGCCGGACCCAGGTGCCAGTGTCGTCATTCGGCGTGTCGATGTCGACTGAATCCCTGAAGACGGTGTAGTAGGCAAGTCCCTGCCCAACCTTGGCCTGGATCTGCGTCCGCTCTGTGCATTTCTGGCCGGCTGGACTGTTCTTTCTATGCTGTTCTCTGACGGCATGGGTAGCGCCGTGCCGGCCGAATCGAGCCGCGTGACCTCCCGGACCGAAATGACCTGACCCTCCCCCTGGATGCCTTCCTGCACCTGCGCGACCTGCTTATCGAGGGACTGCGGCGCCGCTGCCGGCTGCCTCTTCGTGAAGAACCGCTCCTGTCCGCCACGCATCATCGAGGAGGGGCTCGCCGGGCGATTCGTCGCCGAAAGTGTTTCCCTGGTTGGAACGATGGGCAGATTTCCGGTCATCATGGACCCGTCACGAAAAGTCTTGCGGCTCACCGCTCTCGGCGCACAGCGTCCGGTGCCGAAGCGATCTGCCGGGAGGGTCGAGACCGCCTTGCGGACCCGCACGTCGCTGGCGGCCAGCCGCACATTGGAGAAACGGTTGTCGCTGTGCAGCGGTGCGATGCCGTCGAATCCAAGATTGATGTTCGCGATGTTGGTCGCGTCGGTGACATTGACCACGTTGAAGTGCGAACCGTACCGTCCGTACCAGGGGTAGAAGCGATCGCCCGGACCGATCGGCAGCCAGCCCACCGATCCGAACCCGAAGCCGACGGAAACTCCCCGGTGGCCGCCGAATCCGAAGAACGACACGTAGGCCGGCGCCCACTCTGGCAGATCGTCGCCATCGCCGTCAACCGGTCCCGGCCACCACATCCAGGAACTGCCATAGAGGAACCAGCGGCCGTAGTGGTAGGGAGCCCATCCCCAAGGTTCGTCCGAGACCCACGTCCAGCCCCAGTACGGCTCCCAGACCCAGCGGCCGGCGCGATAGGGAGTCCAGCCCACGGCGACGGTCGGCGACCACACCTGGCCGTAGTCCGGCACGTTGACCCAGTGTCCGTAGGTATCGAGATCTTCGCTCCCCACGTAGTAGCGATTGGTGTGGTTCCACGATTGAGCGTTGCGGATCACTCCGTCGCGGTCGTTGTTCCAGGAATCCCAACTGTCTTTCGAAGGCGCGCCGCCGAGCACGCATCCCGCCTCGTCGGCGGTGCCACGCACACTCGCAGCTTGGCCCTTCTCCACGCGGGTGCTGCCCTGGGGCGTGGAAATGTCCGCCGCTCCGGTGCGCACTATCACTTGCGTCTCGAAGCCGTTCACCTCGACGCGGTAAACGCCTTCCTTGGACGTGGGCCGGATGGCCACATTCGGCGTGTCGATCTCGACTTCGGCCTCGGAATCCTTGAAGACGGTGTAATACGCCAGCCCCTGCCCGACCTGGACCTGGATGTGCGTCCGCTCCACGATTGCGATCTTTGCTTGCGCGTTGTTACCGAGACGAAGGATGTTCGCATGGTCGAGTTGCAGCTCGGCCTGGGAACTGTCTCCTGTCGAGATCCTGTCGCCAGCGACCAGGGGCTGATTCAGCGCCGCGGCTGCCCAGTCACCGGTGTCGCCGCGCTGCGTCGAAACGTCGCCCTGAATCAGACTGATGCGCGCCACTCCGGGCGAAATGTCCACCTGCGCGCTGGCCAATACAGTGAAGAATCCAAGTAAGAAAACCAACAGCAGAAAGCTGGGTTTCATGCCTACCTAACCCGGGGGAACCCCGTTACAGAGGGATTCGTGTGCTTATACCACTGCAGTTGCCGTGCCAGACTCGCAGCCCCGCTGCGCCTCGCAACCCCTTTGCTTCCATGAAGCACACGATGTCGATTATGCGTTCGTGGAAGATGGACTGGCCGACCTCGGCCATGAGTGGTGGTTTTCGGCCAACTGGCCGCCGAGGACGCCAGAATAATGCTAGGCCACATCACGCTGCGGGAGCGGCGTGACACGGCGGTGTAAAAGTGGACCACCAGCCGAAAGGGGTGAACATGCCGGAAGACAACAAACCAGAAAATCTCTCCACCGAGCCGAGCCTCTTANNTCTTATGGAGGATTTTCGGCGGCGGCTCTTGGGCGAGGGAGGCGCGAGTTGCCGCTGCCCGATTCGGGGCTGCCTTATTCTCATTAGCGAGAGACTGTGCAATGTTGACCAGTATTGCCGCAACATGTCGTCGATCATTCTCTTCTCGGGCTTCCCGAGGTTTAAGACATGGGCTGCGCGCTCCGTAATTCAAGTTCAGCCGTTAGCACGTAATCACGACGGAGATGCACGGCGAGAAGGTGTCCATCATGGCTACAGATCTCAGTGCTTGCCATCCCGGCGCAGGTATCGAAGTATTGAATCGATTACCTGGACTAGCGGAACCTCTGTTGCAAATTGACTTAGAACGGGAACTGCAGCAACTCCGGCGAGAAGACTCGTGGCAGCGGGAAACTGGGCGGAGTTCCAAAACGCTCGCGAAATATCCAGATTTTCGAATCGTTCTGATTCTGATGAAGAGCGGCACTCGAATGCGCCAGCACAGAGCAGAAGGAAGGATCTCCATTCAACAGTTGAAAGGACAGGTCTGCATACATTTGGCCGATCGAAAGGTGAATGTATCGGCCGGTCAGTTGTTGGTGCTGGACTGCGGCGTACTGCACGACGTCGAAGCGCTGGAAGAGAGTGCCTTGTTGCTGACCATCTCTTGGCGAAGAGAGAAGAGTGACGCCTCAGAATCCTTTTCAGATACTCAGCGGCACTTGGACGAAGAGGCTGTGTCGCGAATGGATGACGAAGGTGGTGCTCCTGACGCTGCGGTGAACCAGCACGACGGTACAGAAAGGGCCGCTCCAGACAGTTAGACGTATTTTGTTTAAAACCCCAGAACGTGGCCGCCCGTAATCAACCTCAACGCGGACACAAACTAAGGAGATTCTCAATGCCATACATCAATGTCGGTCAGGAAAACTCCGGCAACATCGATCTCTACTATGAGGACCACGGTACGGGTAAACCCGTTGTGCTGGTTCACGGGTGGCCGCTGAGCGGCCGTTCCTGGGAGAAGCAGGTGCCCGCCCTATTCGATGCCGGGTACCGCGTCATCACCTATGACCGCAGAGGATTCGGTGAATCCAGCAAGCCAACTTCGGGCTACGACTATGACACCTTCGCCCAAGACCTGCACAAACTGGTGACGAAGCTCGACCTTCGTGAATTCGCACTGGTCGGCTTTTCGATGGGCGGCGGTGAGGTGGCCCGCTATCTAGGTACATACGGAACCGCGCACGTGAGCAAAGCAGTGTTTATCTCGTCGATTCCGCCATTTTTGTTGAAGACGAGTGACAATCCTGAGGGCGTGGACGGCGTTGTTTTCGAGGGCATCAAGAAGGCGATCGTTGCAGACCGTCCGGCGTTTCTCTCCCAGTTTCTTTCAAATTTCTACAACGTGGACACCCTCGGTGGCAACCTGATCAGCGACCAGGCCGTTCAGCTCAGTTGGAATATCGCAGCCGGCGCTTCTCCAAAGGGCACTCTGGAGTGTGTCTCGGCATGGTTGACGGATTTCCGCAACGACCTCAAACGCATTGACATACCAACCTTGGTGATCCACGGTGACGCCGACCGGATTCTCCCCATCTCCGCCACTGGAAAGCGAACACCGGAGTTTGTCAAAGGAAGCAAACTGGTGGTGGTAGATGGCGGACCACATGGCGTGACCTGGACCCACGCAGAGAAAGTCAACCATGAGTTGCTGGGCTTTCTCGGACAAGATGCCCGAAGCTCGCAAGCAGCCTAACCTCAGCACGCGAGGGCAGAAGATAGCACGATCAACCGGCTGCTGCGACGCGGTATCCACCTCGGTAACACGCTATGACGGGAGTCCTGCTTATGATTCGTCGGACGGTAGAACGTGTCTGGTCCACCTCGCTCGCTATTTTGGTGGCCTGCGTTACACTGCTCCAGCCAGGAACGATGTCGGGGGCACCGGTAGCCGTGCGCTACGCAGAGGGCTTGGTCCACGGTTTTCTGGCGCTGCGCACGCTGGCAGGTGACACTCTCGCCGACGGTGACTTGATCCAGGTCGCCCGTGGCGACCGGGTGACCAGCCGGCTGGTGTTCCGCTTCAAGGATGGCTCGGTCCACGACGAAACCGCCGTCTTTTCCCAGCGCCGTAACTTCCGGCTCCTGAGCGACCACCTCGTGCAGAAGGGCCCGGCGTTCCAGCATCCGATGGAAGTCTCGACCAACGGTTCTACGGGTCAGGTCACGGTCCGCAGCACCGACGACGATGGCAAGGAGAAGGTGGAGACCGAGCGCCTCAACCTGCCGCCGGATCTGGCCAACGGCATGGTTCTCACGCTGCTGAAGAACGTTCGATCCGATGCAGGGCAGATGACGGTGTCGATGGTGGCGGCNNGGGAAGCAACCCCCAGACACCCACGTTTGGATTCTCGGTGGAGAGGCTCCGGCCTTCGTCAAATCGGAGGGCCCGCTTTACTTTGGCGGCCCGATTTGGCGGATTGAGCTGGTGAGCCCGGTCTGGCCGCGACCGACCGGGGATTCGAAGAACTGATCGCTGATCTAAAGTCGAGGAGGCAGGTATGGCTGCTAACGAAATTCCGATAGCTGGTTACGTATCCAAATTGTTGAGCCGAGTCGAGGTGGCGGAAGGCACTATGGCCTTCCACTTCGAGAAGCCTTTCGGATTCAGCTTTAAAGCGGGGCAGTTCGCCGATGTGACACTCACCGACCCGTCGGAAACTGACGCGGAGGGAAACACACGCACCTTTTCCATCGCGAGTCCCCCGTTTGAAAATGAGTTGGTGTTCACCACCCGGATGCGCGATACCGCGTTCAAGCGCTCGCTGAAGAAAGTGCCGCTGGCCACGGAAGTGCAGATCGGCGTAGCCGCGGGCTCCTTCACCTTACACAAGAATCGGGCCAAGCCAGCCGTGTTCCTCGCAGGCGGAATCGGCATTACGCCCTTTCTCAGCATCGTGCGGCAGGCGGATAGAGATCGCCTCCCGCACAAGTTATACCTGTTCTATTCCAATCGGCGGCCCGAGGACGCAGCTTTCCTGGAGACTCTGCAGACCTTGGAGACCACAAATCCCAATTTCCGCTTGATCTGCACCATGACAGAAATGTCGAAATCCAAGAAAGAGTGGAAAGGCGAGACCGCTCTGATAGATAAGGAGATGCTGTCCAGGCATTTGGCCACGCTGCAGGGACCCATCTACTACATTG
>PKXK01000008.1 GCA_003132325.1 Acidobacteriaceae bacterium
GGATGGTCGTTTCGCACCCGTTCCTCCGGCGACAAGTAACTGAATATATGGTTCTGCTGATCGTCCGCTCCTCGCATGCTTCTTCGTAACATACACGGCTGTGGATTGGGAGCAGCTTTTCAGCAGCCTGCTAGGCTGCGTTCGGGCCCTGGAAAGTGCGGAAAGGTGCCAGTCTATCCGTGCGAGGTTTCAAAGTTACCGTCGGCGTGCCGTAGCTGAACATTGCTTGCTTCAATTGTGAATCGACTTCATCCGCGATAGTCACAACGTCCAGCAAAAGCTTACTGAAGTCCACGCCGCACAAGTTCCTTTGCAGAGTGCTGAAGATGCTCACCTGCAAGATACGAGATTCTTCTACCACCATGGCAGCGGTGTAGCCTTGTTGGCGCCGCATCTCTCCATGGTCGCGAGCTGCTATGGAAATTGGGGCTGCCAATCCCAAGTCCAAGCGCATACGACGAATGATGTCTCGAAGGAGTTTAGGGAGGTGCCCAGTGCGTTCGTTGCGGCTCAGGGGAATACATATCAGTTCCGCATCTTGTTCCACAGTATCCAGCCAATTCTGAATCGTAAGTTCGAGCTCTCGCTCCAAGATGGAAGCGACAGATTCCGGCTTCACCCGTTTAATAGCGTGAGGGTTGGCTAGTCTTGTGCGAATGATTTCCTTGATTGCGCCGATTCCGATGGGTTTCGCAAGGATTTCATCGGCTTGGGAGAGAATCGCAGACATCGCCTCGTCCAGCGCCGGGTAGCCGCTGAGAATCAGGGTCAACGCGTCCGGATGAGTATGGCGCATTGCGCTGACCACGGTGAAGCCATCTCCTGCGAGAGGCATGTGCAGGTCTGAGAGAAGAACGTCAAAAGTTTCCGTCGCGATATGCTTAAGCGCATCGCGCACGTTCGCAGCAGCTACCACTTCGAACCCGTCGCGTTGCAGTCCTTCTTGAAGCATCATACGAATAGCATCGTCATCCTCGACGATTAGGACTCTGGATGTTGTCAACGGGAACCTCCTTGTAACTTGGCGCTCGCCTAGAAGCTCCGCCTAACAATCTCTACCTTGTCGGAGAGCACACGGGGACCGGGATGCCTGGACTGGGGTCTGTGAACGTCTGTTGCGGAGCATCAGTACCCCTTACTACTTGGCGATGCTACCGTTGAGGGGCAGCCGAATACTGTGCAATATTGAACAGGTGCCCAACCGGCACATTACTAAAGTCACAGCTGATGGCCAAGGCCGCCGCCGTATCTATGGAGTCCGGTGACGAAGTAGAGATGCCCAAATCCAGGGCATTCCAAATCGAGGATTGATATGACGAGAGTGGTAGCCGTTTGTGCGCAAAACGCGCAGAAGGTTAGTTGTGAAGGAGACGCAGCAATGAATTTAGTACAATTACTGAGGAGGGCAGATCAAAATGCCGGAACGAGAAACCGTAGAACGAGCGCGAGAAGATGCCCGCGAGGGTAAGTCACCTTCAACGCAAGCTGGAGAATTTGTCCGGGAAGAGATACATCACGTTCGCGAGGGAAAACACGGCGCACGTTCCCCCCAACAGGCTATAGCCATTGGTCTGTCTAAAGCCCGGCGCGCCGGAGTGAAATTGGGTCTACCGAAGGGCTCGGCTTCCACGCGAAAGAAAGCCGCGCGAGATTCCAAAGCGGGGGAAAGCCGAAAAAAAAAGACTTCGGCCAAGCGGTCTCGTGCAGTGTCGGACGCACTTCGGCGTGAATCTCGCAGCGCAGCAAGTCATCAGGCACTTTCTCGCCAAGCCAAGAAATCTGCGGTCAAGCGCGGAAAACAGGATCGCAGGCAGGCTGCGGTCAAAGCAGCGCGAACGCGCCGGGCTGCGTAGGAGGCGCTAGTAAGGAGGATGGCGTGGGTTGGATCCAAGATCAGTTTAAGAAGCGGACCGAAATATCAGGAAAGGCGTTGACTGAGACGGTCTTTCCAGACAGCAGTGCACAGAGGTCACCTGAGCGCGAAGCGTGGAGTCGTTTGCTGCGCGGACTTAGTCAGGACGTTGAGGAATTTCAACGTCTGGGTGGAAATTGCAACTTGCAGCCACTTTCGGATGTGCAATGCCGAATTTCTAATCCGCCTGCAAGCATCGCGGTGGTGGTGACCGCGGATTTGTCGGCGCGCACGGTTGAGTACAGCTACGAATCGGACCAGAAGAAGACGGCGGTTCCGGAAAAGGGTATTTTGACACTTCGTCCGTCGGATGGCGAAGTGGATTTATATTCGGCCGACCAACGGCTCACGTCCGAGCAGGTCCGGCAACTCGTTCTGGAGCCGCTGCTCTTTCCGACGCTGCCGACCGATCTGGCAGCCATAGGACCGTAGACCGAGGGCTTACTTCGACCCGGTGGCGTCGATCGTAATTGGGTGTGTGGTGGGCGGGTGGGCCACTTTAACGGGGGAGTATAACGCGGGTTTGTCTCTTAACATTGACCGAAATAACTGGGGGTGCGCCACTTCTCGCGCTTTTCGAGAAAGCCTGCCCTGAGCGATAGCCGAAGGGTGCCTGCGGAACCGCCGACACCGTTCGACTCCGCTTTACGCGGCCCGAGGTCGGATCTTCATCTTCAGCACTTCCCACTCATTCACTCTTACCAGACCGGCCGGGTGCCGCACGCCTCGCGGTTTTCGGGACGTGGGCGGCCATGTCTCCTCGCCCATGAATCGCCGAAACCGAACGCCAACCTATCAGTTGCCCGCCCCGTTCGCCTTCCCAAGCTTGATCTCCCGCTTCCCCTGGCACTCCGTCGCAGGATCGTAGGTTGCCGTCCCTACCCCTTGATCCTTCGACGCCTCGAACTCCAGCAGCGAGCGCCGGACACGCGACGGCAATCCGGTGAACTTCACTTTACCGTCCGAATTGGCGCCGGCTTGGAGATCGAGCTTGTGAAATCCGCCAAAGCCATACGCGATGTGAACTTTGACGGTCGCCGCCCCGGCGGGCTTGCCGTCGGCAGTGGTGACCGTGAATTCAACCCAGCACGGCCCCGCCCCACCATCGATTGCCGGCACCGCTGGCGCAGCAGCAGGGGCCTGCGCTGGCGTCGCCTGCGGGTTCGATTGCTGCGCTGAACCTGCAGCGCAAAGGGCACAGCCCATCAGGACAGCACGGGACAAAACGAACATTGTTCTATTCATAGGGTGAACGTCAAGATTATATCGTCGGGCGGACGCTCCATCCTAACGTCGTGCTTTTCGACGTTAGGGTGGGATTTCACTGCCGCGTGAAGCTTGGGATATTCCGGGAAGTCGAGGACTGTGAATTGCCCCACTGTGTACTGGGCACAAGGCTTTTTCGTCACAAACAATCAGTGTTCGCCATCAAGGGGGAGGGGGGTAGTGGTAAACACGGGTTAATACCTTCCGAGTAATCACCGGAAACCCTTGAGGGCGTCTACTCCCGGGCGTTCGGAGTTGAAGCAACCGTT
>PKXK01000065.1 GCA_003132325.1 Acidobacteriaceae bacterium
GCCCCCACACGGGGAAGATCGGCTCTAGTCCCGTGCCTTTCATTTGCCTTTCCCGGTAGGCGCGTACATCCTCTAGGAACAGATCACCAAACGCCACTCCTTCGATTCCTTCGCAGACTGCGTTGGCGCAGGTTTGAGCCATCAGCGACTCATACTGTTCATTGGAGCATGGCCAAGGCAACGGAACAGCCCAGAGCGGAAGTCCGGCAGCCGCAGCTTGCTGCTCGACCAACTCGCGTCTGACCGCATGCATGGCGACGCGGCCTGCGGCTTCGTTGAAAGTAGTCAGCAGTCCTGCGACCTCATACTCTGCGCGCTGGCGGAGAACATGAAGACTCCATGCACTGTCCTTGCCGCTGCTCCAGGAAAGAAGAATGCGCGTGGCAACGGAGATCTCGGGGCGAGAATATTTTCCGTGGAACCGCTTTTGCGAGGGTTAGTTAGGAGGAGAACGCTGGGAAAAGGTAAAGGCTGTGACATTGGTTATGCTCTAGCCNNGCCGTCGGTTTTTTCAGGTCTGGCTGCTCTTCGGGTTGCCCCGCCGAGCTGATCACTCAGCCTACTTCGGACTAGCAAAAGTTTAATTAAGCCAACCCTTTCAGCCGTCGACGGAAGCAACCTTAGAGAGTTGCTCGAAGACTGTCAATGCCCGTTTTCAGTGCAATCGGCCGGTTGCGATGGATCAAAATCCAGAAACGCAAACCATTGAATCATTGCTGCTTAATGAATGGCAGATTAAATTCTTTCCATTTTTCCACAGCTACATCCACAGGTGCTCGAAGGCATGGGCGACGACGAGGAGTGTGTGGAGGGACCATGTAAACATCTTGACGCCGGAAAATACATCAGGCATGGTTGTTACCATCTCACTCACGCAATGTCGGACCTCGTAGCCTACATCGATGGCGGCTCTCTCGGGAATCCCGGCCCGTCTGGTATTGGAGTGATAATTGACGGCTCCACAGATGGCACGATCAGAATCGCCAAATGGATCGGGCGCCAGGACAATAATGTCGCCGAGTACGTTGCTCTGCTTGAGGCGCTGCAATGTGCCCTGGGGCTCAAGGCCGAGGCGCTTCACGTGTTTTCAGATTCCGAAGTAATGGTCAAGCAGATGAGTGGTGAGTACAGCTGCCGCAGCCCGAGGCTTTATTCCTTGAACTGGATCTGCCGGAAATTGGCCCGGTCGCTCGATTTCTCGATCTCCCACGTTCGTCGTGAGAACAACACAGAGGCCAACAGTCTGGCCAGTTCGGCTGCCCGCAGCGCAGGCAATTTCACTAACTGAGAATTGCGACGGTGGTTGTTGGTGAAATGGCGATAATTCGTCAACAATCGGCAGCCATGCCGCCGGAAAGCTGGGTTCGGTTTCTTGTCGATTCCGTTGTGCCAACGGCCTAGAATGGTTCGTTGAGGTGAGGGGGCGGGAGCTTCTTCCCTATGGCCAGCCGAGCGTTAGGCCAAGATTTGCGCGTCGGCCCTCAGGAACGGGGCTTGCTCGGAAGAATCGGCATGGTAGCGAAAACACGAGGCCAAGGTAATTTCTTAAGGACGGAAGATGCGACCTTCGCGAAGCTGACGAAACCATTCGAGGTGTTCTCGCATGCCGCAAATTGAATCTATTCTTTGCCCCGTCGATTTTTCAGACTTTTCAGTCAACGCGTACGAGTACGCGCTGTCGCTAGCTTGGCACTACAAAGCGAAGTTGTTCTTGCAGCACGTTTTGTACCCTCTTTCTGAAAGTTTCGCAGCTTATGGCGGTGAGACAGATGGTTATCAAAAGGCCTGTCAACGACTCCGCGCCAACGCCGAGGAGAAGCTTCAGCAATTTGCGAAACGCCACGCGCGGACCGAGATTCGACCCCAATGCTTCGTGCAGGACGGCTCGGTAACGGATCTGATCCTCTCCCTGGCCAAAGCGCGTGCAGTGAACCTTATCGTGATGGGAACTCACGGGTCGCGGGGAATTGATCGGCTGATGGTGGGATCCGTGACACATAGGGTACTGCGACGGGCGCCGTGTCCGGTCTTAGCGGTACGAAAGCCCGCACACCATCTCACAAGCTCCGTGCATGATCCAGAGCCAGTCCACTTAAGAAAGATGCTTTTTTGTGCGGATTTTTCAGACCATGCTCATCGCGCCTCAGAGTATGCGGTATCGATGGCCAAGGAGTATGGCGCGGAACTTATGCTCCTGCACGTACTGGAAGATGTCCCGAGGTCGGCAGATCTTGAAATCGCAATTGAGAAGGTGGCAAAACAACTGAAGGAATCCATTGCGCCCAAAACCCGCGAGGGATGCATCGTCAAGGTGATAGTCCGAATCGGCAAGGCATACCAGCAGATCATTCAGCTCGCCCTTGAAGCACAAACCGACCTGGTGATCATGGGAGTGCGTGGTCGCGGTGCGTTGGACACCGCAATCTTTGGTTCCACAACTCAGCGAGTAATACAGCTAGGGTCTTGTCCAGTGCTCGCGGTTCATACTTGAGTGGCTTCGCTTGAATCACCATGAAAACAGTTCAGGTAATCACGATTGCGAGGGAATATGGCAGTGGGGGCGCCGCCATTGGGCAGGAGCTTGCCGCTCGCCTTGGCTGGAAGCTGCTGGATCGCGAACTGATCCTCGAACTTTCCCGCCGCGCTCATGTGCAGCCTTCCGAAGTGTCACAGATGGATGAGCACCCAAGCTCGTTCATTGCAAGACTGCTCAAGGCGTTCTGGATAGGCAACACTTATACCTGGTCCGGTCCTGTTCCCGAAGTCGTCGATTCGGACTACCTAGTCGAACTCAGCGCAATCGTAATTCGTGAGGCTGCCAAATTGGGGCATTGCGTGATTGTGGGTCGCGGAGCACAGTGCGTCCTGCGAGAACGTGAGGACGCTTTCCATGTGTTCGTGTACGGCTCAAGACAGGAGAAACTCAAGCGGATCCGAAATCGCTATCCAGCGAAGACTGAGTGCGAAGCGTCTCTCGACGAATTCGACCGCATCCGCACGGCATACATTCGCAGGTACTACCAATGCGATCGGGCGAACCGGCACCTTTACCATTTGATGATCGATTCGGACGCGGGCATCGATCGGACCGTAAAGGTAATCCTCAGTGCGGCAGGATTGGCCATCCCAGAGAAGCGTTGATGCGCCGCGGTGATTTCGAGCACACGCAGGAGTTCCGGGAAAGGCGAGAGGCGTGTCGGCCCTCGGTGGAAACAGCTCATCGCCAATCCTGGTTGTCGGTCACGAACAGTTACAGCAATTGAGCCAGTCCGTGGAACTTGAGCGAGTAGGCAAAGGGGGGCAGTTGCCAGCGCGATGGCAAGATCGTTCTACTGGGCACTCCCGATCGGCATGTCAATCACAGCTGCGACCCCAATGCCTACGTGCTCTACGAAGGCGACCACTCGTTCCTCGTGGCACGCCGCGATATTGCGATGGGCGAGGAGATTACCTGCGACTACAACATCAACATCACGGGAGGCACGGCGTGGCCCTGCAACTGCGGCGCTGGGCGGTGCAGAGGTACCACGGTTGGGGACTTCTTCCGCCTCCCCCTCGACATCCAACGCGAGTACCGGCCACTCCTCGCGGAATGGTTCGTGCGTGCCTATCGTGATCGGCTAAGAGCACTCGGTCTTGGCTGAGTGGCGTGAAAATCGCGATAACACTCAGCGACAGGTCCCGCACCATTTTGCAGCGGCACTACGCATCCTGTGCACTTCTGACTCAGGGCAGCAGTAGGTTGTCGAACGCATTCGGAGCGAGTTCGGCTAGCGAGTGCGTTGCGAGGTCGGCGGGCAGGGGTTTGCCGTTGCGGGTTACGCCGATGCTTTTCATGCCGGCGGCGCGGGCGGCTTCGATACCGTGCAGGGCGTCTTCGACGACGATGCAGTGACTCGGAGGGACGTTGAGTTTGGCGGCGGCGACCAGAAAGACTTCCGGGTCGGGCTTGCCACGGTGCACGTCTTCAGCGGAGACGATGGCTCCGAAGCAGTCGGCGGTATGGAGGGCTTCGAGGATGGTTTCGACATTCTTGCGCGGGGCGGCGGAGGCGATGGCCTGGCGCCATCCTTGCTGGTGCAGACGGCGGACCCACTGGGAGACGCCGGGAAGCGGTTCGATGCCTTGCTGATGGACGTGCTGGCGGTAGAGGGCTTCTTTGGCGTCGCCGACGCGCTCGATGAGTTCGGGGGTGGCTTGGGCGTCGAGCCATTGGCGGAGGATGGAGTCGTTGCGCTGGCCGAAGGTGGCGAGGAACTGGTCGTGGGTGATGGGATGGCCTTCGCGGGCCATGATGTCGCGCCAGCTCTGCCAGTGGTAGTCGGCGGAGTCGACGAGGGTTCCGTCCATGTCCCAGAGTACGGCGCGGGTGGGGGTCATTGGAGATTTGATGTTAGAGCATTTTGAGGGATTCTTGTTGGCGGGGGACGCGTCGAAAGGCGTAAAGCAAAAGGAGGGGCGATGAGTGCAATGGCCAGTTAGCGTCAAGAACGGCAAAAATCCGTTCTAGGTCTGTGACCGTATGTAGATGTATATCTGCAGGTACTGGTGGAATGAGGAAAAGGGCGGCATAGTGCAGGCATGCGAACCTACCATCGGGTGCATGTCCAGCTCACCAAGAAGGATCGTAAGCAGATCGCCGGGAGGTTGAACAAGGGGTGGGAATCGGCGCG
>PKXK01000057.1 GCA_003132325.1 Acidobacteriaceae bacterium
TACGCTCAGCCTCCCGCCCGCTGCATTCTCAATCACTTTCACCCGTTGGAACTCTTTCTGACTCATCGTCACCATTCCTATAGGGTGACAAAGTCTCGTTGCAGTTAAGGGGTGACATTATCTTGGAGCATCTACACTTTTGTTTTGTCTTGTTGACTCACCCCGGTTAACCGACTGATAATCAACCGAGCATGGACCTCTACGAGGAGATCGTGAAGTTGCGGCAGGAGGGACGCCGGGGCGCGGTGGCCACCATCGTCAACGTCCACGGATCAATTCCCTCTTTTAAGACGGCCAAGATGCTGGTGCGCGATGACGGCTCAATCTTCGGTACGATTGGCGGCGGTTGCGTCGAGGGCGAAGTCTGGCAGGCCGCCCGTGAAGTGATGGAAAGCGAGAAGCCTCGCACCCTGACTTTCAACCTCAATCAGGATCCTAAATACGATACCGGACTGGTTTGCGGAGGCACGCTCGACATTTTCATCGAACCCATCCTACCTCCAGCATCGCTTTATATTTTCGGCGCAGGGCACGTGTCCGTAAATCTTTACAGGGTTGCTAAGAGCGCAGGGTTTGACGTAACCGTAGCCGACGACCGCGAGACTTACGCCAACCGCGAACGCTTCCCCGACGCCAAAGAAGTTATTGCCGAGGATTTTGAGCGCGTCATGGCTCGTCTCACTCCGAACGAGTCTTCCTACATCGTGATTGTCACTCGCGGGCATCGGGATGACATGCGCGTGCTGCGCTGGGCGGTGCAAACTCCGGCGCGATATATCGGGATGATTGGTTCGAAGCGCAAGACCATCACCATCTTCCGCGAGCTGACCGAGGAAGGCATTAAGGCCGAATTCTTCGAGCGCGTGCATGCTCCGGTCGGATTGGATATCGGCGCGGTCACCCCCGAGGAAATTGCGGTGGCCATCACGGCCGAGCTGATCGCGGTGCGCCGCCATGTGGAGCGGGATTTGCCGCATATGAGTTGGTTTCACCGGCGCCAGGCTGAGCCCCCGCATGCAACTGACAAGGATGCAGCCGGCGAAGATGCAACCGACGAGAATGCCGAAGCAGTGGAAGGTCAGGAGTAGTTCTCACTCCGGTTTCGAACCACCCCACGCGACAATTGGAATTCAGGAAGCACCAACTCGCGGCTTATCTGCTATCTTCCCCACATGAGCCGTGCGCCAAGCTGGAGTGGAGTGATACTGGCGGCGGGCGAGTCCACGCGCATGGGTTCGGACAAAGCTCTGCTGCCTTGGCCTCCAGTCACGACTGGCATTCCGTTTTCCAGGTGAAACGTTTGTCTCTGCGGCTATTCGCGCCCTGAATCCCTTCACTGACCTAGTAGTCGTCGTAGCAGGAAACAACGAGCCAACTCTTGCTCCTGCGTGTATGCCGCCGGCGGTTCGCTGGTAAGAAATCCTGCGCCCCGAGCTGGGCCAGTTCAGCTCTCTGCGGGTGGGGTTGCGAGAAGTTCTGAACCTAGTGAAAGTGCCGCACGTTCAGATCGAAATACTTCTCCCGATACAGCCCCAGAACTTTCTCCACCACCGCCAACGGCACTTTCTTGGGTGACGGCTTGCCCCGACGCCGGTCGAACAAGCCCCGGAACCCGAACTCTTCATAGCGTTCATGCCAGCGCCGCATCTGCCGGTCGCTGATGCCGATGATCTCCGCCGCCTGCCACCACGTGATCTTCTTCGCCATGGCCCGCAAAATCACTTCCTGTACCTTCATCGTCCGCTCCATCGCGGCCTGCGTGTAAGAAAACATGCCTTCCATGCTCTCCTACCCTCGCCGCCTGCCAAGCGGACACTTCACTTGCTATCTCAACCGGACATATCATGTGCTAACGACACGTTCCCTTCGTTGTGTTGACATCGAACGAGGAGAGGCGCAACATGAACATCTGCCGTAATAATCACGAAGACATTCGTTTGCTCACTGAGTACGCGCATGACCACCATCTCGCTACCGACTACCACATCAATGAGACACCGATGCTCGAACAGGATGAGCACTTCAAACATTTGTACGAGAATCCGACCTACCTTCGGCCCCAAGACTGGCGCGCAACCGACGAATTGATCGACTGGATCATCGACAAGAACTAAGGGCGGCTACCACCTGGTCAACTCGACACAGCGACTGCCGGAGCTGAAAGCCTTCGTCAGCATGTCATCCGGGCTGGATATACACAAGGTGGGCTGGTATGGAGACGGAAACGAAACCGATGGGCAACTCGAAAAAATCCTGGTGAGTACTCCGGGCATCGTACGCGGCGAGAACGGGGATGTGCAGTTTACGACTGGAACTGCCGCGCCGGTCAGAACAACGTGGTTATTCGCACCGATGGCACGGTAGCTCCGTGCTTCCCTTTGTCCCCAGCAAGCCATGATTGGGGCAGTATCGAGAACCCGAAGTTTGAACCCAAGCAACTGTCGTCGATGAAGCAGATGTGCCAGAAGCACGGCTTCTCGACCCTGAACCACAATCTGGGATACTGTTACAACAACGCGCGAGTGATCAAGTTCGTGTGGAAGCAGGCGAAGAACCGATTCCAGGGAGGGGCATCGAAGATTAGCGGCAAGGCGTGTTAACAGGCCTTCGGGCAAGACCGGCGTTTCGACGCGTGATGGTGCTCATAACATGAAAACGGTTCGGGTAATCACGATTGCGCGCGAATATGGCAGTGGGGGCGCCGCCATAGGGCAGGAGCTTGCCACTCGCCTTGGCTGGAAGCTTCTGGATCGCGAACTGATCCTCGAACTTGCCCGCCGCGCTCATGTGCAGCCTTCCGAGGTTTCACAGATGGATGAGCACCCAGGCTCGTTCATTGCAAGACTGCTCAAGGCATTCTGGCTAGGCGACACTTATACCTGGTCCGGTCCTGCTCCCGACGTCGTCGATCCGGACTACCTGGCCGAACTCAGCGCAATCTTAATTCGTGAGGCTGCCAAATTGGGGCAGTGCGTGATTGTGGGTCGCGGAGCACAGTGCGTCCTGCGGGAACGTGAGGACGCTTTCCATGTCTTCGTGTACGGCTCAAGGCAGGAGAAACTCAAGCGGATCCAGGATCGTTATCCACCGCACACTGAGTGCGAAGCGCCTCTCGACGAATTCGACCGCATCCGCGCAGGATACATTCGCAGGTACTACCGATGCGATTGGGCCAACCGGCACCTTTGCCATTTGATGATCAATTCGGACGCGGGCATCGATCGGACCGTAGCGGTAATCCTCAGTGCAGCAGGATTGGCCGCCCAGGAGAAGCGCTGACACGCCCCAGAAAGACGCTCCGTGGAAAAGTCCAAAAACCGACT
>PKXK01000097.1 GCA_003132325.1 Acidobacteriaceae bacterium
AGTTCTATTTACACCCTCCCACCTTGTACCCAGTGGAGAGCGTTGGTGATTCGGCTGGTTCCGCAGGGTAGACCCGCACCTCTGGATACCGACTGCGCAGGTAGCGCCCCACCCCCATTGCTGTGCCTCCCGTTCCGACAGCTGCCACGAATGCGTTCGGGCGGAATCCGGATGCCTCCAGTTGCGACCAAATCTCTGGCCCGGTAGTGAGGCTGTGCGCTTCAGAGTTGTCGTCGTTCGAAAACTGACGAGGCAAGAACGCGTCTTTTCGGCTCGCTGCAAATTCCTCGGCCATTCGAATACTTCCGAGGAAACCACCTTGTTCGCTGCTAACCGTGATGATTTCTGCCCCATAGCTTCGGATTAGATCCTTTCGTTCACGACTCATCCAATCCGGCATGAAAATCTTCACTGGATGACCAAGAGCGGATCCGAATGCAGCGAACGATATGCCGGTATTACCGCTCGTCGCTTCGACGATGGTGTCACCGGGATGAATCTCGCCGCGGGAGTACGCTTTCCTGAGCATGTGCAGCGCAATCCGATCCTTGATACTCCCCGTGAAGTTGAGCTGTTCACACTTCGCGTAGATACATGGCGGTTCCCGCGAAATTCAGCATGGACTCCCAACAAAGGAGTGTTTCCGACCAAGTGATCTAGAGCGCGAAATTTCAGTTCGAGAGACTTGTCTATGGGCATCCTCCAGCCTCCTGGTCTGCTGTCACGTATGTATACAAGTATCCATGCACACAATATTACACGATTTCTCTTGACATGGATATATGTATCAATGTATATAATCATGAAGAATTTAGGAAAATTAAGCCATTAATATTGGAAATTCCACCAAGAGCTAGGGTTCACCAATGATGTTGTATAATTGGAGCCATGAATCCAATGGACATCAGCAAACTAGCGACAAGTGTGCTTCAAAAGCAACGCTCAACTCCAGGACTCGTAGCCGATGGAATTCGCCTGGCGATTCTCAGAGGGGAACTGGCTCCGGGACAGGTACTCCGGCAAGAGGAATTAGCGAAGCAGTTCGGTCTGAGCCGAGTCCCGGTGCGGGAAGCTCTGCGGGAGTTGGAGACACAGGGATTGGTAATTTCCTATCCGAATCGGGGCACCGTGGTAGCCGAGTTGTCCTCAGCGGACATCGAGGAAGTCTACTTGATTCGAACCACTCTCGAGACTACCGTGTTGAGGCTCTCGGTCCCGAAAATGACAGACTTGGATTTTCGCAAAGCGGAGGCGGTGTACGATCAGACCGACCACGATCCCAACCCGGCGCATTCCGCGGAACTGAATTGGGCATTTCACGAGATTCTATATGCCCCAGCAGGCCTGCCGAGGATGCTCAATATGATCAGGACGCTTCACTGTCAGGCCTTGCGATATCACCTCGTGGGCTTCGTTGCGGTGGACTTCAAGAGAGAGTCTCAAAGCGGGCACCGGCAGATCCTGGAAGCGTGCCGGCAACGGGACGAAGATGCGGCAGTCGCAGCTTTGACTCAGCATCTGTCGGAGTCTGGCAAGAGCATAGTTGCTTATGTCCGCCAAGTAAGGAGCGGGACACTCGGCGCCCTGTGAGCGTATTGCTTCCACGTCGGCTGTCGGGCCCGGCTGGTTCGATTCAAGTACAAGCGTTGGCGCACGGAGCAGAATCACACATAAGTATCCAGTAAATAGATAGACATATTTTATAATAGGCAGCTTTATGGCACCGTAGTGGTTCAAGGTTTGTCCACGTTCAATTAGGAGACCTGATTATGGCCCGCACGATGCGTTCGTCGAGACTTCGCTTCGCCCAGCTTGGCATCGCGATTTTGATCGTTCTTGCCGGCTCTGTTCCCTCGCGCGCTCAAGTCGCTGGAGCAACGATACTGGGCACGATCACCGATCCCGCGGGCGCCGTCGTTGCCAACGCGCAGGTCACGATCAAGGACATCGCTACGGGTGTCGACCGGACCGTGACGACGAACTCAGCGGGCTTCTACACCGCCCCCAACCTGGCATCGGGAAAATACGAACTGCAGGTATCAGCGCCCGGCTTCTCGGTGGGAAGAGCGTCGGACATCACGCTAACGGTCGGGGCTCAGCAAACCGTGAACATCGTGCTGCAGGTTGGAAAAGCGAACGCCCTGGTCGAGGTAACGGGTGTGGCCGCCGGAGTCGAACTGGCAACCTCGGACCTTAGCAGCGCGGTAGATGGCATAGTAATTCGAGAGCTTCCCCTGAACGGCCGCGATTGGGCGCAATTGGCTACTCTGGAGCCCGGAGTGGATTCGGTTCGTAACCAGTCGCCGGTAGGTGGCGTCAGCACGGGCGATGTGGTGCGCGCGCTGCGCGGCTTCGGCAACCAGCTCAGCATCTCTGGAGCGCGTCCCCAACAGAATAATTACCGGCTCGACGGCATCAGCATCAACGACTACACGAACGGTGCGCCCGGTGGGGTTCTCGGTAACCTGTCCGGAGTGGATGGCATTCAGGAATTCTCCATCATCACCACCAACTATTCCGCGGAATACGGCAGAACCTCCGGCGGCGTAATCAATGCCGTTACCCGGTCAGGGACTAACAAATTCCACGGCAGCGCCTATGAGTTTCTTCGCAACAGTGCGCTGGATGCGCGCAACTATTTCGACATCGGATCAAACGGACTGCCCGATAAGCCCCCATTTCGGCGCAACCAGTTTGGAGGATCGGTGGGCGGGCCCCTCATACGGGACAAGACCTTCTGGTTTTTCAACTATGAGGGTGTGCGGCAGTCGCTGACGGCTACCCAGTTGGACGAAGTCCCGTCCGGACCCGCCCGCAGCACTGCGGATCCCAACATCGCTCCTTATCTTGCCTTCTGGCACTCGCCCAATGGTGCGGTGAGCGGACAGACTGGGCAGTATTTTGTGGCCACCTTGCAGCAAGGTACCGAGAACTTTTTCACCGGGAGAGTCGATCACAAGCTTTCCGCCCACGACAGCCTGGCCGGGAATTTCGGATTCGACAGGACCCGCTTGGAGGAACCCGACCCTCTCAACAACGTCCACTTTCTGGATAGCAACTCACGTCCATTCTTCGCTATCGAGGAGACGCATACATTCAGTTCCGCTCTGGTGAATGCCGTTCGCTTTGGGTTCAGCCGCAATCGCGCATTGAGCACTACGACGGACCCGATTAACCCTCTGGCGTCGAATCTGTCGCTAGGAGTTGTTCCCGGCCGTCCCGCGCCTGAAATCCAGGTTGGGGATGGCAGCATTACAGGTTTCGATGGCGGCATCGGTGGGTTTCCGAACTTCGAGTTCGGCTGGAACTCCTTCCAGGCGTATGATGACGCGTTCTTGACGCACGGCGCGCACTCACTTAAGTTCGGCTTTGCCCTGGAACGGATGCAATCGAACAATCTCTTGCACTTCACCGACAACGGCTTGTACATTTTCGGCTCGCTGGCGAATTTTCTGGCGAACGACCCCCAAGTTTTTGCCGCTACCGTTCCCAGTACAGCCACGGAACGCGGCATTCGCGAGACCTTGTTTGCCGGATACATTCAAGACGATTGGCGAGCGCGTGCGAATCTGACCATCAACATGGGACTCCGCTACGAGGCAGTCACCGTCCCCACGGAAGTTAATGGCAAGCTTGCGGTGCTGCGCAGTCCGACGGCGAATGCGGTTCACACCGGGAATCCGTATTTCAATAATCCGACACTGAAGAATTTCGAACCTCGCGTCGGGCTTGCCTGGGATCCGTTTCACAATGGCAAGACGGCTGTCCGCAGCGGGTTCGGTTTCTACGACGTACTTCCGCTGCCGTATGAGTTCGTAATTCTCTCCTCGGCATCGGCGCCATTTGCGGCCAATGTCGGTCAAGGCAACCCCGGACCCATGCCCGCTTCCGCAGCCACGGTGCTCGCGGGTTACGTACCGGGGAGTTTGGCGACTCAGCGCGTGAGCTACATCCAGCCGAATCCCTCGCGCAGTTATGTAATGCAGTGGAATCTCAATCTGGAGCAGGAATTCACTCGCAGCGTGATTGGGACGGTGGCCTTCGTTGGTTCTCGGGGCGTGCATTTGCCCTTCCGCGAGGACGATTCCAACATCGTGATCCCGACTCCGACTTCCGCTGGGTATGTCTGGCCCAGGCCGGTTGGAAGCGGTGCCGTGATGAACCCGAATGTGGGAGAAGAGGACCGGTTAGTTTTCCAGGGAGACTCTCACTACAGTGCCCTGCAGACCGGCCTAAAAATCAAGGGTTATCATGGCCTGCTGCTGCAATCCTCGTTCACCTGGGGGAAGACGATTGATACCGGTTCTTCCACCATTGCCGGCGACCAATTTTCCAACTCCCCTTCCAGTTTACCCGTTTGGTTCGACCCGAGAACGAGGCGTGGCGTGGCGGACTTCAATCTCGGTAAGGATTTTGTGATCAGCGGTGACTGGCAGGTTCCGCATCCCAGTTCTCTGCAGGGTCCGGCCGCCTGGGCATTCACCGGTTGGGAGTTGGGCGCAATCTTCGAAGCGAGCACCGGTGCGCCCTTCACGGTGGTGACCGGCGGAGATACCTTGGGAATGAACAGTACAGACCCCTGGGATTATCCAGACCGGGTCAATGCCCCGGGGTGCGGCAAAGCGGTCAATCCCGGAAGTCCCAACTACATCAAGACGCAATGCTTCACATTGGCGACGGCGCCGTCCCAGGCTTTCTACAACCAGTATTGCGATCCGAACACGCCTTATCCTTACCCTACGTGCCTCAACTTGCTAGGGAATACGGGACGCAACCCGCTCACCGGTCCAGGCCTCGTGAATACAGATTTCTCGATTTTCAAGAACAATTCGTTGAAATGGATTTCCGAGAGTGCAAATATCCAGTTTCGTGCGGAGTTCTTCAACATCTTCAACCGCGTGAACTTCGCGCCGCCGCTTGACCACTATGCCATCTCTGACCCGGCATTTGGCCAAATCGACCGTACTCAAACCTTCTCCCGGCAGATTCAGTTCGGTTTGAAGATACTGTTCTAGTCAACCGCAGGAACGAAGTTTCGGCAGTCGCTTGCATATGAGCAACAGAACTAGATAAATTGCGAAGGAAGCCAACAAAAATGAAAAACAAAATCGCTAGAACCCTCTGCCTCTCCCTCCTGGTTGTCTCTTTGGCGCCGGCCTCCGCTTTCGCCCAGGCCCCCAATGGCGCTGGCGCAGGAAAACCTGTGGTCTCGGTTTCCTTTTACAAGCTGCCGCCGGGTCGCCAGGACGAGTGGCTCGCCCTCTACAAGAAGTACCACCTTCCAATCATGCAGTATGAGAAGGAGCATGGCCAGGTCATCAGCGAAACCATATACACACGCGCGATCCATCACATCAGCCCGTCGTGGGATATCGCGATCATGATCGTCGCGCCTCCGCCCGAAAAGCGGCCGAAAGCGGAGAAAACACGCGCCGAGCTGATCCGCAGTCTTTTCCCCGATCTCGACGATTACGTGAAGGGAGAAAGAGCTCGTTGGGCCATGACCCTGGAGCATTGGGACGAACAATGGATCGAAGTCGACATTGATAAGAATCCTTCGCTCTACTATCCGGCGCCCTGATTGGCGAAGATTCACCACAGGCAGGAAAGGAGCGACGTGGTCCGCATGTCGCTCCTCGACTCGCGCTTGCCGGGAAACGCGCACAAACCTAATTCATTGTGAGAATCCCTTGAATAAAGTACTGCTGCCCGCATTCATCTTACTTGTCGCCGCCTCTATTGCATCAGCCCAAGAACCAGCACCTCTTACACCCATCCAAACCTTCGAAATGCCTGAGGTGCCGATAGGCCCGTACACCGACCATCTGGCAGTCGACGTAAAGGGTCACCGCCTGTTTACCACTCCGCAGGCACGCAAGAGCGTGCAGGTGTTTGATCTCGACACGGGCAAACTGCTACAGAACATCGCTGGCTTTGAAAATCCGCATTCCGTGCTTTACCGCGAGGATCTCGACCAGATCTATGTCACCGACGGAGGAGCGGGCCTCTTAAAGATCTTCAGTGGCCGCGATTACCACCTTATAAAATCCGTCAAGTTGCTGCCGGATGCCGACTCCATTGGATATGATCCGGCAACGAAGTACCTTTACGTGACCAATGGTGGGGAAGGAGCGAAGCTCGACTATTCTCTGTTGAGTGTGGTCGATACCACCAAAGGCGAACTTGTGGGCGAGGTTAAAGTGTCGGCGGGCAGTCTTGAAGCCATGGCGTTGGAGACTTCAAGCCCGAAGATATACATCGATATCACAGACAAGAATCAAGTAGCAGTGATTGATCGCCAGAAGCGTACAGTGCTCCAAACCTGGCCGGTAACGAAGGGCAAGACAAATATCGCCATTGCGCTCGACGAAGCCCACCATCGCTTGTTCGTGGGTTGTCGCAATACCGAGACCACTGGAGTGATCGTGGTTTTTGATACCCAGACAGGCAAAGAAATGGAAGCGCTTCCAATTGCCGGTTGGGTGGACTACATGGTGTATGATCCCGCAACAGGACGCATCTACGCCTCGTGTGGTTCGCGTGTTCCGAATGGTGGACATCTCTATGTCTATCATATCGACACCGAAGGCCACTACAAGCTGCTCGCAAAAGTCCCCACTGCCCCGCGGGCCAAGACCGCGCTATTTGTGCCGGAGATCCGCAGGATTTATGTGTCCGTTCCGCACTACGAAAAGGAAGCCAGAGTTCTTGTGTATCAGATCCAGTGACGAGACTACGGGCGTTCAGATGTACGACTCCTGTGCTACGCAAGAATTCGA
>PKXK01000086.1 GCA_003132325.1 Acidobacteriaceae bacterium
CACTTTCTCCTCTTTCAGGTCTTCTGACCTAAGCCAGTCCATCTGAAGTTCTCCCACCTTAGGTTTTTCAGCGAGAGAGCGGTGTGCCCATGCCTTTTGAAGCGATCTTGCGCGAAGTCGATCACCTCCGAAACGTCCTTAAGCACTTCCCGCTCATAACAAGCTTCGGCCGTCCCTCCGGGACATGGGTCGTCTTTCCGCTCTGACCCCGCGCTGAAGCGCGGAGCTAAGCTAGGCCGCCCCTCCGGGGCTTGTGTTCTGTTATGCGGATCTCATTTGGACTTGCGGCATCGCTAAAGCGATGCCCTGATACGAATCTCCCTTGCACCGCCCCCTGCACTGCCCTTGCACCGCCCTGCAAACGCCACCGGCCGCCCGGAAATCCAGGCGGCCGGCGTTTCTGCGGTCCTCATTTCAACGAGAGGCTGGTTCGCCTCCGAGGCCGCGAGGTTGACTTATGACAGGAAGAACTCCTTCGCCAGCGGCAGCCATTCCTGGTCGGGGATGTGGGTGGAGAGATCCTCCAGGGCTTCTCCACCATCCTGGGCCAGGGCGCCGAGCGCCATCGCNNCTGCACGGTCAGCAGCCAGCCTTCGCCGTAGGGATCGCGGAGCGCCAGCTTCGGATCCCGCTCGACTGCTTGGTTGATGTTCGACACCGTGCCTTCGATGGGCGAAACCATATCGACTTCACAGCCGTCGCGCTGCAGGGTGCACATTTTCTGGCCCTGGCGAATCCACTGGCCGCGTTGGGGCAGCGTGATGCTTTCCAGCTTGCCGGCTAGCTTGGAGGCAAAGTCATCCATGCCGACCCGCACCAGGCTGGGGCTCTCGCTCAACGCCCAGGTGTGGCCGGGGTGATAGCGGAGGTTCGCTGGGACCTCGAAGCCTCCGACCAAGGGCGCTTGTAAGCGAGGCGCTGTGTCCTGGTTTGCCACGGCAACCTGCAATGCCGGTTGCACAATCGCGTGGCGGGTGCGGAAATAGTCAATCAGCAAGAAGGTTGCGAAGAAGAAGAGAACCAGTAGGACCGTCATAAGTCACCTCGTCACTTATTTTGTTGGGGGGCCGTCTTGCGAGCCACTCAGCACTTTTCTAAAGGCAATCGCCGTGCCACGACGAGGCGAGTTCGGTGTAAGTCCGCGGCGGGCGGCGATCTCCGGTGAAATGAAGCAGATAGACGAAAAGGTAGTTCTTGGTGGGGGCTGCGGGGATGAGATTGTCAGCAGCTCTTTGATGGAAACCGCAACAGGCGAACGCTGGTGATCGCAGGGTTTGGAGGCGGACGACGAGAATGGCTGGTTGCAATCAGTGACTTACGGGTTAGCGGGTCACTGATGAATCTCACAACAGCGTAAGTCGAGGAATGCAACAGTGAGAGTTCGCCGAGAACTCGGTCGTCCCTCCGGGACTTGAATCGTTGGGTGGGCTTTTCCCAGCGCTGAAGCGCTGGGCTAAGTTCGGTCGCCCCTCCGGGGCTGGATTCTTGAGCTTCTCCGGAACTCAAGCACGGACAGGTTTCAGTGGCTTCGGGAGAAAGCAGATCCTTCGCTTCGTTCAGGATGATAATTTTGTCAGGATGACGACAACTCTATCTAGACCCTACTCCCGCGAGTACTCCTCCACGTGCAGATCTGGGTCCGCAGTGGCCGGCGCGGCGGTTAACACCGTGTTCCCGTACTCCAATCCTCGATCAAAGGCCTTTACGTTTAGCTCAACGAAGCTGGGCGGGACGGAATCGGCTACGGCTTTGCGGACGGCATCGGCTTCCAGGAGTTTTGTGACGGCGGTGAAGAATCCCACCATCACCGAATTCAGCACCATGCGCTTTCCGAGCTCTTCGGCGATACGAGTCGCGGGAACGCTGTAGACCTGGACGCCCTTGCTGAGATCTCCAACGCGCACCAGATCCTGCTCCACGATCAGGATGCCGCCCTCTTTCAACTCGGGAGCGAAGCGCACATAGGCTTCCTGCGACATTACGACCATGATGTCCGGCCGGGCTACGTAGGGGTATAACACCGGCGAATCGGAGACGATCAGTTGCGCACTGCAGGCGCCGCCCCTGGCTTCGGGGCCGAAGTTCTGCGTCATGGTGGCGTACGCGCCTTGATAAATCGAGGCGGCTTTGCCTAGGACGATGGCCGAGAGAATGACTCCCTGACCTCCAAAACCCGCGATACGAATTTCCGTTAGCTGCAGTCGCATACCATCTCCGGTTCTACGGGGGGTTGTTCTACGTATTTTGCACCGAGCGATGCGGTGTATTGCGTTTTCATCAGGTCGAGGTAATCGGGGCGGTCGCGGTCGACGAACTTACCCACGGCGATTTCCCCGGTCAAGGTGAGGCCGACTTCACTGGTGGGTGCGCCGTTCTTGACCTTGCTCTTGTCCTTATAGAACTTCATGGCGTCGAGACCGTCGCCCATCTTGTTGCGGCGCTGATAGAGCGTGGGACAGGGCGAAATCACTTCGATAAACGAGAAGCCTTTCTTCTTGAAGGCCTCCCCGATGGAGCGCGCCAATTGCCGGACGTGGAACGTGGTCCAGCGCGCGACGTAGACCGCGCCGGCCGCTTCGACCAGGTGGGGCAAGTTGAACGACGGCTCGAAGGTGCCGTAAGGATTGGTGGACGTCGTCGCGTTCCCGGGAGTGGTGGGCGCGGTCTGGCCTCCGGTCATGGCGTAGAGCAGGTTATTTACGCAGATGACTTTCAGGTCGATGTTGCGGCGCGCGGCGTGGATCAGGTGATTGCCGCCGATGGCGCAAAGATCGCCGTCTCCGGAATAGACGACCACGTTCAGTTTCGGGTTTGCCAGCTTGAGACCGGTGGCAAACGGAATGGCGCGGCCGTGCGTGGTATGGAAAGAATCGAGTTTCACGTAGCCGGCTACCCGTCCGGTACAGCCGATGCCTGAGACCAGGGCCAGCGACTGCAAATCGATTTTCGATTCGATGAGGGCACGGGCGAAAGCGTTCACGGTGGTGCCGATGCCGCATCCGGGGCACCAGATGTGAGGCATGCGATCGCTGCGCAGGAATTGTTCGACTGGGTTACCGGCTAGGTCGACCACGTCGTTCTTGGTGAGATCGGTGATCAGGCTGTCTGGCATCGGCTTGCCTCCACGATTACCTTGAGGATGTCTTCGGGGTTGTGCACTCCGCCGCCGGCGTGCGACACCGCGAACGTCTTGGCCTGGCCCGCGGCGGCGCGCGCCACTTCCCGCACCATCTGGCCCAGGTTGAGTTCGGGAACGACGAATGCTTTCACCTTCGCCGCGAGTTCGCGAATCTTTTTATCGGGGAACGGCCAGGCGGTGATCAGGCGCAACTTGCCGACGCGCATACCCTTTTTGCGAGCCGCCTCGATGGCGCGTTGCGCCACTCGGGAAGTGATTCCGTAGGAGACGACCACGACATCGGCGCCTTCGAGTTGCTCCTCCTCAAGCATGGCAATGCGGTCGGCGGCGTCGAGAATCTTGCTCTGCAAGCGGCGAACCAGTTTGTCCTGCATGGGCGGAGTCATGTTGGGATAGCCGCGTTCGTCGTGGGTCAGGCCGGTGATGTGAAACTTGTAGCCTTCGCCGGCGTGCGCCATTTCTGGGACCTGGTCGCCGTTGGTTTCATAGGGGAGGTAGTCGGCAACCGATTTGCGAGTATGACGGCGGGGCACGACATCGATCTGGTCGGCGGGAGGGATCACGACCTTCTCGGTCATGTGCCCTACGCATTCGTCCATCATGAACATCACGGGCACGCGGAATTCTTCGGACAGGTTGAAGGCTTTGATGGTGAGATCAAAACATTCCTGCGGAGAATTAGGGCAGAGGGCGATGATCTCGTAGTCGCCATGCGAGCCCCAACGGGCCTGCATCATGTCGGCTTGCGCGGGCAGCGTGGGCAGGCCGGTGGACGGTCCTCCGCGCTGCACATCGACGAATACGCACGGGGTTTCGGTCATGGCGGCGTAGCCGATGTGCTCCATCATGAGCGAGAAGCCGGGGCCGGAAGTCACGGTAAAAGCCTTGGCTCCGCCCCAGACTGCGCCTTGCAGAGTGATGGAAGCGGCTAGTTCGTCTTCCATCTGGATAAAGGTTCCGCCCACCATCGGTACCCGAGCGGCGAAACGCTCAACGACTTCGGTAGAGGGAGTGATGGGGTATCCGGAGGCGAAGCGGCTGCCGGCGGCCAGGGCGCCTTCGCAGCAGGCGTGGTCGCCATCCATAAAATGTATGCCGGTAAGCACGCCGCGCGGGTCAGCTTTTTCAGTCTTCATTTGTCACCTCCGCCCGCTGCAATCTTGGTTGCGTAAATGGCGAAATCGGGACAGTACATTCCGCACAAGTCGCACCCGCTGCATTTATCCGGAAGCACGACGTGGGGTGGATGGTAGCCCTTGGAATTGAAAGCGGAAGAGAGCGCAAGCACCTTGGTGGGACAAAACTCCACACAGAAACCGCAGGCCTTGCAGCGCTCGACGACGATGGAAACACGCCCTTTTGCCATGGAAACTCCAGGTTCAAGTGGTAGAGGCTTCCCCGAAACCTGAAACGATTATGCTTTGAAGGCGTGCAACCTGTTGTGACAGCCGTCACCGATGTAAGTGAAGATGCGCACACCCGGTTTCATCGTGACCCCAGACACAGTCCTTTATGCCTTCCATCACAGCAATGGCGATAGTGGAGGTCGACAATTAAGGGTTAGTTGAGTTCCGGCTGTTCCGAAAAGGGGGCTGTCATGTTTGAATCCGAAGTTGAGATGGAACGACGCTCATCGTTTTTGCCGCTGGTACTGATGCTGTGCCTGGTAGCCCTGATCGTGGGCACGGTGGTCTACGTGGTGTTTCAAGTCCGGTCGAGAACACCTCTGAACGCGGCACAAGCCACCCCGATCGTGGCCGCGGCGGTCGAGCGGCTGGGGCCGGCCGTCATCCACTTCCAAACGGGCGCGGTGAAATGCACCGCCGATGAAACCAAGGCGGACCTGAATTATCGCTTACTGGAAAAGGCCGGGATTGTGAAATTGGGCAAGCCGGCGAAGGGCAGCGTGAAAGTCACGCTCACGCCCGAGGGAGAACGTCTGCTCAACGGTCACGCAGGCTCGACCGACAAGGAGGGCAATGTCTCGTACCAGGCTCCGCTGGCCAAAAGGCAACTGCTGGGCGTTGCCGGCGTAGAAATGACTGGAGACGACCAGGCGAGCGTGACGTACAACTGGAAATGGGTGCCCGATGGGTTGGGCGACTCGTTTGACGCGGGGGGTCCGCTGGTGAAGAGCTTCAATATGTGGGATCGGCAAACCCTGATCAGCAAGTATCAAGTCGACTTCTATCATGGGGACGCGACGACATCCACGCTGACTCTGGTGCGTCAGAATCGAGAATGGAAGCTGCCAGCGCGATAACTCGCGGCGAAGCGGACCGCTGGACACGGCACGGGTTGTCGAGCTACTGCGTGCGCTTAGAGTTCCGGAAAGAGAGCTTTGGCGTAAGAAGGTATGGTCTAACTAGGAGGCAACACAATGTCTATGATGTCTATTAAGAACGTAATTGTGCTGGTTACGGCCCTGTTCGTATTCGCCTGCACAGTCGCCGCGCAGGAGAACACGCAGGCCCCACCGGCGAAAGTCATCCAACATGTCCCTGTCAAATCCGTATCGCCCGCGTCGGGCAAGGACATGTACATGTCCTACTGCGCCGTTTGCCATGGAACGGACGGCCAAGGCGGCGGACCCGCAGCCAGCGCGCTGAAGGTTCCGCCCACCGATCTTACCCTGCTGAGCAAGACCAACGGGGGCAAGTATCCCGCGCTGAAAGTCGCGTCCACCATTCGCGGCGAGACCGCTCTTCCCGCGCATGGATCGAAGGAGATGCCGGTGTGGGGAACGTTGTTTTGGAGTATGAGCAGTGGGCACCAAAGTGAGGTGCAGCAACGCGTGGTGAACCTGACTCGTTACATCGAAACGATGCAAGCGAAGTAGTGGGTTTGCCCGACCTTCTGTGGGGTGAGAGCCGGTGGGGCGCAAGGGCCGCCTTGCGCCCCTTCCTTGTTTGTCGCAGTAAGTCACTCGTAACCCCTATATCGTCGATCATCTTGAGCGGGTATTGGGATCCTCCAGTCTGCCCGTAACCGGCCGTGAAAACCCGGTGTGAGGGAGATCACAATAGCGTGTGCCCCGCCGCACAGCCAAGGGTTCCCTCTTGGACGGACACTGACCTGTGACGAGGCCGACTCAACGGGCTCGTGGACTGCGCAAGATGCGACCCACGCACGCGAGCCGGCCCGAGGTTGTTACAGGAGGCTGGTCCAATGATTTCACCCTATGGCATGGAAATTGTAGAAAGCTGCCTTACCTGCAAGCTCCGCGCAGATCGCAGCTTCTGCGATCTGCCTCCGACCGCGCTGCAAGCGTTTGAAGACATCAAGTACGCGACCGCGTATCCGCAGAAGGCGGTGCTGTTTGTGGAAGGGCAGTTGCCGCGCGGCATCTTTGTGCTTTGCAAAGGCCGGGTCAAGCTCTCCATCAATTCCCCGAGCGGCAGAACCGTGATTGTGAAGCTGGTCGAACCAGGAGAGGTACTGGGGATGAGCGCCACGATTTCCGGCAAACCTTACCAGGTGACGGCGGAAACCATCGATCCCTGCCAGGTCAACTTCGTCAAGCGCGATGACTTTCTGCGCTTCCTAAAAGACGATGTGGAGGCGTGCTTCAAAGTGGCCGAGCAGTTGAGCGAAAAATATCACAATGCCTGCAAGGAAGCAGGCTCGCTGGGCTTATCGCATTCCGCCGCCGAGAAACTGGCGAAGTTACTTCTGGAATGGAGCCTCAAGAACGGAGAATCCCACAAAGCGGAGCCTCGGTTGAAGCTGAGACTCACGCACGAGGAAATCGCGCAGATGATCGGAACTTCGCGCGAGACGGTGACGCGGCTGTTCGCGGAGATGAAGAAGCGTCAGATCGTACGCTCGAGTGGTTCGACGCTGGTGATTCGGAACACGGCGGCGTTGCGCGGCATCGCGAATCACAACTAGGAACAGTTGTCAGCCGTCAGCTATCAGCCATCAGTAAGACCAATTCGGCACCGGCGGAAATGGCTGGCTGCAACGTTCCCTGGAAAACGTCAATACCATCCCATCCCCAACATTCAACGAGGGTTGCGGCTCGTGACTGAGATCACAATTCCCGGTGATGAGAGTCACCGCTGGGCGGGTCGTTCTCTCCTATCGTTGCCCTGGGGTGGGAACTAGAACTAGGTTCGGGTGGGGAGGGAATTCTACATGGCTTCGACAAATGGCAACTCGCAGCATTCAGGTTCAATTCCAGCCAAGGCAATGGCAGCGAGCAAGAGCAAGCCGCGATTGATTTTCTGGGAGCTGACCAAAGGGTGCAATCTGCGCTGCATCCATTGCCGGGCCACGGCTACGGAATTGAGTTCACCCTCCGACCTCTCCACCCAAGTGGCACGCGACATCATCGATCAGATCGTGGCGGTGTCCACTCCCATCCTGGTGTTGAGCGGAGGCGAACCGCTGTTTCGTTCGGATATTTTCCAGTTGGCGCGTTACGGCACAGACCAGGGTCTGCGCGTGGCGCTGGCCACCAATGGCACGCTGGTTACCAAGCACATCGCGCGCATGATCGTCGATAGCGGCGTGCGGCGCGTCGCCATCAGCCTGGACGGCGCCGATGCGCTCACCCACGATACGTTCCGCGGCATTCCCGGCGCCTTCGATGCCGCCATCGCCGGCTTCCGGAATTTGAAAAATCTGGGCATGTCGGTGCAGATCAACACCACCATCGCCCGCCACAACGCCCATCAGCTTCCGCAAGTATTGGAACTGGCGAAGGCGCTGGGAGCGGACGCGCTGCACACCTTCCTGCTGGTGCCGGTAGGGTGCGGCGTGGATATCGCCGAGCAGCAAATGGTTCCCCCGGAAGAGTACGAACGCATGCTGAACTGGTTCTACGATCGCTCGCTCGAAGGCGGCATCGAGCTGAAGGCGACCTGTGCGCCTCACTACTTTCGCGTGGTGCGCCAGCGGCGTGCGGCAGAGCACCGCTCCGCCGCAGCGGCAGAGGCCGCTCGCGCGGCGCCGCCGCTACCTCAAACGGCGCAGGGTTCGACCGCGATCGGACCCACCGAGATGGCGATGCCCGGATCGACCGGCATCGAGTTGAAGCCGCAAGGCGTGGGGCGCCCCGTGGGGCACCCTGGAACTCATCCCTCCGACATGAACGCCATGACCAAGGGCTGCCTGGCCGGAACCGCAGTGTGTTTCATTTCTCATCAGGGTGAGGTCTATCCCTGCGGATACTTGCCCGCCTTGGCGGGGAATCTGAAAAAGCAGTCGTTCGCCGATATCTGGGAGAGCTCGGTGGTATTCAACGAACTGCGCGACACCAACAACCTGCAAGGGAAATGCGGCTGCTGCGAGTTCCGCAATATCTGCATGGGTTGCCGCGCCCGCGCTTTTGCCGCCACCGGCAACTATCTCGACGAGGAGCCGTTCTGCGTCTACCAGCCGCAGGCGAAAAGCTTGAAAAAAGAGAAGGATGCCACGCCGGCGGAAGTCGTGCGTTAAAGGTGGCGTTGTACAAATGCGATTGATTTTCGATGACCCCGATGGTCAGATGACCCGATTTGTGTCTCGACAGGTCTTAAGGGCTAAAAGACACCAGCCCAGCGTGATATCCCGCAACCTAGACGCATTCACTCCAGTTCCCTTCTAGTTACGACTTCTCTAACTAACTGAAACTAAATCGGATCGCCGTTAGGTAGCGGACCCCTCTTTGGCACGCCGGGTGCTTTTCCCATGTGGACGAGTAATCTTGCTGGAGGCGAAAAAGACGTGGAACCCACTCTCATGGTCGTTGGGCTGAACTATCGGACAGCCCCTATGGCAGTGCGGGAACACTTTTGGATCGCCGAGAACCGGCGCTACGAAGCCCTGGTGCAGCTGTCGAGGGCGGAAGGCATCGAAGAAGCCATCGTAATGGCGACGTGTAACCGCACCGAGTTCTGGCTGTGGGCCAACGAGGTGACGCTGGCCGAGAACTCGGTGATGCGGCTACTGGGCGCGGAATATGGACTCAAGCTGTGCGAGTGGAAGCACTTTTACCGCTTGCTGGATGAGGCCGCCCTCCTGCATATCTTCCGGGCTGCTTCCAGCCTCGATTCCATGGTGGTGGGCGAGCCCCAAGTCGTTGCCCAGGTGCAAGAGGCGTGGACGCAGGCGCAGAAGGTGGGAACTACCGGCCGATCCCTTGATGCCGTTTTGGAGAAGGCGCTCACCGTCTCCAAGCGCGTACATAGCGAAACGGCAATTGGCGGCGCGGCGGTCTCGATTCCTTACGCCGCGGTGGAACTCGCACGCCAGAATCTCGGCACCCTCGAAAACAAGAAAGTGATTCTGCTCGGCGCGGGCAAGACGAGCGAGATTCTAGCCGGTGGGTTGCTCAACGACGGGGCCAACTCCATCCGCGTGAGCATCACCGTCATCAATCGCACGCTCAAGCACGCGGCGGAACTGGCGGCGAAAATCGGTGGAGTTGCGGTCCCGTTTGAGGAACGCCGGCAGCCCATGGCGGAGGCCGACATCATCTTTAGTTCGACTTCCTCTCCGCACACGATTGTGAGCCGCGAGGAAGTCGAGAGTCTGGTTCGCGAACGCACGACTCACGACGGCGGGCGCGGACAGAAAGACCATCCCCTGGTGATCGTCGACCTGGCGATGCCCCGCGACATTGACTCCGAAGTGAACCACGTGAAGGGCGTTTTCCTCTACGACCTTGACGACCTGGAAAACGTGGACGACCACCATCGGGACGACCAGCGCCGGGCCGCCGCGGCTGAGGCGCAGAAGATTCTGCTGGCCGAGGCGCAAGGGTTCCGTCGCAAGCTTATGGCGGAGCGGGTGGTTCCGACCATTGTGGCGCTGCGCCTGCGGCTGGACGAGATTTGCCGGCAGGAACTGGACGCCTTCCGGCAAGAGAACGGACCTTTCTCCAAGGACCAGGACGAAATGCTGAATGCCATCATGTCCCGGATGACGCAGAAGATCGCAAGCTCCCTGGCCCGCGAACTCCGGGAATTTCCCGAGAAGGTGGCGCAGGAACAGATGACCAGTGCGCTGCGGCGGCTGTTCCACCTGCAAACGGCCGAACCGGCGCTTGCCGGCGGCAAACCGGCGTAGAGAAGACTGCGTAGGGTCAGCCGCCCCCGGCTGTCCAGGCAAGCACAGTTCGCCGCGGGTTTCGTTGCTCATCCTTGCACCCAAGATTGACGGGGCTTCGCCCCGTTGGACAGCCGAGGGCGGGGCGGCTGTCCCTACGTGCGCCTTGCCGATTGAAGGCAGCACCACAGGTCATTGCTCGTCAACGGAGCTGGTTTGCGCCCCTTCTTCATCTCCGCGGATCAGTCCAAATTTCTTCAGCTTGTAGCGCAGGGCGTCGCGGCTGATGTCGAGCAGCTTGGCGGCATGAGTCTGGTTGCCGTTCGATTGGCGCATGGCCAGCTCCACCATGGCGTGCTCAACCTCTTCCAGAGATGTGCCGCCTTCCGGAATATATAGCCGCGGCAGGGTGCGGCCGTTGGGCAACGCCTGTCCACCGTCCGCGGATGAGGTCCGTTCGAAGACGGTCCGGCCGCCCGACTCGCCCACGGAAAACGGCAGGTAGACCGGCCGCAGGAACGGCTCGTCTTCCAGGATCATGCCCCGTTCGATGGTGTTCTTCAGCTCGCGAACATTGCCCGGCCAGTTGTGAGTAAAAATAAGCCGGCGCGTCTCGTCGGTAATGCCGCGAATCGACTTCTTGAATCTGCGGTTGTAGCGCTCGATGAAGAAGTCCACCAAAGGCATGATGTCTTCTTTCCGGTCGCGCAGCGGCGGGATGAAGATGGCAATGATCGCTAACCGGTAATAGAGATCCTGGCGAAACTGGCCATCGCGCACCGCCTTTTCCAGATCGCGGTTCGAAGCCGCGATCACCCGCACATCTACTTGCATATCGCGGATGCCTCCTACGCGGCGGATGACCTGGTCTTCCAGCACACGCAAGAGTTTCGCTTGCAGCAGAGGGGAAAGTTCGCCGATTTCATCGAGAAACAGCGTGCCGCCGTCGGCCGCCTCGAACAGGCCCTTCTTCATCTGCTTGGCGTCGGTGAACGCGCCTTTTTCGTGGCCGAAGAGTTCGGCTTCCATCAGCGTCTCGGGAATGGCGGAACAGTTGATGGCGACGAAAGGCTTCTCCTGGCGCGAACTTTCGTAGTGGATGGCTTTGGCGATGAGGTCCTTGCCGGTTCCGCTTTCGCCTTGAATCAGAACCGTGGTGGCCTCGCTGGCCGCAACCTTGCGGACGAAGTTCATGAGCTCGGTCATCTTGGGCGAGACGCTCACCACGTTGGAATAACCGGAAGTGCGGCGCACCTCGCTGCGCAGCGTCTGGACTTCGGTGCGCAGACTGGTGGCCTCAAGCGCGTTCTTGACGGCCACGTGCAGCTCGTCGAAATCGATCGGCTTGCCGATGAAGTCGTAAGCCCCTAGCTTGAGCGCCGCTTTCACATCGTCGAGTTGCGGATCGGCGGTGATCATGATCACGGCGCGGGCATCGCCATTCTTCTTCAGTTGATCGAGCACCTCGATGCCCGTCAGGTCGGGCATGCGAACGTCGAGAAGGACGAGATCGGGCGACTCCCGCTGGGCCAGTTTGAGACTGGCTTCCCCGCCATCGGCCTCGACCACCTGGTAGCCCCACTCTTCACACTTCTGGCGCAACGACCAGCGCACCAGACGCTCGTCGTCCACAATCATGATCTTGTCTACGGGCATTGCTGTCTAATTTACTTTACTACGAAATGAAAGGCACGAAGAAGTTCCCAGTTCTCAGTTCTCAGTGAGAGCCGATTTGCCTTACTGAGAACCGGGAACTGAGAACTGAGAACTTCTTTCGGTAGGGTACTGACCTTCTACGAAGCTTCGACCTCATCGACGACCATGGAAAATGGCAACAACACCTCAAACTGGCTTCCTTTTCCCACTACGCTCGTCACTTCGATGCGGCCATGATGTTCTTCCACGATACGGCGGGCCAGGGAAAGACCAAGACCGGTGCCATTGCCCTTGGTGGTGAAGAAAGGCCGGAAAATGTTGGGCAGGTTCTGAGGAGAAATCCCACGCCCGGAGTCGCTGACCAGCACACTGGCGCAGCCCTCCCGCGAACCGACCCGGACCCGCACCGTGCCCGCTCCGCCGCCGTCTATGGCCTGTACCGCGTTCAGGAGCAGATTGAGAAGCACCTGATGGATCTGATCGCTGTCGTGCTCGACTTCCGGCAGATCGGGCGCCCGCTCGAACTCGATCTTGATGGGTCTGGAGAGCACTTGCTGGCGAACCAGCATGACGGTGTGTTCCACGGTGGTGTTGAGGTCGCACCGCGAAACATGCGGTGGATGAGGCCGCGCGGTTTCCAGAAGATCGGTCAGAATGCGGTCGATCTGCGCGATTTCCAGGCGAACATCCTTCACCACCGCCCGCGCCGGACTGGTCGCAGGCAGATCGCGACCGATGATTTCAATGACTCCGGCGATGCCCGCGAGCGGGTTGCGAATCTCGTGGGCCAGGCCGGCGGCCATCTCGCCGAGCGTGGCCAGGTGCTCGGCGCGTGAGATTTGCGTGTGATGCAGACGCTCGATTTCTTCTCGGCTCTCCCGCAACTGTTCCATCATGTGATTGAAGTTGCGGCCTAGATCCCCGATTTCGTCGTTGCGGCGGGAGAAGCTGACGGCCACGTCCAGATCTCCTTCACTCACCAGCCCGATTTTCTCCTGCAATTCGACCATGGGCCGCTGAATCAAATAGGCAAGCGCAACCAGAGAAACGGCGCAGATGGCCACCGCTCCCGCTCCCGCGACGATCAGCACCGCGTGGCGTTCCGGGTCGCGCAAAGATACGGTGGCCAGCGTGAACAGCAGCAGCCCCGCCAGCAGTACGAGCCCGACCGGCAAGATGGCCTTGAGCTGCCAATTAAAACGCATGGAACGCAAGCGGAAGTCCTCCGGCTGCGACAAACCTTGGGACGACAAACCTTGGGACGACGAACCCTGGGACGGCGAACCCGCCGCCGGCGAACCTGCCGACGAGAAGGGCTCGCTGCCACCAGACACCGCTAAGTTCGATGCGGATTGGGGAGGGCTAAGCATACGCATGCAATCCGGGCAGCAGGTACGTCACCCCGAAGAACGTGAACATCACCACCGCAAAGCCGGCGATGGCGAAGTAAGCGGCGCGCCGGCCACGCCATCCCCGGGTAATGCGCATGTGCAAGTAAAGGGCGTACACCAGCCAGGTGATCGCCGCCCAAGTCTCTTTGGGATCCCAACTCCAATACGAACCCCAGGTCTGGTTCGCCCAGTACGCTCCGGCGGCAATCATCAATGTTAATAGGGGGAAGGCCAGACAGATGGTTTTGTAGGTGAGCCGGTCGAGGATGTCGGCGCTGGGCAACAAGCGCTCCAGATCGGGGCGCCGCCACAACAGCAGCAGATAAAGCAGCGAGATGAATACGCCGCCTACCAAACCCGACAGTATAAAGGGGGAAGCGGCGAGACTTGTCGGGAATAATCCGTCCGCGTCGAGCGATGGATAACGGCCATCGCTGGCGCGTACCAGAAACATAACCAGGGCCATCACCTGGAGAAGAATGCTGAGGAATACGGCGCGATTGGCGAGGGTCAGAAAGCTGTCGCGGTTCGTCGTCTTCCAACGCGAAAGCCCATAGAGCACCAGCGGCGATGCGACCACCAGAAGAGTCAGCGTTAGGAGCCAGCCGAGGTCCGGAATGGTAACGAACAAGCGCACGCCCTTGGAGAGAAACATTTCCGATTTCTGTTCCGGATTCCACGCCACCAGACTCAGCCCGCCCCCCTTCTCGAAGCGTGTCAGGACGACTCCCGCGTAAATCGCCAGGGTGCTGGCACTGGTCACGGCGAGGAACGTCTCGGTCTTCATCTTGTCCTGGATCAGGAACATGGCGGCCAGCGCGAAACTGAGAGCACATGCCGCATAGGCCAACATGGCGAGCGTGACGTGCACGTGCAGCCAGGTCGATTGCAGCGCGGGAACCAGCGGATGCACATCGGTGCGCAGCAACTGCATCAGCACCACGCCCACGATTGCCACCGGCATGGTGACCGTGCCAATGACCTTCACGCCATATTTCTTTTCGGCGATCAGGGTGAGCGCGGCCAGCGTCCAGACGAAGCTGAGCAACATTTCGTAGACGCTGGCGAACGGCGGATGCCCGGCTTCGTACCAGCGGTGGGCGACGGCGGCGGTGTTGGCGGCCAATCCCAGCCAGGTGGCGAACGACGCGGTCTTCACATACGACTCGGTGCCGGTGACTCCAAATCCCAGATACAGCGCGGCGGCGCCGGAGTAGAAAATCAGTGTGGCGAAGAGCAGATTCGTCTCGCTCCACAGGTTGCCGCTTTTGACCACGTTCAGAAATGCCATGAACAGCAGGAACGCGATGGCCAATCCGACCATGACGATCAGCGTCATGCCGGTTGCCGGTTGCTGCGGTTCTGCTTTTGCTGGTGCCATTAACATCCTCCCAATGAGTCCGTTCAGTGCAGGTAGTGACTGCCCCCAGCGGCTGAAGCCGCGCCCCTTCAAAACAAAAGTCAAACCCGGAGTTTTTCCGCAGACTGTGCCGCGACCTGCTTGCTCGCAGAGGTTATTGGAACGGTTTTCAGTTCTGCTTCCACCAACCCCACCAAATCGTTGAAGCGCTGCTCAAATGCGTCCCGGTTGCGGTTCGCGCTTCCCCCGATCCACAGCCGGGTTTTGCCCGTCTTAGCGTCGCGAACCGGTACCGCCCAAAACCGCATGTGCACCACGTAAAACACGAATGACAGTCCCACGGCCATGAGCACGACGCCCGACCACACTCCCCACTGTCCTGGTTCGTGCGAGACCTGCAATCCCGTGAAGTGTTGCATCTTCAGGTTGGTGACCTGGAGTTGGTAAGGTGCCTTCGAGTTGTCGGCGACCTCGTCCATCGGCGGGAACCAGACGTCGAAGTCCTTCCCCGCGGTCTTTGTCCCGGCGATCTTCGAAGTCACCACCAGGTGGACAGCCGGATTTTCGAACTCGTTCGATTTCCGGTACACCTGGCCGTCACGCACTGCGTAGTCGGGAAAGAATTCGGCGAAACGCAAGGTCGTATCGGCATCGAGTGCGATGGTGTCATTCAGCGCCAGCCCGATTTCCTTCGTCTCGCTGGAGCCGGTGTTCGAAAAATGGCTCGGAGCCGCGGTCAGCATCAGCTGGTTGACCTTGCCGTTGGCCCCATAACTCGATTGGTAGAAGCGGACACCGCTGTAGAGAAGCGGATCGTTGACGACAATTTCTTTCGTCCGCACATCCCGCCCGTCTTCGACCACGGCCAGTTTGGACCACCACTTTTTCGGAGTGCCGTCCTTATAGTTTTCCTGGCCGGCGGAATCGCAACGAATGGCAAACGGGAGCGTGCGCGTGTTGCCGTCGCGCAGTTCCACGCGATTGGAAGTCTGCCCCTCATTCAGATTGAGCGTGCCGCGCCATCCCCAAATGCCGTCCACCACCGTGCCCAGAAAAATCAGCAGGAGGCTGGCGTGGACGATGTAGACGGCGAGTTCGGAAATCCGGTGGCGCTCGGCGAAAATTCCGAAGTGGTCTTCGCGCACCACCCGCTCGGGTTTGAATCCCAGCGAATGCAACGCGCGCTCCGCCGCCACCAATCCCGCTTCTTCGTCCGCAATCGCCACCGCTTTCTGCGGATGTAAAGCACGGCGGAAGCTTTCATCGGGATATTTGTAGGGACGCGCGAAGTAGCGCCACGAGTTCGGAAAACGATCGACGGAAGCCGCGACGATGCAGAGGCTGACCAGGAGCACCAGTCCGAGGAACCACCAGGAGTGGAATACGTCGGTCAACCCGACCGCGTCCAGGATTCGAAGGGCCTGAGGGGAATAGGCGTTCTGCATCTCGTCGGGCTCGGTGACGGGCCGCTGCAGCACGATGGTTCCGGCCGCCGAGAGAATCACGACCAGGATCAACAGAACCACGCCGGTCTGGACGGAAGCAACGGTGCGCCAAGTTTTGTGGGCGAATGTGCGCAATGCTACAGCCATTATCCACTCCCCTGTTCCCAGTCTGAAGTGCAAGTTCCACGCCAGACGTAACCTAGCGTGTAACCGATAGATTGTGTGGGACTTAGCAGACAAGATGGCGATGGCCACGACCGCCGGTTTGGGCTAAATCGCGCATTCCGACCCAGTTCGGCGGGAATTGACACACATCACAGTCGTCTGGTGATGATTCTCACTGACCCCTGTGATGGGCACCCGAAGCGCTTTGAAGGCTCGTGTGGTGGCGGGGGCTTCGCCCCGCCTGGACGGGGCAGAGCCCCGTCGCCACACAAATCTGCGTCCTTCATCGGCAAGGCCGCGGAAGCGCCCGTGACCGACTCCGACAGCGCCAGCGATACCGGATGCTAGAATTGTCCAGACCTGTTTCCCGCTGATCCATTTGTCATCGTCCCCATGCCCGTAAAGAAAAGCATATCCGCGACTACGGAGGCGACTGCCCCGGCCCCAACCAAGGTGGGCTTTGTGAGCCTCGGCTGCCCCAAGAACCTCGTCGATAGCGAGGTGATGATGGGCATGCTGAAGCAAGCTGGCGCTTCCCTTACTCCCGACGCCGGGGACGCCGACGTCATCGTGGTCAATACCTGTTCCTTTATCGGCAGCGCGCAACAGGAATCCATCGACACGATTCTCGAAATGGCTCGCCACAAAACGGCGGCAGGAGGCAAGGCGAAGCGCCTGGTGGTTGCCGGTTGCCTGGTGGAGCGTTTTCGCGATGAGATTCGAAAGAATATTCCGGAAGTGGACGCGGTCGTCGGCACCGGCGAACTGGAGAAGATTCTAGCTGCCGCTGGAGTGGTGGAAACACCGCGCGCGCCGAGTCCGTTCAACATTCTCGCTTCCAACGCGCTGACTTCGAACCTCATCACCTCGCGGCCCGAGGGTGATCGCCGCCGCGGACAAGGTCGATTCGCGCGCGATTCCTGGGATGGCGCCGTCGCCGACCTGCCCAACTACCTCTACGACGATCACACACCGCGCGTGCTGACCACGCCTCGATCTTCCGCCTATATCAAGATCGCCGAAGGCTGCGATCATCCCTGCAGCTTCTGCATCATTCCCCAGCTTCGGGGGCAGTTCCGCTCGCGGCGATTCGAATCCGTGATCGCCGAAGCCGAGCGGCTGGCCNNGGACTGAAAGATGGCCTGGCCCTGCTGCTGGAAAAACTCGCGGCGGTCGAAGGCTTGCGCTGGATTCGCTTCCTCTACGCGTATCCCAACAAAATCACGGGGCGGCTGCTGGAGACGATCGCCGCTCACGACAATATTTGTTCGTACATCGATGTGCCCCTGCAGCACGCCTCGGCAACGGTTCTGAAGCGCATGAAGCGCGGAGGCGGCGCCGACTTATTCCTGCGCTCGATCGAAAAAATGCGCCGAGTCATCCCTGGCGTNNGAGGAGCTTTGCGGCTTCGTGAAAGAAGCGGCGTTCGATTGGATGGGCGCCTTCGGCTACTCGGATCAGGAAGGCGCTGGCGCTTACGATCAGGAGAAGAAACTTTCCATGCGTGAGATCGAGAGCCGGCGCAAATCGCTGATGTCGATCCAGAAGAAGATCAGCCGGGCGAAGAAGAAAGCGCTGATCGGGCGTGAATTCGATCTGCTGCTGGAGGGCGCTTCGAGCGAGTCCGACCTGCTGCTCGAAGGCCGCACAGCAATGCACGCGCCCGAGATTGACGGTAAAGTGTTTGTGAACGATTATCCCGAGGGAAACGAGCCGCAAGAGGGAGAGTTTTATCGTTGCCGCATCACGGCGGCGCACGACTATGATTTGGTGGCGGAGATCGTTTCCCATTATGCCGCGTAAACACTCCATCAAGCTCCGCTGCCCGATTTGCAAGAAGCCGGCCAAGGCTGCCGACGCGGACTTCCCTTTCTGCAGCGAGCGTTGCCGCCTGATCGATCTCGGCAAGTGGGCGACAGGCGCATATGTGATTTCGTCGCCGGTCACTGACGCCGACGAGACAATCCCCGACAACGTCCCCGATACGGAAGATTCGCAGTGAAACCCGCGCCCAACGACCGTAGCGCCGGCGTCCCGCGGGCTGTCGCGGGGGCGTCCCGCCCCCGCGCTCCGCTGTGGGCTACACTGACGGCGACGTTTTTCGGGGCCGGACGCCTCAAGCCCGGTCCCGGTACCTGGGGATCGTTAGCGACGGTGATGCTGTGGGCGTTGGCCAGTTCCCGTATCCCGGTCGCGGACCGCGTCTGGGCGACGATCATCGCCGCGGCGGCTGTGACCCTCATCGGAATTCCCGCCGCCACCCTCGTCGCCCGCTCCTCTGGTTTAAAAGACCCGCAGTTCGTCGTCATCGATGAAGTCGCGGGGCAACTGGTTACGCTCATCGCGGTTCCGCTCGGTTGGAAAACGTTTCTCGTGGGCCTTATACTCTTTCGTGTCTTCGATATTTGGAAGCCGTTTCCCATTCGACGGCTGGAGCGACTGCCCGAGGGCACCGGTATCGTAGTGGATGACCTGGGCGCGGGACTTTATGCGCTCGCAATCATGCATCTTCTGTTGCACTTTGGACTTCTAACGAAGTAACGGCTAATCAGATAGCCCGGGCTCCCGCCGGAATAAACTTCATGAGCATATCCGACCGCCTGCTGGGAAAGAAGAATGTCAACGGCAAGCCGCACATCGAAGCGGTGGCGCCAAGTTTCGCTTTGCCGGGAGGCGAGATTCGTATCATCGGGACGAGCCTGCGTCCGCCCGAGTTGCGCCGCCCGAGCGTGCGCTTTGGCGAGGTCGAGGGCTCGGTGCTCATTAGCTCCGACGATTTCCTGGTGGCTCGCGTACCCGAAGGTGCGGCGTCGGGGCCGGTCATAGTGAATACGAACGGCGGCGGCAACGTCAGTAACTCCCATCCCATTAAGGTTGCGGTCCCGGTGGCCGACAACCTTCATCCGGTTACCAATCCCGCGCTCGACCGCGAAGGCAATCTCTTTGTGACTTTCTCGGGATCGCGCGGGCAAAAAGTTCCGGTGTCCATTTTCAAGATCGACACCAACTATGTCGTGAAGCCGTTTCTCAGCGACCTGATGAACGCCACCTCGATCGCCTTCGACCGCGAAGGCCAGATGTACGTTTCTTCGCGGCACGACGAGGCCGTGTACAAGGTGGCGCCGAACGGCACCATGTCGACCTACGCCGAAGGCATGGGAGTCGCAACCGGAATTGCCTTCGATGCGGCGGAGAATCTCTACGTCGGCGACCGCAGCGGAACCATTTTCAAGATCGCTCGCGACCGGCAGATTTTTGTGTTCGCGACGCTGGAGCCGAGTGTTTCCGCCTATCACATCGCCTTCGGTCCCCACGGCGATATGTTCGTCACTGCCCCGAGCACTTCGAGCTTCGACTGCGTGTATAAAGTCGATCCCCACGGGACCGTGTCCGTGTTTTACCGCGGGTTGGGACGTCCGCAGGGCCTGGCTCTCGATGTCGAGGGCAATATCTATGTCGCCGCCTCGCTCGCCGGAAAGCGCGGCATCGTGAGGATCACTCCCCAAGGCAAGGCCAACCTCGAAGTCTCCGGCCAAGGCTTGGTCGGGCTGGCATTCGCTGCGGGCAAGTCGGCCATTCTCGCCACGCACAGCGCCGTCCATCACATTTCCTGGAATATTCAGGGGCTGCCGCTGCCGCCGGAGCGATAGGATTTTGTAAATTGGTAATCGGGTAATTTTGTAATTCAAAATCCCGGCTGAAAGCAAAACCCTGAACGCTTTTCAGATTACCAACTTACCCGATTACAAAATTACAAAATGAATTCTGACTCTTAGCCGCTGCCGACCTCGGCGACTCCCGCATACGGAAAGGGGAACAACTTTTCTTCGTGCTCGCGCAGTCCCTGGATCCAGCGCTGAATTCCGTGTTGGGCAAGGGGAGGCAAAGGGTAGAACTCAAATCCGGTGCGAGCGTCGCTGCTGTGGCGGACCTTCGCCAGCATCTCGACCGGAGCGTCTGGCAACGACAACCCGATCACCACCGTTTCGCCTACGCGGGGTGCGCCGCAGACCAGCGCCGACATTCCTCGCATACTGACGTCGAGGCTCAGGCCGCGAGTTACAGCCGGTCCGTAGCGCAAGAAGCGCTGCAGCGTAATGGGCATGCTGGNNTCTTAGGTCTTAGGTATCAGCTCTCAGATGTCAGGGAACAACTTTTCGCCTCGTGTCCGGGACGCATGGCAGCTTTTCCTAAGACCTAAGACCTAAGACCTGACACCTGACCGCTATGCGGGCAATCCTCCGCCCCAGCCCGATCCCGTCCGCAGGCAGGCGCGGATCACGCCCAGCAACTCCTCGTTGTCGGCCGGCTTCTGGAAGAAGGCAACGGCGCCCGATTCGAGGGTGCGCTTTTCATTGCCCTCGGGATCGCGAGCCGTAAGCACGATCACCGGGATGACCGAAAGCGCCGGATACTGTTGCAGGTTTTTCAGCACCGCAAATCCGTCGCCCAGGGGCAACCCGAGATCGAGGATGATCAGGTGCGGCATTTCCTTCTGCGCCATGGCGATGGCCGAATAACCGTCGCAGACATTCACCGTATCGAAATCATTGGCCCGCAGACGCAAACTCAGGGCGTGTCTAAGATCGGGATCGTCATCCACGACCATGATTTTTGCTCGATTCATGGGCGGTGGCGCCGGGTTGTACATTTCAGTTTGCATTCTCCTGGTTCTCCTTTTCGTTGAAGTTAGATCCGCTCCCTATGTCCGTTGAAAATGTCCGTTACAAAGATCCTGCTGAACGATTCCGGTCACGTAATCGGCAACGCCCCAGACTTGTTGTTCCAGGGTCCTGGGGTCGGCGGCGGGCGGGGCAGGAATCGGCTCCGCGGCCACGCGCAAGGTGCCTTTGGCCTGCAACTGGGGCAGAGCGCCAACTTGGCCGCGGATGCGCTCCATCATGATGCCGACCCTCTCCATGTCGGTGGAGGCGACCACGAAAAACCCTTCGACGGGACCGCCGCTCGCCGTGGGAGGAAGAACCAGATCTTTGTCCACGTAGACGCAGCGGCGCAACACGTCGAGACAGCGAGCGCAGGTTTCCTTCCAGCTTCCGCGCAACGAGTTGGAGAGTGGAGTCAGTTCCACGCGCACCAGCACCAGAGCCTCCCGCAAACGTCCCTGGTGAGCGATCACCGGGAGCAGGAGCTTGGCGAGGGAATAGAGCGGCAAAGTGAATGAGAAGGTGCTGCCGCTTCCCTCCTCGCTTGCGACCCACATCCTGCCGCCGTGAAGCGTGACAATTTCTTTGGCAATGTAGAGTCCCAGACCGAGGCCGGTCCGGTTGCCGTCCACCCGTCCGGGGTCCTGGTAAAGACGTTCAAACACCCGCGGCAGCGACTCTTGCGGGATGCCACGGCCGCTGTCCGACACCGAAAGATAGACGGAACCCGGGTCGGTTTCCACCATCGCGGCTTTCACGATGACCGAGCCCTCGGGTGGAGTGAACCTGATTCCGTTGTCGATCAGGTTGATGAGGACTTCAAGCGCGCGATCAGGGTCGGCGTGGACGAGGGGGATGCTTCGATCCACCCCCGCTTCAAGGCCGATGCGTTTTTCGACGGCGGCAGGACGCATCATGGCCACCGCCTGTTGAATCAGTTCGCCGATATCGATGCATCGCGGTTCGATGCGCAGCTTGCCGCTATCGGCGCGGGTGGCTTCGAGCAGGTCGCGGATCATGGCGCGCAACTGATTCACACTCTTGAGGACGGTCTTCAGGTGGTCCAATTGGTCCGGCATCATGGGACCGGCCAACCCGTCCAAAAGGAGTGTGACGTACTGGTGAATGCAGGTCAGCGGTGTACGTAGTTCATGCGAAACGTGAGACAGAAACTGGTTCTTGAATTCGAGTTGCTGCTTGCGGGTGATATCCAGAGAGCGCAGCAATCCCTGCCGTTCCACCGCATAGCGGATGGCACNNCTCATCGTCCTGACCCGAAAGGAGCACCACCGGCACGTTCGGAGCCTTCTGCATGATCCGGCGAAAGGTTTCTGCGCCGTGGCTGTCGGGAAGGTTCGGATCGAGCAGTACCAGCGAGGGTGTTTCCACGTCCAGACAGGCGAGAGCGTCGGAGAGCCGCGGGACGCAGTTCACATGAAACTTGAACTCACTTTCCACAAGGCGCAGGCGTACCAAGTCCGCGTCTCCGGGTTTGTCCGCAATCAGCAAAACGTGTGCAGGTTCTTGTTCCATCATTTTTATTTTTCCTTTAGTGGCAGGCTCGCGGAGCCGAACCAGAATTCCTCAATCGATTGCACCGCCAAAAAATAATCGCCCAGATTTCCGGGCTTGCTGACATAGCAGTTGACGCCCAGTTTCGTAACTGCACGCTATATCCACGCTTTGATGCCTGCCCCCGGCTAGCGCCGCCCGCGCAAGACCGACGTCGGCCGGGTTGTCATCCAACGAGAAGGACCTGAGGCAATTGCTTCATCGCCCTGGCTCCCCCCTTCTCATCGTGACGACTGGCAGGCAAAGTGAACTTGAAAGCGGAACCGCAGCCATCCTGAAACCTCACCCATACCCTTCCACCGAAATGTTCGGTGAACGCTAGCGGATCGCCAAGCCGATGCCGATGCGCCGCGCACATCCCTACATGATCCCTACATGGACATAGCTATCGGCACCGCTGAAACGGGCTTGAGACCCTAAAGACAATACATCTCTCCCAAGAGAACAGATGGTGACCTTTTATTCGGCCATGTCCGTATAGACGTACTTGGGAAGGTGCTGGAATGAAGCTTACCGAAAGGACGAACTTAAAAGCCGGCTTTGCGAAGCTGTCATCACGCCGCTCGGTCGAGGACCACACCCCGGACTCAGGGCTTCGCTGCGGAGGTGGAACGAAGCTCGGAATCAGCCCCAGTTCGCGGAGCGGCTGCTACTTCCTGTACACGGTGGGCTGCGGACCCGTCTCGAGTTCCTGGCGGTCCCAGATCATGCCTTCGCGGGTGAAGCTCGCAAGCTCGAAATCCTGGGTGAGTTCGAGCGCATCGGTAGGACAAGCATCTTCGCACAGGCCGCAGAACATGCAGCGGCTCAGGTCGTAGGTAAAATTGGTGAGTTCTTTGCGGCGCGTCTTTTCATTGCGCTCGCTGGTAACCACGATCAGGTGTTCTGGACAAGCCAGGGCGCACAGATCGCAGGAAATGCACAGCGTTTCGCCGGTGTCGGGGTTGACGTTCAGCCGCGGCGCGCCGCGGTAGCGCTCGGCGACCTCCGGCCGTTCCAGCGGATACTGCTCGGTATAGATTTCTTTCGGATCCTGATAGCGGAAGGTCACGCCCAGCCCCTGGATCAGGTCCACCAAAAACACTTTCCGGAAGATCTCGGTGATTCCCATAACAGGCATAGCATAACACTGACGGGAAACAGTCCGGTGTGAGATGAATCACACCCCTATGCTTCTCCATTATGCTTCTCCATCCGCGGGCAAAGAAAGATCGTTGGCACCGACGGCTGCAAACGGCGTCCCTACCGGGGCATTGGTGTTGGCGGTGGTCAAAGAGAAGCTGTTCGCCCTTCGCAGCGTCCAGCGCTGGTGCAGCCAGGCCGGGATCGCAAGACTCAGCGCCGCGGCCACAGCTAGCAGTGTTCTCCAGGCCGGCGACAGCGCGGCCCACGAAACTCTGAAGCTGGACGCAGTGTAAGCCACGAGAATCGACCAGGCAAACACCTGGAGCGAATGCCGGCCGAGATAACGCAGGAATCGAAATGCAGACAGCCCATGCAGTTTCTTGTCAATCGAACGCGGCAGGTACCACAAGATGTAAGCGAAAGCCGCGAAGTTTATCAGGCGCAAAGGATGATTGATCGACTTCCAGGCCCCGAGCACGGTTGGTACATCGACTAGCTTGAGGTTGCCGACAAACAAAACTTTGTGGCGGACGAGAAACAGCAGCGCCACCAAAACGACGCTGAAGACAAGCAGGAGTCGAGAAGCTCGAAGCGGTGAACCTCGTCCCGCAGCCTTCCGGTAGCCAAAGTAGACTCCAGCGACGAACAATAGTTGCCATGCCAGGATGTTGAAACCTCCAAGCTGCAGCCACGACGGATTGTGCGCCGGACTTCCGACCCCCCATTGCGCCGCCAGCCACAGCGCCACGCTGGCCGACCCGATCAGCAGGGTGCGGCCCCTCGTCATCTGCTCNNCCATGCCACCACCCTGTCCAGAAGTCCGGGAACTGACTGGCGATTTGTCGGCCGCCCCACAGTCCACCCACCAGAGCCAGGGTGTAAAGCAGAAGATAAGTGAGATAGAGATCGCGTGCCCGATGCCAGGCGCGACGCCGCAGGTTGGCTTCACCCTGCTCTGCCAAAATTCGTCCGTATACCCACGCGCTCACTATCCCCGAGACAAACACAAAGCCTTCAGCGGCAGAGACAAAACCGAAACTTTGCGCGGTAAAACGAAGCAGCGGATGATTGGGCAGGTGGTCAAACGTCATCACCACCAAGAAAAGACCACGCAAGGTGTCGATCCGAGAGTCCCGCCCTTCGGATGACCGAGCGTCCATGACCGCTGACTTCGACAGGTCCCTCACTTGATCGACCTCTTCTGAAAAAAGGGAGTTCAGCGCCGAAAGGCGCATGGTTGGGGAGTGCCAATAGCATAGCGCAGCAAGTAGCATGCCATTCTGAAACTCTAGTTTCGTTTTAAGGGTTTCTGCTAACTATCTGATGTACAACGATTTTCACGACACCGCGTCGCTCGCGTGACTTTCCATCCACTCACCCCGAGCCAAGATGTTGGCCAATGATGAGAACGCAGCTTCACAACTTGCCGCCGGAAGTCGTCCGAACAGTCGCGCCCCGGTAGAATGGGATCTGCTAGCCTCAGCCTTCCTCTCCTCTGAACTGAGAACTGGGGAACTGAGAATTGAGCACAGTTTCTGGCAACCAGCCACAGGCCACCGACCACTGACCACTGCATCCGACGCATCCGACAAACTCTTATCCGACGAACTGTGGATGGAAGAAGCCCTGCGCTCGGCCCAGCGCGCCCTGGAGGCCGGCGAAGTGCCGGTGGGAGCGGTCGTGGTGTGCCAGGGGCGCGTGGTCGGCCGTGGATGGAATCGCAACCTTACCGACTGCGATCCTACCGCTCACGCTGAAATCGTGGCCCTGCGCGAGGCGGGACGAACTCTCGGAAATCACCGGCTCGGCGACTGCGAACTGTTTGCCACCATTGAGCCGTGCGCCATGTGCGCAGGAGCGGCGATTCACGCGCGCGTCCGCCGCCTGGTGTACGGCGCCGACGACCCGAAGGCGGGCGCCATCCATTCGATTCTGCAGGTGGTGAACCACCCCGGTCTGAATCATCGGATAGAAGTGCGGGGCGGGGTGCTGGCCGGACGTTCGGCGGAGATATTGCAGGAGTTCTTTCGGAACCGTCGTTAGGCGATGGTCATGACGGCGCGAGAACGAGTAGCCGGCATCTTGCCAGCTGTCCCGAGGGCGTCTCGCCCTCGGCGCGGCGGGCGAGGACGCTCGCGGGCAGCCGCCGGGACGGCGGCGCTACTTTCGGTTCGCAACTGCCCATTCGCGACCCAATTAAAATATTTCCTTCGCTCGTTCGTCTACAGGGGTAGATGGACCAGGCGCTGAGAAAACAGTGGATGATGGCGCAGCAAGACCAGCAGCCGCATGATGGAGCGGTGGGAGAAGATGACGCCCGAGGAACGCGAGAAATTCCGTCAAGGTTTCGGTGGCCGCCACTGTGGCCCGTTTCGACCGCCCGCCGCCGAGCCGAAGGCGTGAGCGGCCAAACGAATCCGCAGATGGGGGGAACTTCCCTTTCCCATCGACCCTAACTAGCGTTGCTCCCGATACCGGCTAAGATGGTTCCGATTAGGCTTCTGGGGTCCCCCGCGCACCCCTGAGCCTGCCCTGAGCGCAGCCGAAGGGTACTCTGTGGTTTACGCTTTTCGCAGGCGCTTAATCAGAATTTCCCTACTCCGTATTCGGATGCCTCGATCCCTGAATCGAACCGGAACCCCCTGGAAGGTGAGCGGAACCGTCCAATGATTTGCTATCCTGCTTGAAGTAGTTTCAATCCGGAGCGGAGAGATGGCCGAGTGGCTGAAGGCGCGCGCCTCGAAAGCGTGTATACCTTTACGGGTATCGGGGGTTCGAATCCCTCTCTCTCCGCCATACTTTCCGTTTGCCGAGGAACTCGCCCATGACAACTCCCCTCCAAACCCCGTTTGACAGTGTCGAGAACGCCCACGATTACGTGCGCCTTTTGGGTGAGGCCATCGCCGAAGCCAAGAGCGAGATCGCAGCCGACCTCGCCGTGGCCACGAAGGCCAGATCGGAACGCCGCGTACAAGCTCTGCAAATTGTGCAATTTAAGTTAGATAAGCTGGAGCAGCACCTGAAGACCAGCAGCCGGCTGCTCAACGACCTGCGCAGCTTGCGCCGCCTTCTGTTGGACGAACGGCTCGAATCCTCCGCATCCGGCGAAGACCCCGCCGCCTAGATTCGGACCCTTCGAGCGCGGCCCCTCGTTCCGGTTCACGCTCTCAATTTTTCGGCAAACTTTTTTTCCAACTTCGCCAGCTTCGGCGAAATCGTAAACATGCAATACGGCTGGCGCGAATTCTCGTTGTAGTAATTTTGGTGGTAGCTTTCGGCCGCGTGGAATTCCTCGGCCGGCTCGACCGCGGTCACGATCGGTTCAGAAAAAGCCTGGGCTGCCGTCAGCTCGGCAATCGTGTTCTCGGCGATTTTTTGCTGTTCCTCGTCGTTGTAGAAAATCACCGAACGATATTGCTCGCCCGCGTCATTTCCCTGCCGATTCAGCGTGGTCGGATCGTGCAGCGCGAAGAATACGTCCAGCAGATCGCGATAGCCGATCTGGCCAGGATCGAACGTGACCCGCACCACTTCCACATGCCCGGTATCGCCGTCGCACACCTGTCGATAAGTTGCCTGGTCGGCGCGTCCGCCCATGTAGCCCGACTCAACGTGGGTGACGCCGGTCAGCCTTTGAAAAACGGCCTCCATACACCAGAAGCATCCGCCGCCGAAAACCGCTGTTTGCTCTGTGGCCATGACGATTAGATGTGCTGGCGGGCGGGAAGTTCCGCGGTCGTCCAAACAAAGATCTTAACCACCGGGGACACAGAGGAGCACAGAGGAAACCTTGCGGTCCCCCGTGTTCCCCTGTGTACCCTGTGGTAAAAGGTTTGGCCCTTAGACCGACACAGTAAACGAAGTCTCCGTCCGCGTAACCGGCCGGTAAAGCGTATCGCGCTCAATCGGTTCGCGCCCCGCTTCCGTGATCAAGCGCACCAGGTCGTGCCGCCGCAGACCCTGCGGAGTGGTCGCTCCCGCATCGTGGTAAATCTTTTCCTCGACCACCGTGCCGTCGATATCGTCGGCTCCGAAGCGCAGCGAGATCTGCGCAATCTTCGGCGTCATCATCTGCCAGTAAGACTTAATATGCGGGAAGTTGTCGAGCACCAGGCGGCTGACGGCAATTTGCTTGATGTCGGTCATGCCGGTGGTCGTGAAAAGGTGCTGCAGCGGCGTGTTTGCCGGATGAAAAGCCAGCGGAATGAAAGTCTGGAAGCCGCCGGTCTCATCCTGCAAGGCGCGCAGCTTGAGCAGGTGATCGACGCGGTCTTCGTCGTCTTCGATGTGGCCGTAGAGCATGGTGGCGTTCGACTTCAGCCCGATCTGGTGAGCCAGGCGCGCGGTATCGAGCCATTGATCGCCGTCAATCTTGTGATCGCAGATGATGTGCCGCACGCGGTCGGAAAAAATCTCGGCGCCGCCGCCCGGCAGCGAATCCACGCCCGCCTCTTTCATTTTCACGAGCGTCTCGCGGATCGTCAGCTTCGAACGCTTCGCCAGGTACGCGACTTCCACCATGGTGAAGGCCTTCATGTGGACTTGCGGAAAGCGCTCTTTCAATCCGGAAACGAGGTCGAGAAAATACTGCAACGGCAAATCGGGATGCAGCCCGCCGACAATGTGAAACTCAGTGACCGCCTCCGTGTAGCCGGAAGCGGCCGTCTGGAAAGCTTCTTCGAGCGCCATGGTGTAGGCGCCCGGAGTGTCTTTCTTGCGGCCAAAGGCGCACAGGCGGCAAGCAGCCACGCAGACATTCGTCGGATTAATATGGCGGTTGACGTTAAAGTACGCCTTGTCGCCATGCATCCGCTCACGCACCCAGTTGGCCAGCCACCCCACGGCCAGGATGTCGCCGGTCCCGTAAAGCACAAACGCATCGGCCTGGTTCAGGCGCTCGCTCGCGAGGACCTTCTCTCTGATCGGAAGCAGGCGCGGGTCGTCGGTCTGAAATGGGTGCGCGATAGGCATTAGCTAGATGATATCGCATGAAAACCTTGGAAGTCACAAGGTTCAATGAGATCATCATTGGCAAGGCAAATGGTCAGAGTGCGAAGGAGGGATGCCTCGCTTCAATGTCCAAAGCGATTACACAAATCACCCGGCGTGACATCATCGACGCGGTTACGGTTGAGAAGATTTCCTGGACCGGGAGACTCGAAGAAACGGAGTTCCTGTCCCGCTTATTCGATCTCGACAGCATGCCGTCAACGGATAGTAGGTTCAAAGACGCGGCCGGCGACATTTGGCAGCACCGCGTAAACAATAACGATTGGGATGATGATTGGATTTTTCACGATCCGCGCTTCAACCTATTCAAAACTGATGATGAAGTATTTCTGCGTTTTCTTTGCGAGACGATTCACCCTGTCGTTCGCCCGGATGTGACCGAATCTCAAAGACTGTCCCAACTTTACAATCAGTTCCTTCGCAACGATGGTTTCGAGTTGGTCGAGAAGACCAGAATCTCAGGCAGGCCCGTCTATGGCGGCCGACACGTCGGCCTAATACCGACACCTGGCCTCCAAGCAGCGCAACGCACTTTTGCAGATGCCGGGTACGTGGCTCAGCAGATCACTCGAATGGAAGCCGCGGTGCTCAATGACCCCGCTCTGACAATTGGAACAGCAAAAGAGCTGATTGAGACTATTTGCAAGACCATTCTGGACGAGAAAAAGCTACCTTACGCGAAGAACGCCGACGTGCCAGAACTTGTCAAAGCGGCTGCTAAGGCGCTTAAGCTCACTCCGGGTGACATTCCGGACGAGGCAAAGGCCTCGGACACGATCAAGCGAATTCTGGGTAGCTTGGGGTCGATACCACATGGCTTGGCCGAACTTCGCAATCTCTACGGTACCGGACACGGGAAGAGCGCTCGCACCAAAGGACTTAGCCCAAGACATGCCAAGCTAGCAGTCGGCGCGGCCTCGACGCTTGCAGTTTTTCTCATGGAAACGCATAACGAGCAACAACCATAGAAGTATCTTCAGAAGTGTCTTCGGAGCGCCTGTCATACTGCGAGAGCTAGCAGAGAATAACGTCTTATGCTATTTCCTGACATCCGACAAGGAACAGGGCATAGTACCCTTGGGCAATCGGTGAACATTTCTCTAACACCAGAACTGGAACAGATGGTGGACGACAACGTAAAGAGCGGACGCTACGCCTCTGCCTCGGAAGTAATCCGTGAGGGCCTGCGGCTTCTGGAAGAGCGGGAGCAACTCAAACAGCAGCGGCTTTCAGAAGTGCGCCGGAAGATTGACCGCGAGGTCGAGCAATTAGACCGCGGCCTCGGCATTCCAGGGCCCGAGGCCAGAGCGCGCCTGCGGCAGCGGAGAAGCGTAAAGTAGCGATCGGCGCTATCACCGCAGCAGCAGATCTCCAGCGACAAAGAAAAAGAACACCACGGAGATCACCCCATTCATGGTAAAGAACGCCGCGTTCAGCTTGCTCAGGTCGTCGTGCCGGACCAGCGTGTGTTCATAGAGCAAGAGCGCAGCCACGGCAATCACTCCCACGACTGCCAGCTTACCAAGCCCAAACACGATCACCAGCGCGACCAGCAGCCCGAGCATCACGATGTGAAACAAGCGGGCGATGACGAGCGCAGTTCTGATTCCGAGATGCCGCGGCACGGAGTGCAAATCATGGCTGCGGTCGTAGTCATGATCCTGGCAGGCGTAGATCACATCGAATCCGCCGACCCAGAACGTGACCGCAGCGGTGAGCAGCAGAATCCGCGGATCCAGCGACCCGCGAACCGCGATCCACGCGGCCGCCGGCACAATCCCCAGGGCAAAGCCGAGAAATAGATGCGACCAGCGCGTGAATCGCTTGGTGTAGGAATAGAGGAGAATCACGGCCAGCGCCACCGGCGAGAGCAGCAGCGTCATGCGGTTCAACTGGGAAGCGGCAAGAACAAAAATTCCGCACGCGACCCAAACGAACGCAATCACAAACGACGGCGTCAACTCTCCGACTGGTAGAGCGCGAGTCGCGGTGCGAGGGTTGGCAGCGTCAATCGAGGCGTCGGCCAGGCGATTGAAAGCCATAGCCGCCGAGCGCGCCGAAACCATGGCGACGACGATCCACCCCAGTTGCCGCCATGCCGGCAGACCGCCGGCGGCCAGCATGGCTCCGCAGAGCGCAAACGGGAGCGCGAAGATCGAGTGCTCCCATTTGATCATCTCCAGCGTGATCTTCAGATTTCGGAGGAGGCCCACGGCTTAATTGTAAAGCAGTGGTCGATCGCGGGATTGCAGAAGTCAAAAGTCAAATTGCAGAAGTGAATCCCTTCGATTTTGATCGTGAACTGGAGACGTTACTTCTGCAATTTGACTTTTGACTTCTGACTTCCTATTCTCCGTCCACGCTTCCTTCCACCAGCGGCACAAACCGGCAACCTTCGAGAACTTCTATTTGCGGCTGCTCGCCGACTTTGCGGATCAACTGCAATTCCTGGCTGAAGGCCGGACCTATAGGCACCATCATGCGTCCGCTTTCGCGCAACTGGGTGAACAGGGCTGGCGGCATTTCGCGCGTTGCGGCGGAAACGAGAATGGCATCGAACGGCGCGTNNCCGCTGCAGCGCACTTTCCGCCAAGGCCGCCAGTTGCGCGTGGCGCTCCACCGAATACACCTCCGCGCACAGTGACGACAGCAATGCGGTCACATAGCCGGAACCGGTGCCGATTTCGAGAACGCGATCTGTCGATTGAAGCGCGAGGTGCTCGAGCATCGCGGCCACGATGTAAGGCTGCGAGATGGTTTGCCCTTCGCCGATGGGCAGCGGGTGATCTTCGTAGGCGTCCTGCCGAAAACTCTCCGGGACAAACTCGTGCCGCGGCACGCGGCGCATGGCGTCGAGCACGCGAAGGTCGCGAATGCCGCGCTCGGCGAGTTGCGTACGGACCATTGCTTCGCGCTGTCGCCGATGCAAATCGCGTTGAAAAGGAAAGGTCACGGTTTCTCGGCTGCTGGCAGTAGGCCCGATATCCCCTGTAGAGACGCGGCTTGCCGCGTCTCCCACCAGCAAAACGTCTTCTGCGCGCAAAAAAGACGGGGCAAGCCCCGTCTCTCCACAGCGCACCTTCAATACGGGCCGATGATTCCGCCAATTGTTCGTGAAGCGGGCGGCTCCGGCCGCGCTTTCTTTTCCTGCGTTTCGATCATGTCGAGATACTTGTAGGCCGATCCTGTATTGAAGAGCACAACCGTATCTTCGGCGCGGAAGAAGCCGCTGGCGCGCAGCTTCTGATAGGCAACCAGCGATGCGGCTCCCTCGGGCGCGGCAAACACGCCTTCCACGCGCGCCCAGTGCCGCATGGCTGCGAGNNTCGCTGATCCACATTCCCGACGCGCTCTTCCCTGCTTCCCAGGCTTTCACAATCGGCGCACAGCCGGCGGCCTGCACGGTAATCATCTTCGGACGCTCGGAGCCGATCCAGCCCAGTTCCTCCATCTCATCGAAAGCCTTCCACATGCCAATCATGCCCACGCCGCCGCCGGTCGGATAGATGATGCCTTGCGGCAGTTTCCAGCCAAGCTGTTCGGCAACCTCGTAGCCCATCGTCTTCTTGCCTTCGACGCGGAACGGCTCTTTGAGAGTCGAGACGTCGAACCAGCCTTCCTTATGCGCGCGTTCGGCAACCATGCGGGCGCAGTCGCCGATCAGGCCGTCCACCAGAGTGATGTGCGCGCCGTAGTAGTCGCATTCCATGCGATTCGCCATGGGCACATCTTTCGGCATAAAAATGTGCGCTTCGACCCCCGCCGCTGCCGCGTACGCCGCCAGCGCTCCACCGGCGTTTCCGGCGGAAGGAACCGCCAGCTTCTTCAGTCCATAGTGTTTTGCCATGGTCACGGCGGCCGACATGCCGCGTGCTTTGAACGATCCGGTTGGATTCAGGCCTTCATCCTTGATGAAAACGTTCGCGTGCTCGCGGCTGGCGAGCATGGGCGTGAATCCCTCGCCCAGCGTGACCGGCTTGGCGTCAGGCAGAACTTCGGCGTAACGCCACATGCTGGCCACGCGGCCTGATAAATCTGCGGGGCGCAACTTCCCTTTCAGACCGGCTAGATCGTAGCGGACGAAAAGCACGCCACCGTCTTTGGGGCAGATATTCTGCGGGCGGTCGGCGGAGAGATGCTCTCCGCAGCGTGTGCATTCGAGGTAGGAAATTTGCATCGGTGGAAGGATAGCACTCCAGCTGCAGCAGTCAGCATCTAGCGTTTAGACATCTAGCACCTTCACGCTGGCAGCCGTTTCAAGAAATCTTTCGCCCGCCGGAACCAAGGCCGCTCCCGCCGCCGCAGGTAGCCGGGCATGGTGGGTTTCTTATCCAGCACCTTCTGCGCCCACTCGCGGGCTTCGGCGTTGCGGCCCTCGGAGGCCAGAAGGTCTGCGAAATTCAAGTACGTTTCCGACAACGTCGACGTAATCGTCAGCTGGCGGAAGAGCGCCTCGGCTTTTTCCTTTTGTCCGGTCTGTGAGTAGGCGTGGGCGAGCAAGCCGGCGGCGCGTAGGAAATCGTAGTCGGGCTCTTTCGCGACCACCTGCTCCAGGTCGGGTAATGCGGCCGCAGCGTCGCCTAACTGGATGGCGCAAACGGCGCGGCGGTAAAAAGGATCGGGCGTATCGGCGCGCGCGGCGATGGCTTTGTCGAAGGCGGCTCGCGCCAACTGGAGCTTGCCGTCGTCCATGTAAAGGTCGCCGAGTTCTTCGTAGTTTCCGGCCGACGGGTTGTCATGGATCGCGGCCTCCAGTTCACCAATGCGCTTGCGGCGCGGGAAAACCTTGAAAGACTGGCCGACCAGTCCAATGTCGGGAAGCGCCTCCACAGCCAGATAGACAATCGCGCCGAGCGGGCCGAGAAACAGGATGACGAAGAACCAATAGTTATCGGGCCGCCGCCGGATGAAGTGGACGATGGCTAGTCCTTGAAGGATGATTCCCCACGGATATAGAAGATAGCTTAGAAATCCCATGCCAGTGTTAGGCCTGGTTGGGCCTAGCGTGAGATTACACATTTGTAGAAGATGGAGAAAGTGACTGCCCGGTGGCAGCGCGGCGGCGCACAGAATGAGACGCGGCAAGCCGCGTCTCTACGGGAGAGTTATGTCGATTGCAAACGACGAGCAACAGATTCTGGCGCTGCACGAAGCTGGGGACCAGGCGTTGATGAGCGCTGATCTCACCGCGCTGGCGCGGATCTTTGCCGACGACTACCTGCAGTACAACGAGGCGGGGCGGGCCGTCACGAAACAGGATGTGCTGAACAATTTTCGGACTGGGGCGATTCGTTATCCGTCGATCGTTTCGACCGGGCGGAAGATTCGCATTTTCGGCGACACGGCGGTCGTGCACGGCTCAGAGTCGGACGAGGTCGAGGCCGCTGGAAAGAGATTCAGCGTGCGCTACGTTTACCTCGATGTGCTACGGAAACGCGATGGGGAGTGGAAATTGGTGGCGTCGCAGTTGGCGCGGCCGGTCGCAGAGTAACGGCGACGTTCTGCTTTCCCCTGTGTACCTCTGTGTACCCTGTGGTTCAAAAGAAGGTCTTTACCACAGGGTACACAGAGGTGCACAGGGGAAAGCGAGCGCCAATCTATTTTCCAGATGGACGCAGCCGGTTCTGCCAGTGCGACCAGAGGAACCACGCGATCCCGGCCAGCAGAAAGGCGCCGACCACGGCGTCGAATTTGTGGAAGTACTTGCCCAGCGAACGCCAGTTCTCGCCGAGCTTCATGCCGAAGTAGGTCAGCGCGAAACACCAGGGCCACGATCCCAAGAAAGTGTAGATATGGAATTTGCCGCGCGGCATGCGGGCGACCCCGGCGGGCAGCGCGATAAAGGTGCGGATCACAGGCAGCAGACGCGCAATGAACACGGCCATATATCCCCAGCGCTGAAAGAAGCGGTCCGCCCAGTCGAGTTCGCGGCGGCCCATCAGGATCCAGCGTCCATAGCGCTCGACCAGCGGGCGTCCTCCGTAACAGCCGATTTCGTAGGCGACGAGCGAGCCCAGATTGCAGCCGATCGCGCCGGCCGTGGCCGCCCAGACGAGCTTCATCGCGCCGGTATAAACCAGGTAGCCGGCGAACGGCATGATCAGTTCGGAGGGCAGCGGAATACACGCCGACTCAATCGCCATGAGCAGCACGATACCCGCGTAGCCGGTCGTGGCCACGATGGAATTGATAAACACAAACAGTACGGTGAGGATCTTTTCGGTCATTAGAATCAGAATCAGAATCGAAAATCAGAATCGGAGGAATCGGCTGATCAGATCATGCGGATGATAGGTCGCCTGGGCTGCGGGTTTCGATCACCCGATTACCCGATGGTCAGATCACCCGATGCCGTTCAGAACGCCCCTTCCTGCGTGAAGCTGAAGCCGGGCAAGGTCACGCCCTCCGCGGATCTTGCCACCTTCACCTTCACCACCGGCGCGTCGGGCGCGGTGACCTCGGCGGGCCGCAGCACGGCATACTGCGTGAAAACTTCGCTGTAGATCTTGGTGACGAGATGATCCTGGCCGGTTGCATCCTGGCGCCAGACTTGTCCGAGTTGAATGTTCTTTACGGCCACTCTTTTCCTTAGTAGAGACGCGGCTTGCCGCGTCTCCGGCGGATGGAATTGTTGCTGCCCGCAAGGGAGACGGGGCAAGCCCCGTCTCTACAAAAGAGTACTCACCGGGCCGCCAAGCCGTCAATTGCAGTCGAGTTACCTTAGTCGAGGTGTCGCTGCCACGAGCCCAGCGCTTTGTTACCATGAACCACTACTCAGGAGGAGAACAATGCCTCGCGGAAATGTGCCGCGTCAGCCCAGCCGCAGCGGACGACAGGAAGGTGTCCGCCACCAGAAAGGCCCGATTTCAAAGAAGGCCCCCAATCGTGTTCCTTCAGGCCACGCTTTACCGAAGCGCGCGGAAACTCCACCGGCAAAGGCTCGCGCTCCGAAAAATATTTCGCCAAGAAAAACAGCCACGGACGGATACGATCCTTTGGCGCCTGAACGCGTACGTCAGATCATCGCCGGGCTTGACCGGCTTTATCCCGGAGTAACTTGTGCTCTCACTCACCGCAGCGCGTGGGAGTTGCTGGTGGCGACAATCCTCTCCGCGCAGTGTACCGACGTGCGAGTGAACATGGTCACCCCCGTCCTGTTTGAGAAATATCCGACGGTCCAGGATTTCGCGACGCTCGAGCCGGAACAGTTGGAACCGGACATCCGCTCGACCGGCTTCTTCCGCAACAAGTCGAAGTCGGTGGTGGGCGCGGCGCGGAAGGTGGTCGCGGACTTTGGCGGGAACGTGCCGCAGACGATGGAGGAGTTGCTCACGCTGCCAGGCGTTGCGCGCAAAACCGCCAACGTCGTGCTCGGCACGTGGTTCAAGAAAAATGAAGGCGTGGTCGTGGATACGCATGTGACGCGAATTTCGCGGCGCCTGGAGCTGACCAAGCAGGAAGACGCGCGAAAAATTGAAGAGGATCTGATGCCGATCATTCCCCGCGAGCGCTGGACAGATTTTTCTCACGAAGTGATCTGGCATGGGCGGAAGCTTTGCGTGGCGCGCAGCCCGAAGTGTGCCGATTGCGGGCTGGAGAAGCTATGTCACGCGGCGGATAAGACCTGGTCTACGGTTGAGATTCATCCCGGCGCCAAACCTTAAGCCGAGCTGCGCTTGGCTTGGACAGCCGAGGGCGGCTGTCCCTACGCAAGCCTGTGACGGGCGAGGACGCCCGTCTCTCCACGCGCCGGGGCTTAGCTGCCAGTGTAGGAGAGTTCGACCACGGTGCAATCGTCGTTGAGCGGAGTGCCGCCGCAAAAATCGGCGACCGCACGGAACACATCCTCCATCGACGTGCTCTTCCCGGCTACTTGTTCCAGCCGCTCGCTGTCAAACATATCTCCGCGGGCATTCTCGGCTTCGGTGACCCCATCGGTCACCAGGATCAGGCGATCCCCGGGCCTCATCTGGCAGCGATCGCTCGAGTACGTCGCATCCGCCAGCAGGCCCACGGGCAGGTTGCCGTGGGATGGCCGCAGCACTTCGTTGCCGCAAATCCATACCGGCGGAATGTGTCCGCAGTTGACGTATTCCAGATCCCCGTCGTTGCGCAGGCGCGTAATAATCATGGTCGCGTATTTCTCACCGATGTGTTTGTAGGTGAAGAAGCGATTAACGGCATCGACAATTTCCACCAGCGGCATGCCGGAAATCAGTTGCGAGTAAACCATGCCCTGGAGAATGGAAGCCAGCAGCGCGGCCGAAACTCCTTTGCCGCTAACGTCGGCCAATACGACGGCGAGACCTTGCGGCGTGTTCACGGCTTCGAAGAAATCGCCTCCGATTTCCTTACACGACATGTTGCGTCCGTTCACGCGGGCAAACGGAACTTCGGGCAGAGTCACGGCCAGCAGACGCTGCTGAATGGAGGCCGCAATCGACAGTTCCTGCTGGTTGCGGCGCCCGGCTTCTTCGGCCTGCACCAGGCGCGCGTTCTCGATCAACTGCGCGGCTTCGGTCGCGATCGCTCGCAGAATATCTTTGCTTACGCCGGCGATATCGCGCGAGGCGAAGCGCGAATCGACGTAAAGCGCGCCCATCACTTCCCCGCCGGCCGGCTGATCGGCACGGGTGGCTTGCACCAGCGGCTTGCGCAACGGCATGCAGATCACGGTTCGCAGGTCGAAAGCAACGATGCTCTGCCGCTCCTTCACATCGAGTTCCTTACTGGTGTCGGTGACCAGATATTCGGAGTTCGAGGTTAACGCGCCGTCCAGCACCGAACGGGAGATTGTCTTGTCGTCAAGCAACGGCTCGCCCTTCAAGTTGCGGCCGGCGGCCAGGGTCAGGGTGCCGTCGAGATCGCGCAGGAAGATGTATCCGCGTTCGGCGCGGGTCAACTTCAGCGTAGCCTCGAGCAGCGTAACCAGGATTTCATCGAGCACGCCAATCGTGTTCAGCTTGCGCGCCGCTTCCATGAACAAGGTGAGTTTCTCCAGGTCGCTGGCCTCGGGGGCAATCTGCATGCCCGAGATCTGGCTGAGAAATTCCCGCGCCGTGTTCGAGGTGGTGTGCAGCGGATGGAAGATCAGGTAGGCGACATCGCGCGCGCCAAACTCCAGACGATCGTTGCGCTGCAGTTTGTGGCGGTCCACCTTCTCGCCATTGACGAAGGTGCCGTGCTTGCTGCCCAGGTCGACGACAAAAAACTCGCCGTTTTCCGCCACGATCAAAGCATGCTCGCGCGACACGCGCGGGTCCGCGATCACCAGGTCGCGATCGACCTTGCGGCCCACCGTGTAAGGAGTGTGATTCAGCGACAGTGTCTGCTGATCGTTTCCCGACACAAAAATCGCGATGGGAAAAATGCTGGATATGCCCGAATGCGACGTAGCCGAGGACATGTACGGTGGACTCTCCTGCAGCCGTCATATCAGGCAAGCAGCAGCGCAGCACCCTGCGCCTGACATGGGCTCATAGCATTCTACGACGCTCCCGGCTCCGCCGACGCAGTAAAAGTCGTCTGATAATAATGGGCCAGCATCAAGGCCGCCACGGCCACCGGGATCTGGATCACAGTCCAGAAAGGGATCGCCCAGCCCCGCTCGACTGTCGGCTGCGGCAAAACGAAGGAAAGGCCCGCCAGAGCTGTGCTCGACAGCCACGGCCAGAGGACCAGACTGCCGGTGAGCACGAAGAGGGCTCGATTGGCAATACTTCTCCGCCAAATCGTCCGGCGCTCCTTGGCCAGCACCAGCAATGCTGGGATCACAAGCACCTGATTGTAGTTGGCGCAGGTGGGTACGATGAGGATGGTTGTGGCCAGCGCCAGGCTGAGCGTGAAAACAAAGGAGCCGGTGCTCGCCGCTCGCCGGCGTTCCCTCCAGCAAACACCCATTACCGCTGCGCACGCCAGCAGTTCCAAAGCCCAACTCCAGGGAGCGCCAAACAAATTGTCCATCACCGACGCGGACGCGGTGTAATGCTCATATTCGTGAATGGCTCGCCAGAAGCGGGGAATCCAGTGCGGCAGGTACCACTCCGAGGCTGCGACCAAGATGGTCATGGTGGCTAGAAATGACACCGCCAAGCGATAGCGGCGTCGCCAGTCTCCCAGGGTCCAAAGCGCGAGCCAAAACAGCAGCAGCACGACCAGTTGCGGCTTGATGCTCGCCCAAGCCAGGAAGAATCCGGCGGCGACCGGGTAATCCGCGACCAGAAGTGTGATCGCGATGGCAAGCAGGCCGGCGACCAGAAGGGTCATCTGTCGCAGCTTCAGCCCTTGCATCACGGCGGGGCTGCCCAGGGTCAGCGCGAGCAGGCCGATTTGCATCCACAGCGGCGCCGAGCGGCGCAAGATTCGCAGCCAGAGGAGCGTGGTCGCGCAGGTCAGAAAAAACAGTACCCAGTAGCAGGCCTTCTGCAGGATCGCAAAAGGCAATCCAATCGTCGGGGCCAGACAGAAAACCACATAGACGGGGTAAGCAAACCCCTCTTGGTCGCCCGGATCGTCGGGACGAGACGGATCGAGTGGACGACCGTAAAAGCCAACTTGAATTTCGCGGGTGACTTCCGGACTGTAGGGATCGCGCCCGTGGAGAAGCAGTTCCCTCGCGCCCACCCAGCGCGGATAGAGATCGGAAAGATTGCCGCGCGGGCGGTCGTGGGCGGCGGCATCGGCTTTCTGATATGGAATCAACACGCGGTCGGCGTAAGTCCACATGCCCACCGCGAAGAGCGCGGCCGCGAGAAGCAGCCAGAGCGGTTTGTAAGAAATGGCAGGTCTCATGCGAATCTGAGAGAATCTGGATATTACAACGCTCCCGTGGACATTTCGAGTCCAAGCAGAAATCGCGCCGTTGCGGCAGCCATCGGCATGGTCAGCGGCACACTATGCTGGGCGTTCCTGCACCACTTCCACCTGGGCGGAGCCGACTTCACCTGGGCCCATCACGCCGCGCGCTCTCTGTTGTCGGGCGAGAATCCCTACTCCGGCACTCCGCCGGGAGTCATTCCCTACCCACTGCCCGCGGCGGTTGCGGCACTGCCGTTCGCGCCCTTCCCGCTTGAAATTGCCGCGGCCCTGTTTTTCGGAATCAGTTCCGGACTACTCGCTCTCGGGCTCATCCGGCAAGGTCCGGAGCGCTTGTTAGTCTTTCTTGCCTACCCCTACTGGGCCGCGCTTATGACGGCGCAGTGGACGCCGCTCGTTATGTGTTCGGCGTTCTTCCCGCTGGCATTTGCATTCTGCGTCGCCAAGCCCCAGATCGGCGCGCCGGTCGCACTCACTCACCCTCTCGCACAGGATGGATGGCGGCGGCCTTTTTGCTGCTGGCAAGTTTTGCGCTCAGGCCCGGTTGGCCGCTGGAGTGGATTCCTCAACTCCACGGGTATCAGCATTTCGTGCCCTTGTTGGTGCTGCCTGGGCCGCTGCTGGCCCTGGCGCTTTGGCGGTGGCGCGACCGCGACGCCCTGCTGCTTTTCCTGGCCTGCCTTCTGCCGCAGCGCTGGTTTTACGATTCCTTCATCCTGTGGCTGATTCCGAAAACGCGCCGCAGCATCGTGGCCACCGTGGCGTGCAGTTGGGGGGTTGGACTCTGGCGTTGGTATCACATCCCGCACACCATGCAGCAAGTCGGGAACTGGTGCGTCCTCGGCTTTTATATTCCGATGCTGGTGGTCGTTCTGATTCGTCCGCGAAGCGACGATCCCCCGCGCCAAGCCAGTGGGGACAAAAGGGCGGACTAATTCATCCTCAAGCCGGCGCCTCCGCCGGAGCTGGGGTCAGAACCAGCCGCAGATAAAGCCACAGCAGAATCAGCGAAAACCAGACAAAGCGCTCGACCACCAGCCACAAGAAAACATAGAGCGGGGTCAGCAACAAGAGGGTGAACAACAGAATCGTCCCCGCGTCGATTTTCGCTCCCCCAACGCCGAGCGTTCGGGATAGCAGGAAAAGTGCCATCGGAAGCAGCAGGCTGATGTCGTACACCAGCGCATGAAAGCTGATGAGGATGGTGGTGACCGCGGCCAGAACGGACAGGAAGATAACGGAGTCCCGCCCGTTGTGGATTCGACGCAGCGTCACGAAAGACACAACCAGCGACGACGCCAGAATGAGCAAGGCGGCCCACCGGCCTGAGGGGCTGAGCCCAGGCAACTGCTCGACCAGACCCCGGAGGTTCGGTACAGCCTCTGGGCCAAAAGCGCGTGCACCGGTGCCTTCTAAATGCAGAACAAAGCGAGCGTAGTCGAGAGGACCGCGCCAACCCATGATGGCCACGGAGACGGCGCCCAGAACAAGAGCAACGGGTGTGAAGCCGGCCAGAACACGCCAGCGTCGTATCGCAACGAAGGCCACCAAAGGCACGACCACGTGAGGCCGGAACAGGCCAGCGGCCAGAAGCGCACCGGCCACCGCGTCATTGCCTCGATCGAGCGAGATGACGGCCAGCACAAAGAAGAACAGCAGGAGAATTACGTCTTGCCCTTGAATGATGCCGATCGCCACCGGAAAGAATGCAATGGCGCCAAGGCCCAGGACGAGAGGAGAGACTGCCGCGAGCTGGGAGAAGTGCCTTCTCAGAACAGTTACGCTCGCGGCCAGCATGATTAAGTTGAGCGCGGTCCAAAGCAGGTAAGCCGGCCAATAATCGAGCATCGTGAAGGGGACGAACAGAAGGGCCTCGAACGGCGGGTGATTGAAGGGCAGCGGTCCTTGCCGGATGGGGACGTGTGTAAAGGTGAGTTGCATCCGGTATTGCGTGGCCAGATTGTAAAGACCGGAAGCCTCGCCGCTTCGGAGGAGGCGAGCGCTCGTATAGAAGATCGTGAAATCCTGGTATCCCTTCCGCAACAAGGGTGTCACTCGAACGAGCAGCGCAACGTTGCAGAACGTCATCGCCAGCAGAAAGGCCACGACCAGAAACTTCCGAGGTTGGAGTAACGAAACCATGAGGCGCTTTTGTGGACAACTGATTCTATAATCCCGTCCGATGGTCAAGTTCGGAATTCCCCGCTGCGGTGGACGTGCGGTTTTCGGCGGCATACTCCTGTTCGGCCTGCTGGCGATGACGGCGCGNNCGGCCGCATCCCGCACTCCGATCATTTTTCCTTCACTCGCGCCGGGCAGCCATGGATCTCCCATGAGTGGTTGTCGGAACTCGTGTTTTACGAACTCTGGAAACACGGCGGCGCCGCTGCGCTGATCGCACTTTCCGCGATCGTTACGACCGCCGGCTTTATGCTGCTCTATCTGCGCTGTCTTCCCCAAGGAGGACCCGGGCACTGGGCCGCCGCAGCGACCGCCTTCGGCGCCGTGGCTGCCGCGCCCTCCTGGGGCGCGCGGCCGCAGATGTTCACCTTTGCGCTGGCCAGCCTGCTGCTATGGCTGCTCGAAGCCGGCGAGCATCGGCCCCGGCTCCTGTTCTGGATACCGCCGCTGTTTCTCCTGTGGCTAAACCTGCACGCCGGATTCGCCCTCGGCCCGGCGCTGATCTTGGCGTATGCGGTCGGCCTGCTCTTGGAGACGGCCGTGGGCAGCACCGCGTGGCACCAGGCACGCCCCATTCTCCTGCGGGTGCTGCTGCTCCTGCTGGCCTGTTTGGCACTCATGCCGCTCAACCCCAGCGGCGCGCAACTCTATCGTTATCCGTTCGACACTTTACGTTCGCCGGGGATGCGGTCGTTCATTGTGGAGTGGTTTTCACCGGATTTTCATCAATGGCTCTATCGTTCATTCTTGCTGCTGTGGCTGCTGGTTCTGACCGCGCTCGCCACTTCCCGCTGGCGGCCCAAGGGACGCGTGATCGTGCCCCTGCTGCTCACCGCATTCGCCGCTCTGGACGCCGTCCGCCACATACCCATTTTCGTTTTGGTGGCGGCGCCGGGGATTGCCGCAGCTCTCACGGCCGCTGGCGGCACCCACGTCTCGAAAAGCGCGAGACCTGGGGCACCCGCACCCGAGCCCGTCTCTTCGCGGTTCCAGCCACTTTTCAACGCTACTGTTCTCATTCTGATGGCTGGGTTTGCCATGGTGAACTGGGTCAGTCTTGCTCGCAACCAGGACGCTCGCGTGGCGGAGCGATTTCCTGAAAGAGCGGTCTCGTTCCTGCGGGCCGGCCACTATCCCGAGAGAATTTTCGTTTACTACGACTGGGGAGGCTACGCCATCTGGAAGCTTTATCCTGAATATCGCGTGTTCGTGGATGGCCGTGCCGATCTCTATGGCGACGACCTCCTGCGCCAGTCGATTCAGACCGTGGTGGAGATCCGGACCGGCTGGCGCGACGTTCTTGACCGCTGGAAGGTGGAGGCGGTGCTCGTGCCGCCTTCCTGCGCGCTGGCTCAAGCCCTGCTTCTCGACCCCAACTGGCATGCCGCATTCCGCGATTCTCGGGCAATCATCCTGCTCCGGACGCACCCCGCCCCCGAAAATGCCGAAAATCTCGATGGCTTCTCGTCCAAGGGGCAAAATAGTGAAAAAATGTTTCCCAGAGCCATCCCGAATCTGCGAAACTAGGGCGCATATAGGGAAGTAGTTCCCACACTCGCCCGGATCGGGACTTTCTAGCTGAAAGCCCGAAGGAGTTCAAAATGACAGATTTGACTAAGCTCTTGTGGCGCAATGAAGAAGGGCAGGACATCGCGGAATACGCCGTGATGCTGGCCGTAATTTTGGTGATCGTGATCGGCACCGTCCGCCTGATCGGCAGCAACGCCAACAACGTGTTCTCGTCCGTCGCCAGCACCATCCAGTAGGCCACTGCCTCGCGGAAATCAAGGCGCGGCGGTAACGAGCCGATCCGGAGTTGCCGGGAAGGGGAGGAATGAACCGAAGCCGTTTGTTGATGATCGGAGGCTTGGCCCTCGCGGTCGGCCTGCTCGTCGCCTTTTCTGTCTATAACAAACTGCGAACATCTTCAGGCTCGAACAGCAGTGAGCGCGAAGTGCGGGTCGTGGTGGCTGCCGACGATGTTCTGGTTGGCGTCAAGTTGGAGGCTCACGACGTCCGCGTAATCGCTCTGCCACAATCGGCGGCCCCTCCGGGAGCGTTCTCCGACCCCGCGAAGGTCGTGGGCCGCGGCGCGGTTCTGCCCATCGCCAAAGGCGACTTTATTCTGCCCAGTAAATTGGCGGCGCTCAACGCCGGAGGCGGCCTGCCCTCGCTGATCCCACCGGGGATGCGTGCGGTTTCGGTGCGGGTCAACGACGTGGTTTCCGTGGCCGGCTTCGTGCAACCGGGCACCCGCGTGGATGTGCTGGCCACTGGAAATCAGGGTGGGGGCAACGACCGGCAAACCACCACCGTGCTTGAAAACGTCGCGGTCATCGCCGTGGGCAAGAGCCTCGACCGGAACGCTTCCGAGGCGCAGACCGCCCCGGTGATTACCCTGCTGGTTTCTCCCGACGACGCCCAGAAGCTGGCGCTGGTTTCGCAGGAAGGCCGCATTCAACTCTCTTTGCGCAATCCGCTGGATACAAAAAAGGGCGGCATTGGCGCCACCCGGAGCAGTTCCGTGTACCTGGGCGAGACGCCGGTGGCGACCGGGCCCAAACCCAAAGCTCGAAAGCTGGTGGTAGCGAAAGTTCCGGCGACTCCACCAGCTCCCTATCGGGTAGAAATGATCCGTGGCAGCAAACGGGATGAAACCAAGTTCGAAGATAAATAGTAATAGTGAAGACAAATCGTTTTGAGCCGTCTATATCCGAACCATTCGCGTCCGCTCATTTTCTCGATGGATCTGCTCGCGCATCCTCGCCGAGGTCCGAATTCATGAAAGCTCTTACGCTGGTCGCAGCCGTTCTACTTCTCGGTGCGCCAACCACAACNNAATGCGCCCGCCGCAGCCTCCTCCACCCCGGCCACTTCTGCATCCCCCCAGAGCGTTACGGCGGGCGCGGCGCCGCTGCGGGTGATGGTGGGAAAGTCCCTTTTGATTAACACGACCGAAAGACTGAAGCGCATCTCCGTAACCGACCCCACGGTGGCCGATGCGCTGGTCGTCACCCCAACGCAAGTTCTGGTGAATGGACTCAATCCGGGCGAGGTTTCACTGCTGATTTGGGACGAACTGGAGCGCTCGCGCAGCTTCGACCTCCGCGTGGATGTCGATATCACCGCGGCTACGGAGGAAATGCACCGTCTTTTTCCCGATGAGCAGATTAACGTAACGCCTTCGCGCAACGCCATTGTTCTTTCTGGTCACGTTACCACCGAGGACGTCTCCAAGCATGCCGGCGCGCTGGCGTCGGCGTATTCCAAGAACGTCGTCAACGTGCTCACCTTCGGCCCGGTTGGGGCGGAGGAAGTCCTGTTGGAAGTCAAGTTCGCGGAAGTGGACCGCACGGCGTTGCACCAGGTGGGGGTTAACCTGATCATGCCCGGACTGGGGAACACAATTGCAACCAGCCAGACCGGGCAGTTCGGCAGCGTCAGCGTCACCCGGACGCCCGCGAGCGTGACCTCGACCTCGTCTTCGACCACGGTCACGCCGGCGACCACGTCCACCACCATCAACAACTTCCTGAATCTTTTTGTCGCCCGCACTGACATCAATCTGGACGCTGTCATCGAAGCGCTGCAGCAGAAAAATCTCCTGCAGATCCTGGCCGAGCCCAACCTGATTGCGGTCAATGGCAAGGAAGCCAGTTTTCTGGCTGGAGGCGAATTTCCCTTTCCTGTGGTACAGCCGGGCGCCGGCGGAATCTCAACCGTCACGGTGCAGTTCCGCGAGTTCGGCGTGCGCTTGAAGTTCACCCCCGTGATTCAGCCGAACGGCAACATCCATCTGCGCGTAGCTCCCGAGGTAAGCACGCTCGACTTCGCCAATGCCGTCACGGTTTCCGGAACCACGATCCCCGCCATCAGCACACGCAAGGCGGATACTGAATTCGAGTTGCAAGATGGCCAGAGCTTTGTCATCGCCGGCCTGATGGATAACCGGGTCACAAATCTTGCGAGCAAGATTCCGTTTCTCGGCGATCTCCCGATCCTGGGCAATTTCTTCAAGAGCAAGAGCGATCAAAAAAGCAACTCGGAATTGATGGTTCTGTGCACGGTGCACCGGGTTTCGCCCAGCACCCAGGCGCCGAAGGGTCCGGCGACGCCGGAGCCCTATTTGGATCACAGTAAGTTCGATGCTAATAAGCCCGAGGGCAGCAAGAAGTAGTAGGTGCTGAGATAGTTTAGTGAGGGTGCATAGCTAGTAAGACAAAGGTTCGTATCAGGGTATCGCTTTAGCGATACCGCAGATTCGAAGTGAGACGCCCCTTTAGGGGCTGCAGGGCGAAAGTCGATTTTGTCCGCAGCCGGTTTAGCCGCTGAGGGGGCCTGCGGTTGTTGAAAGCATTAGAAAGGACGGTCGGGAACGAATCATGCCGGAATTGTCAGTAGCCGTATTCGCCACGGACAATGACCAGCGCGCGGTGTTGCAGGTTCTGGTGGATGGCACCAGCGTCGCCCGCACCGTCTGCAGCAATCCCACCATGCCTTTGGCCGCCAGCGACCCGGCCGTCCGCCGAACCCAAACCCTTGCCCCCGACGTGGTTCTGGTCGACATCTCGACCGATGGCATCACCGCGGCGCTGCGGGCGGTGGAGTTGCTTCACCAGGAGCTTCCCAACGCGGCACTGTTCGCGGTCGGCCCCATGACCCAGCCGCAGTTGATCGTCAGTGCCATGCGGGCGGGAGTGCGCGAATACATTGAGCGCCCCACCACCACCACCGATCTGCTGGAAGCGTTCGTCCGCCTGTCGGCAACTCGACGCAAGCCCGGGCGCGCAAGTTCCCGGGGAAAGGTGTTCACCATCGTGAACGCCAAAGGCGGCAGCGGCTCGACCACGGTCGCCGTCAATCTCGCCCTGGCCTTGCAGGCGGCTCACCAGAACACGGCGCTGATCGACTTGGCGCCCCTGGGCCATTGCGCTCTGCACCTTAATCTAAAGCCGGCGTTCACCATTTCGGACGCCGTTACCAACCTCCATCGCCTCGACTCGTCCCTGCTCGACAGCTTCATGGTCCGTCACGATCATGGCTTGCAGTTGCTGGCCGGCCCTGCGAATCCCACGGCCATCGACCCCTCCGCCGCCGATTTTGCCCGCCTGTTCGACACCATGGTCGGTCTGTTTCACTACATCGTGGTCGACGCTTCCTCGCGGCTCGACAGCGCCACCCGCCTGGTCAGCAACCTTTCGGAAAAGATTTTGCTCATCGCCCACGCCGATGTCGCGTCCCTGTGGAGCGCGGGAAGAGTCGCCCAGTATCTCGGCGAGAGCGGATCGCGCGACCGTTTTGCGCTGGTCTTGAACCGTTATCGAAAAGTGGCGGGTTTCAATGAAGCGGAGACCGAGGCCGCCATCGGCGCCCCAGTGCTCTGGCGCATTCCCAATCAATACTTCGCGGTCTCGGCCGCGATCGATCGCGGCGTTCCCGTGATGCAGCAGGGGACCACCGAAATTGCCCGCTCCATTTCCGGGCTGGCGGAATACTTGACCAAAGACGATTTGGACGTAAAGCGCACGGCGTGGTCGCTGTTTAAGACGGTGTAAATTAGCTCTCAGCTGTCAGCTCTNNTGCAAGCCTTCGAACGGAGCGAGTACCAGCAGGTCAAGGCGGATCTGCATCGCAAGATCCTCGATCGCCTCGACTTGGAAAAACTCGGCCGCACGGCCGGCGATTCCGCGCGCGAAGAAGTTCTCATCCTGATTCGCAGTTCGGTAAACAGCGAAGCCGTTCCGCTCAGCTTCGCCGAGCGCGAGCAGTTGTCGCGCGAGATCCTCGACGAAATCTTCGGCCTCGGCCCGCTCGAGCCGCTGCTCAAAGATCCCACCATTTCCGACATTCTGGTCAACCGCTTCGACCGTGTCTACGTCGAACGCGCCGGCAAGCTGGAAATTACCGGCTTGTCCTTCAAAGACAACCAGCACCTGATGCAGATCATCGACCGCATCGTCTCCCGCATCGGGCGGCGCGTCGATGAGTCTTCGCCCATGGTGGATGCCCGCCTGCAGGATGGCTCGCGCGTCAACGCCATCATTCCGCCCCTGGCGCTCGACGGCGCCTGCCTTTCCATCCGCCGCTTTGGCCGCGATCCCATCACCGCGCGCAACATGCTCGACAACAAGACCCTGACCGAGCCCATGCTCGAAATGCTCTCGGCCATGGTCAAAGGCCGCCTGAACCTGCTCATCTCCGGAGGAACCGGCGCGGGCAAGACGACCGTTCTCAACGTTCTTTCCGGTTACATTCCGAATTCGGAGCGCATCGTCACCATCGAGGATGCGGCCGAATTGCAGCTCAAGCAGGAACACGTCGTCCGCCTCGAAACCCGTCCTCCCAACATCGAAGGCAAAGGATCGGTCCGCATGCGCCAGCTCGTCATCAACAGCCTGCGCATGCGTCCGGATCGCATCGTAGTGGGCGAGGTGCGCGGTGAAGAAGCCTTCGACATGCTCCAGGCCATGAACACCGGCCACGAGGGTTCGCTCACCACCGTCCACGCGAACTCGCCGCGTGATGCCCTGTCTCGCGTCGAAAACATGGTTTCCATGGCCAACCTGAACATTCCCGAGCGTGCCATTCGCCAGCAGATCTCGAACGCCGTCCACGCCGTAGTCCAGGTCGCGCGTCTCTCCGACGGTTCGCGCAAGGTGATTACCATTTCCGAGGTCATCGGGATGGACGGAGACTCGATCACGCTGCAGGATATTTTCACGTTTGACCGCAGCGGCATCGATGAGAGCGGAAAGGTGCGCGGCGTCTTCCACTCCACTGGCCATCCGCCGCATTTCGCCGAGCGCCTCGCCACCGCCGGTTGCCGCCTCAGCCCCGAACTCTTCGAATCGCGGATGGAGGTCTAGGGGCATGCCGCTCTTCACCGCTTTGCTGGTGTTTGTGGTGGTCACGCTGGCGGTCTTTTCCGCCCTGTCGTTGCTGGATCAGCGCCAGGCACGGGCCCGCATTCTTCGCGATCGCCTCTCCGCCACACAGAAGCCAGCCCAAACGCCCGCGCCCGCCGTCGCTCTGCTGCGCGACGAAGTGCTCAGCCGGATCCCGGCTTTCGACACCTGGCTGCGCCGCTCCGAGCGCGTCTCCGTTCTGCAAAAAATGCTGGCGCAGGGCAACGTCGATGTTCGCGCCGGAAACTTCCTCATGCTTTGCGCCCTATCGGCTGTGGCCTTCGCCGTCATCGCGGTCTTTGCCGCCGGACGCTATGAGTTCGGCTGGGCCGGCGCTCTGCTCGGGTTTTTTATCCCCTACGCCTATGCCTCCCATAGGCGGACCAAGCGCTTCCAGAAATTTGAGGAGAAGTTTCCCGAGGCCATCGACACTCTCGCCCGCGCGGTTCGCGCCGGACACGCCTTTACCACCGCCATCGAGTTGATTGCCAACGAAGTCTCCGAGCCCGTGGGCGGAGAATTCCGCCAGCTCTTCGAAGAACAGAAATTCGGCCTGCCGGTGCGCGATGCCCTGCTCAACCTCGCCGATCGCGTTCCTCTGGTGGACGTCAAGTTCTTTGTCACGGCGGTGATGTTGCAGCGCGAAACCGGCGGCAATCTTGCAGAAATTCTCGACAACCTTTCTTACGTCATCCGTGAACGTTTCAAGATCCTGCGCCAGGTCCGCGTCCACACCGCCCAGGGACGCCTCACCATGCTCCTGCTCATGGCGCTTCCACCCACCATTGTCGTCGTCATGCTCGTCATCAACCGCGGATTCATTCTCCCGCTGTTCACGGAATGGCTGGGACACGTCGCGCTCGTCGTCGCCATCAGTTTGCAGACGCTGGGCTACTTTGTCATTCGCAGAATTATCAGGATTCAGGTTTGATGAAAGTGGAAGTTTGGGTTCGATTAGAGGTAGGTAGGTCGTTAGTCGTTAGTCGTTCGGAGGTCTTGCCAACGACCAACGACCAACGACCAGCGACGGAAGTAAAGGTCTAATTCATGCCACTGCCGCTGATACTCTCGATTGTCGCTTTTCTCACCGTCGTGGTGATCGTGTTCGCCTTTGGAGCGGCCGCGGTGGCCCCCTCTTCGGTGCTCGGATCGCGCCTCCGCGAGATCGGCTGGCAGCGCCCTAAAACCCAGCCCAAACCCGCCATGCGCGAACGCATGCAGCAGGCCCTCGATCCCTTCAGCCGCGCCTTGCCGGTCTCGCCCACCGAGGTTTCCCAAACCCGCGCCTGGCTGATTCAGGCGGGATATCGCGACCCGCAACATGTCACCATCTATCGTGGCTTGCGCGTCCTGTTCGCCGCCCTGGGCTTCTTCTCGGTTTTTGTCTTTACCGGATTCGATTCCCTCCTGCTGCTCACTGGGGTAACCGCCTTCGGCTTTTTCATCCCGCGCTTCCTGCTGAAAAAGAAGCTCAAGGAACGGCAGCGCCGGATCCGCATCGGCCTTCCCGATGGACTCGATTTAACCGTCATCTGCGTGGAAGCAGGCCTCTCTCTCGATCAGGCCATGATGCGAGTGGGCGACGATTTACGCACCGCGCACCCGGAACTGAGCGGCGAGTTCCACCTCTTCAACCTCGAAACCCGCGCCGGAAAACCTCGAGCCGAGGCCCTCCGCAATCTGGCCGAGCGCACCGGAGTCGACGACATTCGCTCGCTGGTCGGCACCCTGATTCAGACCGATCGCTTCGGCACCAGCGTGGCCCAGGCCTTGCGCGTGCATTCCGATTCCCTGCGCACCGAACGCCGCCAGCGCGCCGAAGAACAGGCCGCCAAGACGACCGTCAAAATGATCATTCCCCTGGTGTTGTTTGTGATGCCGTCCCTGCTGGTAGTCACGGTCGGCCCGGCCATCATTCAGTTGCTGCACATCTTCATGCCCGCCGCGGCGGGAAGACGATGAACCCCTGGACCCAATTTGTGATTGNNACAAATCACCAATTACAAATCCTAGGAGTTGTCATGTCCCGCGGTCCCAGGGGATACGCCTTCAACCGCACCCGCACCACCTATCTCGCGACCGATCTCCTGATCGCGCGCACCCACTGGTCGCGCTTTCGCGGCCTCATGGCCACCGACTC
>PKXK01000290.1:0-5767 GCA_003132325.1 Acidobacteriaceae bacterium
GAATCCCTCCGCCCCTGCCAGAGTTCAGGCCCGAGAGGGAGCAGTCGAGGAAAGCGGGAAGGTATGGCGACAGCGGTAGAACAGAACGCGATTGTAAACACGCTGAGGTCCTGGCCCGAGCGGATCAAGGCTTTTTACAGCGACGTGCGCACGGAGATGAAGAAAGTCACGTCTCCAACGCTGAAGGAAGTCCAGGGAACGACGACGGTCGTCATCATTACCGTATTTCTGTTTGGGTTATTTTTCTTCCTGACGGATCTCGCGATCAGCAACACCCTGGAACGGATGCTGCATTACTTCTCGCGCCGTTAGGCAGCGAGCGAAAGAAGCGATGGAATGCCGGATACGGACAAAGTTACGGATAAAGACAAGAACGAAAGCGCTGCGGTTGGCATTGGCCAAGACGGCCAGCCAGCGCCGCCCGCCGACGCAACTCCGGGCGGCGAGCCCGCGCGCAATCCGAATATGAAGTGGTACATCATCCACGCCTATTCGGGATTCGAACGCAAAGTGAAAGAGTCGCTCGAATCGCGCGTGCAGGCTTTCGGGTTGCAGGAGAAGATCGGCAAGGTGCTGATTCCGACCGAGTCGGTCACCGAAGTCCGCGGCGGCAAAAAACATACCTCGGAACGCATGTTCTATCCCGGCTATGTGCTGGTGGAAATGGACATGGACGATCACGTCTGGCACGTGGTGAAAGCGACGCCGCGGGTTACCGGATTTGTGGGCACGGGACAGCAGCCGACTCCGTTGTCGGAAGAAGAAGTCAATCACATCGTCTACAAAGTGGCCGACAGCCGGGAAAAACCGAAGCTCAAGGTCAAATTCGAAAAGGGCGAGACGGTGCGCATTGGCGAGGGCCCGTTCGCCACCTTTACGGGCGTGGTCGACGACGTGAACGAGGATCGCGAGACCTTGAAGGTGATGGTCACGATTTTTGGCCGGTCGACTCCGGTGGAATTGGAATTTGGGCAGGTGGAGAAAGTGGCGTAGCAGCGCGTCCGGCCCCTAAAGGGACATCTGATTTCGAAGGATTTGCGGTATCGCTAAAGCGATACCCTGATACGAAACAAGAGTTGCGAAGCGCCGAGCCGAAAATCCTAGACTCGGGGCTGGAGTTCAGTTCAGGTACGGGAAAGGCATCATGGCAAAGAGAGTTACAGGTTCGGTAAAGTTGCAGATTGCGGCGGGCAAGGCGACGCCGGCGCCTCCGGTGGGACCGGCGCTGGGTCAGGCGCAAGTCAACATCATGGAATTCTGCAAGCAGTTCAATGCCCGCACCGGGCAGAAGGAACTCGAAGGGTTGATTGTTCCGGTCGTGATTACGGTGTACAGCGACCGCACGTTCACGTTTATTACCAAGACGCCGCCCGCGTCGATCTTGCTGAAACGGGCGGCCGGCATCGCCAAGGGATCGGGCGCGCCCAACAAAGATAAGGTTGGCAAGGTAACGCTGAAGCAGGTCGAGGACATTGCCAAGCAAAAGATGCCGGATCTGAATGCCGCATCCGTCGATGCCGCCATCAAGAGCGTGCGTGGCACGGCCCGGTCGATGGGGATTGAAGTGGTTGGATAAAATTCGTCGTCCGTCGTTGGTCGGTAGTCGCTCGGAAGGGCTTGCTAGCGACTAACGACCAGCGACCAACGACATTAGTTTTTGTCGAAAACACCACGGCTGACCGGACCAACGATCAGCGGTGGGAGACGAGGGGAAAATGAAGAAGTCAGGGAAGAATATCGAAAAGGCGCGAAAAGCGGTCGAGCCGCGGCCTTACACGCTGCAGGAAGCGGTTCCACTTCTGCAGAAAGTAAAATACGCAAAGTTCGACGAGACGGTGGAGGTGACGCTGCGCTTGGGCGTCGATCCGAAGCATGCCGACCAGATGGTGCGGGGCACGGTCGTGCTTCCCCATGGACTGGGCAAGTCGAAAAAGGTTCTCGTAATCGCGAGCGGCGAAAAGGTTCGCGAGGCCGAGGCGGCGGGAGCGGATTTCGTCGGCGGCGAAGATATGGTCGAGAAGATCACGAAAGAAAACTGGACCGACTTCGACGCGCTGATTGCCACGCCCGACATGATGAAGTCGGTGGGCCGTCTGGGCAAGGTGCTCGGACCCAAAGGTCTGATGCCGAATCCAAAGACGGGTACGGTCACCATGGACGTGGCGCGCGCGGTGCAGGAAATCAAGGCCGGAAAGGTCGAGTTCCGCACCGACAAGACGGCGCTGGTGCACGTGCCGGTGGGAAAGATTTCATTCACGCCCGACAAGCTGATCGAGAACGCGACCGTGCTGATCTCAAGCGTGATCAAGGCGAAGCCTTCCGTGGCCAAGGGCAAATACATCAAGGGATGCTACCTGAGTTCGAGCATGGGGCCCGGGATCTCGCTGGATACGACTCCGATCGAGGTTGCGGCTAAGGCATAGTTACGAACAAAGCCGCCGGGCTTTGCCTGGCTGGACAGCCGAGGGCGGCTGGTCCCTACACAAGTTCTGAAAGGGTTTGAACATGGCGGTTACTAGAGCTAAGAAAGTCGCGCAGGTTGAGAAGCTCGGTGGCGAACTGAAGAACGCTTCGAGCATGATCGTGGCTACCTACTCCAAGCTGACGGTGACGCAGGATTTCGAATTGCGCAAGGCATTGCGTCCGACCGGGGCGAAGTATCGCGTGGTCAAGAACACTTTGGCGGAGCGCGCCGGCAAGGGCACCAAGGTCGAGGAGGCGCTGAAGAACCTTCAGGGCGTAACCTCGATCGCCTACACCGAAGGCGATCCGGTGACGCTGGCAAAGGTGCTGGCGAAGTACGCAAAGGACCATCCAGAATTCAGCTTCAAGGCGGGAGTGGTCGAAGGCCGCGCGATTACGGTCAAGGAGATCCAGTCGCTGGCGACCATGCCATCGAAGGACGAGCTGTATTCGAAGTTGCTGTTCCTGTTGAGCGCTCCGTCGCAGCGTCTGGTTACCGCGATGAATGCGGTCGGGCGGAATCTGGCGGTGGTTGTGAGCCAGGGCGTGGAGCAGAAGAAATTCAAAGAGGCATAGAAATTTGTAATTGGAAAATTTGTAATTGGTAATTTGAACCCGGCGGGTTTTTGGGTTTTCAATTACAAATTACAAATCACCAATAATCACCAATTGCAAATTCACGCAAGTTTCGGGGCAGCAAGACTGCTCGAAAAAAGATTTAGTTATCGCAAAGCTCGGGGTGGCGCGGTCTGAGATTCGGGCGTTGTCTGGCGCTGGAATGGACGACCTGGTCGCACTGGAAACCTGGCCGAGCGATAGCAAAATCGCAAATCTTACATCAAGCGGAGAGATTCACATGGCGGATCTACAGCAGTTGGAAGAGTCGATTGTTGGCCTGTCGTTGCTGGAAGCGGCGGACCTGGTCAAAAAACTGGAAGCGCGTCTGGGCGTTTCGGCGGCGGCAGCGGCCCCGGTGATGGTTGCCGGCGGCGCAGCGGCGGCCGCGGCAGCCCCGGTCGAAGAAAAGACCGAATTCACGGTCGTTCTGAAAGAAGTGGGAGCCAATAAGATCAATGTAATCAAGGCCGTACGCGAGGTCACCAGCCTGGGATTGAAAGAGGCAAAGGACCTGGTCGATGGCGCTCCTAAGAGCATAAAGGAAGGCGTCTCGAAGGACGAAGCCGAGACCATTAGAAAGAAGTTCACGGAAGCGGGCGCAACCGTCGAAGTCAAGTGACCCTGGCAGCGCGGGGCGGTTTCCGCCGATCTGGGCAGGCCAGATCCGGGGATCCTCTCCGCTTGCAATTATTTGACCGAACAGTGGCTGAATCGTGGCGGGCTGTGTTAATATCTAACAAATAACCCGCTTACCCTGGCTTCACTGTGAGGCGACAGCGACCCGCATCCTCCTAAATAGACCCAGGAAGCGGAAAAAGGGTCGCTGGAATTGAAAGTTTGGCAGCCGGTCCCGCGGGCGGCGGGACGGAACAGGCCTTTGAACTGGCACGGAATTTTACAAGTCACTTAAGAGTAAGCGTCGAGTGTGGCGCCCGAGGACAAACATGTCCCTACGGGTGCCTATGTCTTTTTTCCGCGTACACCGCCCGTTAGAAAATATTTGGCGCCGCTGTTTTCGCGCCCTCATTCCGCGCTGTACCGCAGCCCCAGGCTGCCTGAAAGCAGGAGTTCCAGAGAATGCCAAAGCACAATATCCATCGCAAACGTTTTGATTTTTCAAAGATTCCAGCCACCATCCAGATTCCGAACCTGATCGAGGTTCAGAAGCGCTCTTATGACCGCTTCCTGCAGATGGACAAACTGCCCAGCGAACGCGAAGACGGCGGACTGCAAGCGGTGTTTCAGTCGGTATTTCCGATTACCGACTTCCGCAATGTTTCGCAACTCGAGTTCGTGGACTTCGCGATTGGCAACTGGGAATGCAAATGCGGCCACCTGAAGGGGCTGCATCACTTGCGCACGACTTGTAAGAGTTGCGGATCGACGGTGATCACCGACCCGTTTCATCCCGGCGAAGTTCTCTGCCACAAGTGCGGCACCTACAACGCGAATACACCCGACTTCTGCAACAAGTGCGGCGACCCGGTTGGGTTGCAACTGAAGTATGACGTGGCGGAATGCGAAGAGCGCGGCATGACCTACTCGGCTCCGCTTAAAGTCACGATGCGTCTCACCATCTGGGACAAGGACCCGGAGACCGGCAACCGTTCCATTCGCGACATTAAAGAGCAGGAAGTTTTCTTCGGCGACATCCCGCTGATGACGCAGAACGGCACGTTCATCATCAATGGGACCGAGCGCGTAATCGTCAGCCAGTTGCACCGCTCGCCGGGCGTGTTCTTTGAGACAGCGGCGAACCGCACGTACTTCCTGGGAAAGATCATTCCCTACCGCGGTTCGTGGGTTGAGTTTGAGTACGACCAGAAGAATGTTCTCTACGTGCGCATCGACCGCAAACGCAAGTTCCTGGGCACGATTTTCCTGCGCGCCCTTGGGCTGCGTTCCGGCGAAGACATTCTGAAGACTTTCTATACCACCGACCGCCTGGTTGTCCGCGACAAGAAGCTGTTCTGGACGCTGGATCCGGCCACCGACAAGCCCACGAATCTGCTGGGCATGAAGCTGGCGCACAGCGTCAAGTCGAAATCCGGCGACGAAGTGGCGCACTCCGGCCGCAAAATCACGCCGGCCATCCTGAAGGAAATTCAGAAAGCGAAGATCGGCGAAATCGAAGTCGACACCAGCGACCTCGAAGGCGCGTGGGCGGCCAGCGACATCGTCGACACCACGACCGGCGAAGTACTGCTCGAGGCCAACTCGGAAATCACCGCCGACAAGGTGGCCAAGATTCTGGAATCGGGCGTGGTCGAGATGAGCCTGTTCTTCCCCGAGCGCGACGACGTGGGCACGGTGATCAGCCAGACCCTGCGGCGCGATTCGATCACCAGCCCCTCGGAGGCCCTGATCGAGATCTATCGCAAACTGCGACCGGGCGATCCGCCAACGCTCGACACGGCGACGGCATTATTCCAGGGCATGTTCTTCGATCCGCGCAAGTATGACTTTTCTCGCGTGGGCCGGCTGAAGTTCAACATCAAGCTGTTTGAGAACCAGGAGGCGACGAGCCTGGAACAGCGGACGCTTGATCCCAACGACTTTTACGCGACCATCAAGTACCTGCTCAAGCTGCGCAAGAACATCGGCGCGGTGGATGACATCGATCACCTGGGCAATCGCCGCGTGCGTGCGGTTGGTGAGTTGCTCGAAAACCAGTTCCGCATCGGCC
>PKXK01000290.1:5852-11070 GCA_003132325.1 Acidobacteriaceae bacterium
GCCCGATTGAAACGCCGGAAGGCCCGAACATCGGACTGATCTCGTCGCTGAGCTGCTTTGCGCGCATCAACGATTACGGGTTCATCGAGTCGCCGTACCGCAAAGTGAAGGGCGCGCGCGTGGTGGATTACGTCATTGTCGTCAATGTCGGTGACAGCAGCTACAAAGTCGGCGACCATGCCGAGAAAAACGAGATGGAGAAGGTCAACGCCGATCTCAAAGAGCGCCGCAAGAAGCCGGTGGAGGTCGAGCCGTTCTCGTTCTATCTCTCCGCTTGGGAAGAAGACCGGCACACCATCGCTCAGGCCAACATCGAACTGGACGAAAAGGGCCGCATCGCGGGCGAACTCGTCAATGCTCGCAAGGCCGGCAACTTCGTGCTGGTAAATCGCGACGAAGTCGACTACGTGGACGTCAGCCCGAAGCAGCTGGTCTCAGTCGCTGCCTCGCTGGTGCCGTTCCTGGAGCATGACGACGCCAACCGCGCGCTGATGGGCGCGAACATGCAACGCCAGTCGGTGCCACTGCTGCGGGCTCAGGCTCCGATTGTGGGAACGGGGATGGAAGGCGTTACGGCGCGCGACTCGGGCGCGGTGATTTTGGCGAAGCGCAACGGAATCATCGATTCAGTTGACTCCGAACGCATCATCGTTCGGGTCGAGGGCGAGCATCATCCGATGCAGCTTTCGCGTGAAGTGGGCAGCGACATTTATCAGCTCACCAAGTTCAAGCGCTCGAACCAGAACACCTGCATCAACCAGAAGCCGATCGTGAAGAAAGGCCAGCGGGTGGTGAAGGGGCAAGTGATTGCCGACGGTCCGTGCACCGACTTGGGCGAGTTGGCTCTGGGACGCAACGTGCTGGTCGCGTTCATGCCCTGGCGCGGCTACAACTTTGAGGACGCGATTCTGGTTTCGGAAAAGATGGTGAAGGAGGATTACTACACCTCGGTTCACATCGAAGAGTTCGAACTCGAAGCGCGCGACACGAAACTCGGGCCGGAGGAAGTCACCCGCGACATCCCGAACGTCAGCGAATCGACGCTGCGCAATCTGGATGAAGCGGGCGTGATCCGCATCGGCGCTGGCATCAAGCAGGGCGACATCATCGTCGGCAAAGTTACGCCGAAGGGTGAGACGCAGCTGACGCCGGAAGAGAAACTGCTGCGCGCGATCTTCGGCGAAAAGGCCGGCGATGTGCGCGACGCTTCGCTCTACTGTCCGCCGGGAATCGAAGGCATCGTGGTGGACGTGAAGATTTTCTCGCGCAAGGGCCAGGAAAAGGACGAGCGCGCCAAAACGATCGAAGGCTACCAGGTCGCGAAACTCGAAAAGAACCTTTCGGACGAGATTCGAATTCTGACCGACGAGCGCCTGAAGCGCCTGGAAGGCCTGCTGGGCGGCAAGGAAGTGCAAGCCGACCTGCACGACGAGCGCACCAACAAGCGGTTGCTGACCAAGGACACGATTCTGGACCGCGACGCGATCGAGCGCATCTCGACCCGCAACCTGAAGCGGATCAAGTACGCCGACAAAGATCCGCGGGTGAACGAGCAGATCGACGAGATCGAGGAAATGACCTCGCGGCAGATCGATGTGCTCAAGAAGATCGTCAACGAAAAGAAAGACAAGTTGACCAAGGGCGATGAGCTGCCGCCGGGCGTGATCAAGCTGGTCAAGGTCTACATCGCCATGAAGCGCAAGCTGAGCGTCGGCGACAAGATGGCCGGACGCCACGGCAACAAGGGCGTGATCGCGCGCATTCTGCCGGAAGAGGATATGCCGTACCTCGAAGATGGAACGCCAGTCGAGATCGTTCTGAACCCGCTCGGAGTCCCCAGCCGTATGAACGTGGGGCAGATTCTTGAAACCCACCTCGGATGGGCGGGTCATGAGCTCGGTCTGAAGATTGCGGAGTTGCTGAAACAGAACACCCGTGCGGAATCCATCCGCCGCGATCTCAAAGCTTTATTCAAGGACACCGTGCTGGCGGAGACCATCGGCGATATGAGTGAAGATGAGCTCGAAGCGCTGGCTCCGACTCTGAAGAACGGTGTGTTCATGGGATCGGCGGTATTCGACGGCGCCCGGGAAACGGAAATCAAGGCATTGCTAACGAGCGCGGGCCTGCCCACGTCGGGCAAGACCACCCTGCGCGACGGCATGACCGGCGAGAAGTTCGAACTGCCGGTCACGGTCGGCTACATCTACATGTTGAAACTGTCGCATCTGGTGGACGACAAGATTCACGCGCGTTCCATCGGGCCGTATTCGCTGATCACGCAGCAACCGCTGGGTGGCAAGGCGCAGTTCGGAGGCCAGCGCTTCGGAGAAATGGAAGTGTGGGCTCTGGAAGCGTATGGCGCGGCGTTCATCCTGCAAGAACTGCTGACCGCGAAGTCGGACGACGTCTACGGCCGCACCAAGATCTACGAGGCCATCGTCAAAGGCGAGGCTGCGATGGAGCCGGGCGTGCCCGAATCGTTCAACGTGCTGATTCGTGAATTGCAGGCGCTCTGCCTGGATGTCGAGTTGATCAAGATTACGGAGAAGAAGCCGGTGGCGGTAGCAGCGGATTAGTCGGCGGTCGCTGGTCGTTAGTCGTTAGCGATCAGCGGCAGGCCACGCAAAAGTTTAGGAAACGAGATCCGCAGGATTGCCTTTGAGGCTGCGGGTCAGAGATTGAGCTAGCGACTGACGACCAGCGACTAGCGACTTCTTCAAAGGCCGCGAGCGGCGGCGCAACAGCCGAGGAAAGCGGAGGAACATGTTTCGTTCGAGCCCGTTCGATATGGCAAATCCCGTGGCTGACTTTGACGCCATTCGCATCAGCCTGGCGTCCCCGGAAAAGATCCGGAGCTGGTCGCATGGGGAAGTGACCAAGCCGGAAACCATCAACTACCGCACTTTCAAGCCGGAGCGCGATGGCTTGTTCTGCGCGCGCATTTTCGGCCCGGTCACCGACTGGGAATGTCTCTGCGGCAAGTACAAGCGCATGAAGCATCGCGGAGTGATCTGCGACAAGTGCGGCGTGGAAGTCACGTTGTCCAAAGTCCGCCGCGAACGACTCGGCCACATCGAGCTCGCATCGCCCTGTTCGCACGTCTGGTTCTTCAAGGGACTGCCCAGCCGCATCGGGCATCTGCTCGATATTTCCCTGCGCGATCTGGAAGCGATTCTGTACTTCGAAGCCTATGTGGTCGTCGATCCCGGCGACTCTCCGGTGAAAGAGCGCGAAGTTATCAAGGACGAAGCGAAGTACCGCGAACTCGACCAGCAATATCGCCCTGCCGGCTTCAAAGCCATGATGGGCGCGGAAGCGATCAAGGAACTTCTGAAACGCATTGAAGTCGAGTCTCTGGCCGCCGAACTGCGCGAGAAGATGAAGAACGAAACCTCGCTGCAGAAGCGCCTGAAGTATGCCAAGCGGCTGAAAGTGGTCGAGGCCTTCCGCAAGAGCGGCAACAAACCGCAATGGATGATCCTGGACGTGCTGCCGGTGATTCCACCCGAACTGCGTCCGCTGGTTCCACTCGATGGCGGGCGTTTCGCCACCTCCGATCTCAATGACCTTTACCGGCGCGTCATCAACCGCAACAANNAAGCGCATGCTGCAGGAAGCGGTCGACGCGCTGTTCGATAACGGACGCCGCGGACGCGTTCTGCGTGGCGCCAACAACCGGCCGCTGAAGTCGCTTTCCGACACGCTGAAAGGCAAGCAGGGACGCTTCCGCCAGAACCTGCTGGGCAAGCGCGTGGACTACTCCGGACGTTCGGTGATCGTGGTTGGCCCCGATCTCAAGCTGCACCAGTGCGGCTTACCGAAGAAGATGGCGCTCGAGTTGTTCAAGCCCTTCATCTATCACCGGCTCGAACAGACGGGAAACTGCACCACCATCAAGCAGGCCAAAGAAATGGTGGAGCAGCAGGAACCGATTGTCTGGGACATTCTGGAAGAGGTCATCAAAGACCATCCGGTCATGTTGAACCGCGCGCCTACGCTCCATCGCCTGGGCATTCANNTGCACCGCGTTCAACGCCGATTTCGACGGCGACCAGATGGCGGTACACATTCCGCTTTCGCCCGAGGCGCAGGTGGAAGCGAGCGTCTTGATGCTGTCGTCGCACAACATCCTGTCGCCGGCATCCGGGCAACCCATCACCGTGCCCACGCAGGACATGGTGCTCGGCCTCTACTATCTGACGAAAGCCAAGCCCGGCGCGAAAGGCGAAGGCCGTTCGTTCGCCAACATTGACGACGTCGTGATCGCGCTCGAAATGGGCGAAGTGGAAACGCTCTCCCCGATTCGCCTGCGCTACACCGGCGAGGTCATCGACCTGACGCAAGCCTACGACGATCAGGACGTGAACCACACCGACCCGGTGCAGATCAAGCGCGAGTACCTGAATACCACCGTCGGCCGCGCCATTCTCAACGACCATCTGCCCAAGGCAGTGCCGGGGGGCAACCAGAGCATGCCGTACATCAACGGCCTGCTCAAGAAGAAGGGCATCGGCCAGCTGGTCAATTACTGTTATCTGCGGTTCGGCCTCGAAGTCACGGTCAAGATGCTCGACGAGATCAAGTCGCTCGGGTTCAAGTATGCTACGCGCGCCGGCCTCTCCATCGGCATCGATGACATGGTGATCCCGGACAACAAGAAGACCCTGGTGAAAGACGCCGACAAGCAGGTGATCGCAGTCCAGCAGCAGTACCTGGATGGCGCCATCACCAACGGCGAACGCTACAACAAGGTCATCGAAATCTGGTCGGCGATTACGGAAAAAGTCGCCGATGAAATGTTCAACCAGATGCAGCGACGGGATAAAGAAGGTCAGCTCAATCCGATTTACGTCATGGCAGATTCCGGCGCTCGCGGATCGAAACAGCAGATCCGCCAGCTCTCCGGAATGCGCGGACTGATGGCGAAGCCGACGGGCGAAATTATCGAGACTCCGATTACGGCCAACTTCCGTGAAGGGTTGACGGTGCTCGAATACTTCATCTCGACCCACGGCGCCCGCAAGGGCTTGGCCGACACGGCGCTCAAGACGGCCGATTCGGGTTACCTGACGCGCCGTCTCGTTGATGTCGCGCAAGACGTGATCATCAGCGAATACGACTGCGGGACCGTGGACGGAATTTTCGTATCCGGTATCGTCGAAGCCGGCGAAATCATCGAGCCATTGCGCGACCGTATCGTGGGCCGCGTCTCGCT
>PKXK01000138.1:0-10257 GCA_003132325.1 Acidobacteriaceae bacterium
GACTTCGCGCTCGAAGCCGAACGCGTGGAGCACAAACCGCCGGAAGAAGCTATCTACCAGGCGTGCCTGCTTCGCTTCCGTCCCATCATGATGACCACCATGGCCGCATTGCTCGCGGGATTGCCGCTGGCGCTGGGCGGCGGTACGGGCTCAGAGCTGCGCCATCCGCTCGGAATCACGATTGTCGGCGGCTTGCTCCTCAGCCAGTTGCTCACTCTCTACACCACCCCGGTTGTGTATTTGTGGTTTGACCGGCTGGCGCAGAGATTCGCCCGCTACAAGATCGGCAACCCGATGGAGGAACCGGCTCCCGAAGTTTCCGGAGACTGAGCCATGAATATCTCCGCTCCTTTTATCAAGCGGCCGGTCGGCACCTCGTTGCTGGCGGCGGCGCTGCTGCTTTCGGGGGTGCTGGCGTTCAATTTTCTACCGGTCGCTCCGCTGCCGCAGGTGGAGTTTCCCGTCATCTCGGTGTCGGCGGGATTGCCCGGAGCCAGCCCGGAGACGATGGCCTCGGCGGTAGCGACCCCGTTGGAGCGTCAGTTCGGACGCATTGCGGGCGTGAACCAGATGACTTCGACCAGTCAACTGGGTTCCACCAGCATCGTTCTACAGTTCGACCTCAGCCGGAACATCGATGCCGCCGGACGCGACGTGCAAGCCGCCATCAATGCGGCGCGCAGCCAGTTGCCTGCCAACCTTCCTGGCAATCCCACATATCGCAAGGCCAACCCGGCGGATGCGCCCATCTTGATTGTGGCGCTCAGCTCCGACACGATTCCGCTGCCGAAAATTTACGACGCCGCGGATTCGATCCTCGCTCAGAAACTGTCGCAGGTGGAGGGAGTGGGACAAGTCTTCGTCGGTGGCGGCGCCAAACCGGCCGTCCGCGCCGAAGTCAATCCCATGCTTCTGAACAAGCTGGGAGTGGGCCTGGACGCGGTCCGCGCCGCACTCAACCTGGCGAATGCCAACACTCCCAAGGGCNNGTGCAGGATGCTGTCGAAGACATTCATAACGTCGGACTGGCCAATGGCAAGCCCGCGGTCCTGATTATCGTGTTCCGCCAGCCGGGCGCGAACATCATCGAAACCGTCGATCGCGTATACGCGGCCCTGCCGCAGTTAAAGGCTTCGATTTCTCCCGCCATCGATGTGAGTCCGGTAATGGACCGCACCATCACGGTGCGCGCCTCGGTGCACGATATCGAGGTGACGCTCATCATCTCGGTCATCCTCGTCATTCTGGTTGTGTTCGCTTTTCTGCGTACGGCGCGCTCCACCTTGATTCCGAGCGTGGCCGTGCCGCTGTCGCTGATTGGCACATTCGGGGTGATGTACCTGGCGGGATACAGCCTGGATAACCTGTCGCTGATGGCGCTGGCGATCTCGACCGGCTTCGTGGTGGATGATGCGATTGTGGTGCTGGAGAACGTCACGCGCTTCATCGAGCAGGGCATGTCCCCGGTGCAAGCGGCGTTTCGCGGCGCGAAGGAAATCGGTTTCACCGTGCTCTCGATGAGCACGTCGCTGGTCGCTGTGTTCATTCCTATTTTGCTGATGGGGGGCATTGTCGGGCGTCTCTTCCGGGAATTCGCCGTCGTGCTCAGCGTCGCCATCGGCGTGTCGCTGCTGATCTCGCTGACCATCACGCCCATGATGTGCGCCAAGTTCCTGCGGACCGCGGGCGAGAAAAAGCACGGGCACATTTATCGCTTCAGCGAATGGGCCTTTGAACGCATGCTGGGCAGCTATCGCCACGGCCTCGATTGGGTTTTGCGGCATCAACCGCTGACCCTGGCCGTAACCATCGCGACCGCGTGCCTCAGCGTGTATCTCTACATTCTGGTTCCAAAGGGTTTTTTCCCGCAGCAGGATACGGGGCGGGTCATGGGATCGGTGCAGGCGGCACAAGATATTTCCTTCACCGCCATGAAAGGGAAGATGAGCCAGTTCGTCGACATCGTGATGAAAGATCCCGCGGTGAACACGATCGTGGGCTTTGCCGGCGGCAATACCACCTACAACACCGGACGCATGTTCATCATGCTGAAGCCGCTTTCCGAACGCAAGATCAGCGCCGATCAAGTGATTGGACGTCTGCGAGGGAAGTTAGCGGTGGTTCCGGGTGCGACCCTGTTCATGCAGTCGGCGCAGGATCTGACCATCGGCGGGCGCATGGGGCAGTCTCAATACCAGTACACGCTACAGGGAGAGGACTTGGCCGAGATGAACGAATGGTCGCCGCGGCTGCTGCAGAAGCTTCGCGCTCTGCCCGAGTTGCGCGACGTCAACACCGACCAGCAGGACAAGGGACTCGAAGCCACCGTGGTGATCGACCGCGACACGGCGGCGCGGCTTGGAGTCTCCGCCTCCGCGATCGATAGCGCTCTCTACGATGCTTTTGGCCAGCGCCAGGTCTCGATCATGTACCGGCAACTGAACCAGTACCACGTGGTCATGGAGGTGGCTCCGGAATTTGCCAACAGCACGGACGCTCTGCAGAGCATTTATGTGCGCGCCCAAAACGGCACGGCAGTGCCGCTGGCGTCTTTCGCGCACTTCGGACCGTCGAACACCCCGCTCGGGATCAACCACCAGGGGCAATATCCGTCGGTGACGTTCTCGTTCAATCTAGCCCCGGACGTTTCGCTTGGCGCTGCCACCACCGCCATTGAAGACGCCGAGCGCAGTATCGGTTTTCCGTCCACCATGCACGCCGGTTTTCAGGGCACGGCCGCGGCTTTCCAGGATGCGTTATCGAGCCAATGGTTGCTGATCCTTTGTGCGCTGCTGACCGTGTACATCGTGCTGGGCATTCTCTATGAGAGTTACGCGCACCCGGTCACGATCCTGTCGACGATTCCGTCGGCCGGCGTCGGTGCGCTGCTGGCTCTGCTGATCTCGAAGAATGAGCTCAATGTGATTGGGATGATCGGGATCATCCTGCTGATCGGCATCGTCAAGAAGAATGCCATCATGATGATCGACTTCGCGCTCTACACCGAGCGCGAACACGGAAAGCCCCCGACCGAGGCGATTCGCGAGGCCTGTCTGTTGCGTTTTCGCCCCATCATGATGACCACCATGGCGGCGCTTCTCGGAGGATTGCCGTTGGCTTTGGGGACGGGCACGGGATCGGAACTGCGACGTCCGCTCGGCATCACCATCGTGGGCGGGCTCATTGTGAGCCAGATGCTGACGCTCTTCACCACTCCCGTGGTCTATATCTATATTGATCGGCTGCGGCTGTGGCTGGCAGGCGCTCGCAGCCAAATTCGCACCCAAGCTCGACCGCCCGCCGTATCGCGTCCGGCGCAGATCCAGTAAGCAATTCCCAGCTCTCGGCAGAATTCCCTGCGGACCCCGCTGGGACCTACGCCGTGTGTTGTTCCGGACTGCCGAAGCGCGAGCGGATCTCACGCTCCGCAATCAGCCAATCCTGGTTCTCATCGCCGTTCCCGTTGCCGGCGCGCTGCAGGTAGAGTTCGTAGGCGCGGCGGCGAATCTCTTCTTCAAGATTGCCAGGGCGTTCGATATGAACCTGGTTGGCCGGTCTCCCGCTTTCGCGAACCTCGGGCGCAACCTGCACCCCGGCTGGCGAAGTGGAGACTCCGGATTTCTTGCTGCGTTTGGTAATACCGTTTCCGGTCGTCTTGCGAGCCATTGTGTACTCCTTACAGATACCCAACTCCAGGAAGGGTCTTACGTAATGAATCAGCGACATACGTGTACTCCGATAGCCGCTATCCGACTATTTTGCGAGAAATGATTGAACCAACTATAGCGCGAACGCCTGTGGAAGTGTGTAACAACACCATGAAAATTTCTTCTACCCTGCATAAGTTTTTGGACAGGCGCCAGTGGATACGACCAACCGGGGTCCTGGTAGGGGGCGTGCAGGAAAAACACTCTGGTAACTTGTCGGAAAGTTGCTGGCGCACGCACGATGGATGAATAAGGATTCTGGGCCACCATCATGTCATCAACGAGCACTCAAAGTTCCGCAGTCAAAGCCGCCAAAGTCAGCGTCACCGAATTAGAGAGCATGCTTTCAGAGTCTCCGAGTCCGGATAGAGTTTGCCTCAAGGTCGCGCAGATGTTGCGTGTGCGCCGCAGCGAAGTGGCACTGCTCCGGTTAGACAAGGGTAGTCTGCGATTTATCTTTCCGCCGGAGCTGCGATCCGCGGGCGTACTGCCCCTGACCGGAACGGCGGTGGCGGCACGGACGGCAGCGACCCGAACTCCCCTCCAGTCGAATACCTTCATGCGAGTGAGACATGTCAGCCTGTTTGAAGGGGTCAAGCAGGGAGCCGAGGAAGAAGATCGAAGCCTGGACCAAATGCCGATTCAGAAAATCATGTCCGTTGCCGTGGCGCCCTCCGGAGGAACCGTAATGGGAGTGGTGCAGGTTTCGCGCAAAGGGCTGGACGCTTCGCTGGCGGGCGCAGACTTCACCAGCGACGACCTGAAGCTACTGGAGCAGGCCGCCGAAATCCTCGCTCGCATGCCCTTCATGCAGGAAGGCGCGGAGATTTAAGATTTGCGATTGGTAATTTGTAATTTGCAATATTTGCAATTGGAACTCGATGGCCCTTTGCTTCAGATCACAAATTGCCAATCGCCAATTACCAATTACCAATTGCCTCACACCGCTTGTCCGGCACAAAATCCGGACGCCCATGCCCACTGGAAGTTGAATCCGCCGAGCTGGCCGGTGACGTCGACGACTTCTCCGATGAAAAAAAGGCCGGGCACTTTTCGCGACTCCAGGGTCTGGGCAGAAAGTTCGTTGGTATCGATGCCGCCCGCAGTGACTTCCGCTTTTCCGTAACCCTCCGTCGCTTCCGGCTTGACTTCCCACCCGTGCAGTTGACGTTCGGCGTCGGCGAGGGCGCGATCGGAGTTGCCGGTTAGAGGATAAGTTTCAAGCCAGCGATCGGCGAAGCGGCGAGGCAGGACTTCTCGCAGCAGCAATCTCCAACTCGCCTCGTCGCGATGACCGCGCTCTCGCAACTCAGCAGTGAGATTGCGCTCGGGCGCAAGGTCGAGATGAATCGGCTCTTTCCCGTCCCAATAAGAAGAGATCTGGAGAATCGCGGGCCCGCTGATGCCGCGATGAGTGAAAAGCATATTTTCGCGGAACGCTGGTTTCGCGGTGCGTTTCGCGCCGCGAATGGAAGCAACCACTTCGATGGAGACTCCCGCCAGATCGCACCAGCGCTTGCGGTCGCGTTCGCTAAAGACCAGAGGGACTAGAGCGGCGCGTGGGGGTTCGATCTTCAGGCCGAATTGCCCGGCTAGATCGTACCCAAATGATGTAGCGCCGATTTTTGCGATGGACAAGCCTCCGGTGGCGACCACCAGGCGGGGCGCGCCGAAACTGGCGTCCTCGGCTTGCACGGTGAACTGGTCGTCCTTCNNGTATAGCGGGCGAGCGCCGACTTGGCGAAATGCCGATTGGCCGAAAGAAAATTCTCCGGAGCGGTGTGCAGGTTGGTGAAATTACAGCGGCCGCCACCGGAGATCAGAATTTTCTTGCCGATTCGATCCGCGCGTTCGAGCAGCAGGACCCGCCGGCCCCGCTTCCCGGCTTCGAGGGCACACATCAGGCCGGCCGCGCCGGCTCCGAGAATGATGACATCGTATTTCTGATTCACGCCGGAATGATTCACGTATGGACGAGCTTAACAGGGCCGGCGAGTGGCCCGCGCTACGGAATTGCAGTTAAACAGTGGAGGGACGGGCGTCTCGCCCGTCCGGCCGGGCGGGGACGACCGGCTCTCCACTACCCCATCAGCATTCCGCCGTTTACGTTCAGCACATGCCCCGTGATATACGACGCTTCCTCCGAAGCCAGAAAGCAGACCGCGTTCGCAATGTCGTCCGGCGTGCCCACCCGCCCCAGCGGGATCGCCTTCACCGCATTCTGTTTGAATTCCTCGCTCAGCGCCGCCGTCATGCTGGTCTCGATGAAGCCTGGAGCCACCGCGTTGCAGGTAATATTGCGCGACGCGACTTCCCGCGCCATCGCCATCGTCAGCCCGATCAGCCCGGCCTTCGAAGCCGCGTAGTTCGCCTGGCCCGCCTGCCCCATTTGCCCAAACACGCTGGTGATGTTGATGATGCGTCCCCAGCGCTGCTTAAGCATCGAACCGATCGCCTGCTGGATGCAGAGATAGGCGGAAGTCAAATTCGTGTTCAACACCGCGTCCCAGTCGGCTCGCTTCAGGCGCATTACCAGTTGATCGCGAGTGATGCCGGCATTATTCACCAGAATGTCGATCTTGCCGAATTGCGCCAGCGCCGACTTGATCCCGGACTTCACCTGCTCTTCCTCCGCCACGTCGATCACGAAAGCCGCCGCCTTGCCTCCCGCCGCCGTGATTTCGGAGACCAGTTCCTCCAGTTTTTGTTGATTGCGCGCCGCCACCGCAACGCTTGCGCCCTCCCGCGCCAGCGCCAGCGCGCAGGCATGACCGATTCCCTGCGATGCTCCTGTAACCAGCGCGACTCGCCCCTCGAGTTTCATGCGTTCTCCTTTGGAACCGGAGATTATAACGTCCAAAGAAGGGCAAAGCTAAAGGTTTCAAGGTTGCAGAGTTTCAAGGTTTCAAAAATCGGTTGCGGTTGCAGTCGCGGCACTAGGTCGCCTGCGTCGCCGCCCGCCCCAGCGGCACCGCGGCAAGAATCTTTTCAATCTTCTCGACCAGTGTCCGCTTCGAATACGGCTTCGCCAGAAAATAGGTGCGCGCCTCGGGTGCTTCCATTTCGTCCTGCTCGCTGTAACCCGACGTCACCAGAACCACGATCTCGGGTGACCGCTGCCGCAGCTCCTGCCCCAACTGCTGTCCTGTCCCTCCGGGAAGCACCATATCCGTCAGCACCAGATCAATTCCATGGTTGCATTCCTCGTAAACTTTCAATGCATCTCGGGTATCCGCCGCCGGCAGAACTTCAAAGCCCGTGTGCTCCAGAATGGTGCGCGTCGCCTCTCGCACAAAGGGCTCGTCCTCAACCAGAAGAATGGTGCGCCGCGCCCGCCGATCGTTTGCGTATGCAGATGCCTGAAGAGTCATATCGTTCCCATTCACTTGCTTCACAACTCTTCCATAGCAATCGCATCGCCGTGCCGCCTTTGGACAAACNNTACTTCAGGGTGGTCAGAATCGTGTGCTTGGGGTCGAGCACAATCTTCCGCACCGCAGTCGGCGCGGTCAGGTGAAACGCCGTCTCCCGGCCATCCGCCAGCACTTCGCCCAGAAAAATCATCGCGTTACCCGCCGTCGTCGCATACACCGGAACCGCCGTCACCAGATCGTCGGGCGCGTCCTTTTGTACGATCACGCCCGTAACCCGAGTCACGCCGGTCTTCTCCGTGATATGAATCTCGTGCGCTTCCAGCTCCGGGATCGCCGTCCCTTCGATCCAACCTTCCAAAAACCAATCCAGCTTGGGACGTTTCTCGTACCAAAGTGGGCGGGGCAGTTCCTCTTCGAAAACTTGTACCAATTCCTGCGTGCTCAGGCTCTTCCCCGCATACCGTTCCCTGATTTTCCGCAAGGCGCGGAAGAACGGCTCGTCTGCACTGGCGGATGGATTCGCCCGCCCGTTCCGGGAACGGGACGCCGTTTCGGAATTGCGCAGCATCATACGCAACATGTGAAACAGCCACGTTCCTCGTTCGTAACTGATCGCCTCGTATCCTGCGGGAAAATGCGACGACTCCAGCCGCTGCCCCAGCGTGACCGGGCCAGCGTCGCGCAGCCGCTCTCCATCTTTGTTCTTGCTCAGAAGATCCCGGCGGTATTTTTCCAGAACCTGCCGGAATTGCGCCGGGTTTTGCTGCTCCAGCATCAACAGCGACGAATAATTCGCCAGACCCTCCGCGATCCACTGATCCCGATAGCTCTTGAACAGCACCAGATCGCCCCACCATTGATGCGCGGTCTCGTGCACCAGAACCTGGCTGTCGAGAACGCGAATCACCGGATCGAGGTGCAGGTCGGTTTGCTCCTGCGGGCTCAGAAAGGCGAAGCTCGACAGGAACACCAGCCCCGGCCATCCCTGGCTCAGGTCCCCCGGCATCTGCGTCAGCTCGAGCGATCCATACGGATACGGCCCAAACCACTCTGAGAAACTGGCAATGGCCTTTGCCGCCCTGTCGGCCACGTCTTGGGCATTGTGCGCCGGCGAAGGAGGCGGCGGGGTCACCACGATCGGCGGTATCGATCTCTGCGGGGGGGTGCCCGGAAAAAGGGGCTGTTCAATCACCTCCGACCGCGCCTTGGGGAACGATTTTTCTACTCCCCTGGTGCCGAAGGCCTCCACCAGAATGTTGCCCGCTTTCGCTTCGGCCCGAACGTACTTGCCCAGGTTGAAGCCTGCCACCGGAATCGGCCGCTCTGACGTCCACCGCGAAACCTTCTCCGCCCCCGCTTTCTCGTTCGTTTCCCCGTCTTCACCTTCCGCGCGCGACATCTGTTTTCCGGTTGCCACCAGGGTCCAGTTTGCCGGATAGTGAAACTCCATCTCGAACCGTGCCGGGCTCAAACCGAAATTCGGATACCACGTGCCGCGCTCGCCCACGTACAGCAATCCGTTCCCCGCATCCGACAGAACCTCGCCCGCGTAGCGAAAGCGCAGTTTCAATTCCTGGGCGGGCAAGAGGGGAGCAGGGAACACCACTGCCACCAGATCATTCCCTTTTCGATGCAGTTCGCTTCCTTCGATCGCCGGGTTCTGGATGAAGTCCACCGGCCGCCCATCCGCCTCGAGGGCTTCGATCTTCAGATAACGCGACAACTCAAACAGCAGCGTTCGTTCTCCTCCGCTGCGTATTCGAACATTCATCTCTGTCGTTGCTCGCAACATCGTCGGAGGCTCGACCGACGCCTGAATCCGGAAGCTCGTAATCGAGGCATCCTCGCCTCGCCGGTCCGCAGCCGCGAGGCCCATCCCGGCGGGCGCAAACGAAGTCCATAGATCGAAGAACAGGATGCCGTCTTTGGTTCGCGGTTGCCCCGCCAACAACTGCTCGGCGCCTGCCGCATCCCAGAACACCTCAAAACTACCCAGTCTCTTGCCCAGCAAATGAGCGTGCAGCAGCGGCGGAAACTTTCGCTCGAGATCGCTGCCACCCTCCAGCGGAAGGAAATGGCTGAAGTCCAGCAGCAGGCGCAGAGCGTCGAACTCGGCCAGAATGCGGCTCGCATCGCCCCATTCCTTGATGAATTCCGCGCCCTCCGGCGCTGGCGTTAGAGAGCGCTGTAAGACGGCAGCGGTGTCGTCGTTGAAGCGCAGATATCCCGCGGTGAACTGCTCTTCGAGAATCGCCATTCCCGTGAACAGCGCCAGCGATCCGCGCTCCACCCGGTTCGGAGGCCGCAGCCGTACCTCGCCCTCACCCTCGAAGAACGCGCCCGTGATCCGCCCGCAGATATCTTCCGTAAACGCCAGCGTGCCGTCGTCGAAATCAATATGAAGATTAGGCCGGTCAATCGAGGCGTCCCGAATACGGTAAACACGCTGCGGATCCAGCCCGACGGAACGAATCCGCGCGTAAAGCCCGCTCGTGGTTTGCGGACACTCCAGGCTCGGTCCCGCAGCCAGCACCCAAGGCGCTACAGCGAGCAGCCACCACGCCAACGCGATCATAAGTCGACCTGGCTTCATATGTTTTCCGCCCGTAGAGACGGGGCTTGCCCTGTCTCNNGCAAGCCGCGTCTCTACAGAAAATCAGGTGCTCCTCAGGGTCCGGGGAGCCGCTCCAGTTCCAGCACCTTGGTCACCTTACCGACCCCTCTGCCCGGTTGCTAAGATCAGCCCTGTGCGAGCTCTCGTCCCAATTCTAGTGCTTCTGGCGGCGCTGCCCGCCTGCGCCGACGTCATTCATCTCAAGAATGGACGCACCATCTGGGCCGACCAGGTTCGCGAAACCAAGAACCGCGTCGAGTACGATCTCGGGGAAGACACCTACGCCATCCCGAAATCTTCCGTCGACCACATCGAGGCCGGTGGCGTCTCCCCTGTTCACGCCGGAGCCGCCGTCAATTCCAATATCCCCGACATTACCCCACCCACGCCCTCGTTCCGCCACCAAGCGGACGTGGCCGAAAAGGTCATCCGCGACGGGAAGGTCGATACCGATGCCCTCGCCAACATCGCGCAAACCGCCAATCCCGAACTCGCGGCCACTGCCTACTTCCTCGCCGGCAAGAACGAATCCGATCACGGCAACTTCCCGCAGGCCGAACGC